>NCFZ01000048.1 GCA_002281415.1 Burkholderiales bacterium 28-67-8 | reverse complement strand
CTCGCAGCGGCTGTTGCGGGTGGGGTTGCTCGTCAGTTGCTTGACGGGCGCTGCCGCGTTGTACTTTGCAGCCTTGCGGTTGACCGGGATCCGCCTCGGCGACTTTGCCCGCCGGGGCTGATTCGAACTGCCCGCACGGTCTCGGCCCTTACACTGGAAACATGCCCGGAACCCTGCATTTCGAGACGCCGACCGCGCTCGAATATTTCACCTCCCTGGTGGCCGAAGATGCCAGTTTCTCGGTGCTCGAGGCTGCCGTCTCGATCGCCCAGGATGAGTATCCCGGCCTCGACACGCAGGCGGTGCTGTCGGATATCGATGCGCTCGCCGACAGGTTGAAGCGGCGCATTCCAGCCGATTTGGCGGCCCTTCAGAAGGTGCGGCTGCTCAATCAGTACTTTTTTCAGGAACTGGGCTTTGGCGGCAACGTCAACAACTACTACGACCCCTGCAACAGTTATGTGCATGAGGTGCTGCTCAGGCGCCGAGGCATCCCGATCACGCTGGCAACGATCTACGTCGAGCTGGCCTTGCAGATCGGCCTGAACGCGAATGGGGTTTCTTTCCCGGGGCACTTCCTGGTCAAGGTCAGTCTGGCTCAAGGGGCACAGATCGGCGATGTGGTGATCGACCCGTTCACGGGTCAGTCCTTGTCCGGTGATGACCTCGAAGATCGGTTGACGCCTTACCGGCGCAGTCAGGCGTTGATGGGTGAGTCCAACGCGCCGTTGTCGTTTTTCCTGCAGCCGGCACCGGCTCGCGAGACACTCGCCCGCATGCTGCGAAACCTGAAGGAAATCCACCGTACCTCCGAGGACTGGTCCCGGCTGCTGCCGGTGCTGGACCGGCTCGTGGTGCTGTTGCCCCACGCCATCGAGGAACGCCGGGACCGCGCTCTGGCCTGTATGGAATTTGACCGTCCGACTCAGGCCATCGCGGACCTCGAGGCTTACTTGAAGCATCGACCGGATGCGGACGACCGGTTTTTCCTGGTCGAGCAGCTCGCTCACCTGCGCCGGGATTTGCCGCCGCGCCTGTATTGAAGCCGCATTGGATGGGCGCGCAAGTTGTCACGACTTGCGCTCGGCCTTGAGTTGATGAAACAAATCCCCCTGCCCATTGCCACCGACTCGGTGCAAAGCTTCGAATCGTTCTTGCCTGGCGACAACGCGATGGCGCTGCAGCAAATGCGTGGCATCCGGCCCGGTTCGGCGCCCCTCTATCTGTGGGGGCCGCAGGGTTGTGGCAAGACCCATCTGCTCAAGGCCATGGCACTCGAAAGGCAGGATTCGGGCGGAACCCTCGGCTGGTTCGGCCCGTCGGACCTAGCTCCCTGGGCCTTTGATGAGGCCTGGAGCTTGCTGGTGCTTGACGGCTGTGACGAGTTGAGCGTGGCGCAGCAGCAAGCTGCGTTTGCCCTGTTTGTGGAGGCCACCTCGCACGGCGTGCCCTTGGCCGCGGCTGGCCGCGTGCCGCCGGTTGATCTGCCTTTGCGCGACGATCTGCGCTCTCGCCTGGGCTGGGGCCATGTCTTGGCGCTTCAGCCGTTGTCCGAGGCACAGTCTCGCGGCGCGCTCAGGCGTGAGGCCGATCGCCGTGGCTTGTTCCTGTCAGACGAGGTGATCGACCACTTGCTGCACCGCTTTGCCCGTGACTTGAAGCATCTGATGGGCCAGCTCGATCGACTCGACGAATTTGCGCTGATTCACAAGCGCGCGATCACCGTGCCCTTGCTGCGGCAGATGCTGACGGGTCGATGAGCCGAGCTTCCGACGAGACAACGACCTCTTCTTTTCCCAGTACAAGGCGGGACAGTTGGATGTCCATGGCTACATCGAGTTCGCCACCCGCCCGCTGCGCGAGCGCAGCCGCGAGGAACTGGAAGCAACCCACCGCTTGTTCATGCAGCGGGTGATCGAGCCTCACCTTCATGACAGCGCCCGCAACCTGGTGCGTCGGCATCAGGCGGACGGGGACCGCGTGGCACTGGTCACCGCCACCAATGAGTTCGTCACGGCGCCGATTGCGGCGGCCTTCGGCATCGAGCATCTGATCGCCATGCGGCTTGAGCGCGACGCGCGGGGTAGCATCACGGGGCGCATCGAGGGTGTTCCGAGTTACCGCGAGGGCAAGGTCCGGCGGGTCGAGGAGTGGCTGGCTGTGCAAGGTGCGTCGTGGGGTGACTTCGGGCGGGTCACGGTCTACAGCGATTCGCTCAATGATCTGCCCCTGCTCGAAAAAGCCACAGACCCCGTGGCGACCAACCCATCCCCCGCGCTGTCAGCGCTCGCCGGCCAGCGGGGGTGGCGCACTTTGAACCTGTTCACATGATCAAGAAGTTTCTCGACAAGCTCATGGGTAAGCCGGCCAAGACGAAGGCGGCGAAGGTGCCGCACGGCAAACGCGTCGAGGTGGCCAAGGCGGATCACCAGATCGACGCCACGCTGGTCGATCATCGCGCCCTCAAGGTGGTGCAGACATTGGTCGATGCCGGGCATGAGGCCTACATCGTGGGCGGCGCGGTTCGCGACCTGCTGCTCGGGTTGCGCCCGAAGGACTTCGATGTGGCCACCGATGCCACGCCCGAGCAGGTCAAGGCGCTGTTCAGGCGCGCTTTCATCATCGGCCGACGGTTTCGCATCGTGCACGTGGTGTTTGGTCGCGGCCGGCAGGACCTCGGGCTGAGCGAAGTCATCGAGGTGTCGACCTTCCGGGCCCTGATGGATGCAGCGGCTGCTGATCAGGTGGCCGGCAACGAAAAGACTTCCAAGGGCGAGATGGCCGGCAAGAGCCATGTGGTCGATGCCGAGGGCCGGGTGTTGCGTGACAACGTCTGGGGCCCGCAGATCGAGGACGCTGCCAGGCGCGACTTCACCGTCAACGCGATGTACTACGACCCGGTTCGCGAGATCGTGGTCGACTATCACGGCGGCATCAAGGACGCCAAGAAGAAGCTGTTGCGCATGATTGGCGACCCCGAGACGCGTTACCGCGAAGACCCGGTGCGCATCGTGCGTGCGGTGCGTTTCGCCGCCAAGCTGGGCTTCGAGATCGAACCCAAGACGCGCTCGCCGATCCAGGCGATGTCGGCGCTGCTCGAAAACGTGCCTCAATCTCGTCTGTTCGACGAAATGATCAAGTTGCTTCAGACAGGCCATTCGTTGGCCAGCCTGGATGAATTGCGCAAGCAGGGTTTGCATCGCGGCACGTTCCCCGTGCTCGACACGCTCCTGGATGAAACCCGAGGCAGCCCGGCGCACCGCGAGTTCGTGCGCCTGGCGCTGGCCGACACCGACCGGCGCGTGTCTGAAGGCAAGCCGGTGGCGCCGAGCTTCATGCTGGCTTGCATGCTGTGGCACGAAGTGCAGTCGCGCTGGGATCAACTGAAGGCTGCTGGCGAGCCTGCCTTCGCCGCGCTGCAGCAGGCGGTGGAAGCGGTCTTCGATGCGCGCATCGGCGACATCTCCGGTCGTGGCAAGCTCGCCGGTGACATGCGCGAGATCTGGCTCATGCAGCCGCGCTTTGAGCGCAGGGTGGGCAATGCGCCGTTCACGCTGGTCGAGCAACCGCGATTTCGCGCCGGGTTCGATTTCTTGCGTCTGCGGGCCGACGCAGGGGAAGCTGCCGGTGATCTGGCCCACTGGTGGGAAGAGTTCTCCCTGGCTGACGAGGACGAACGCCGTCGATTGATGGATGTGGCGCGCGAGCAGGATGTCGCCCGGCGCCACAGCGTGCCAGCCGGCGAAGCGCTGTCGACGACCCCGTCTGATCCAGCCAAGAAGCGCCGCCGCCGGCGCCGCAAACCCGCAGGCGAGGGGGGCACAGGGGGCTCCGCCGAGGGCCATACCGAGGCCGCGTGATCGAGGTCACTGTCTACGTCGGTCTGGGGGCCAACCTGGGCGATGTGCGCTCAACGCTGAGTGCCGCCTACTCCGACTTGCAGCAGCTGCCTGGCACGCACGGGCACCGCTGCTCCCCGTGGTTCAGCAGCGGCCCTGTCGATGCGTGCGGCCCGGATTACCTCAATGCGGCCGCCTGCTTCGAGACCGCGCTGTCGCCGCAGTCGGTGCTGGCCGAACTGCAGCGCATAGAGGCATGCCACGGGCGCCAGCGTCCCTACCGAAATGCGCCGCGCACCCTGGACCTCGACCTGCTGATGCACGGGCAGGTGTCAATGAACACCCCGGATTTGACCGTTCCCCATCCGCGCCTGCACGAGAGAGCCTTCGTGCTGTTGCCCTTGGCAACGCTGGCGCCGGATCTTTTTGTTCCGGGCCGGGGCGCTATCCGTTCGCTGCTGCCGGCGGTGTCGGGGCAACTGATTGAGCAGGTGCGCTGATCTCGGCATTGGCCTCATGTTCGAAGTAGCGCTGTGCCGCAAAGGCAATCGTGGCCATCAGTACGCCGGAGCCAACCAGCAGGGCCAGCATCACACCAAGGATGGCGCTGAGGCCGCCGTGCGACGCAGCCGATTCCGGGTTGAAGCGAGCGTTCCATTTCTCGTCGGACGTGAGACCGTAGACGATGGCCGCGAGCATCGCGGCCGTGACTGTGCAACCCAGCAGTGGGATCAGCACCCAGGCGAGTTGGTCGTCTTGCCCCAGCGAGCGCATGCGCATCACCCCGTAGAGGCCGATGAGGGTGGGTGCTGGATGCAGCCAACCGGGGATGTCGCGAAATCCATGCAGGTAGAAACGGTGCCAGCCGAGGCTCCCGCCAACGATGGCGATCCAGGTGGCCCAGGTTTTCGACTTCGTGACTGCCGTGGGTGTTGTCGACGTTGCGATCACATTTGACCCTGCTGAGTGAAGCGAATGGTGTGGACTGCGGCCGCGAGGTGGCTGATTTGGACTGAAGTTGATGTCACGGTGCTGGGCGTTTGTGGAGTGCCAGTTTACAATCGAGGGTTCTCGTGACGGCTGTCATTCTTTTGCCATCGGTGTTTGCCGGGGCGTGAGGTCCGGCGTATCTACGGCACGGAGCTTTTGGAGGCCTTGTGGCCGTCCGTTTTTCTGTTCTGCTCGACCGGAGTGTCTCCCGGATGCGGCGGGCAACCCATCATTCAAGGAAACAACGTGGTTGTGATTCGACTTGCTCGTGGCGGCGCCAAGAAGCGCCCTTTTTTCAACATCGTCGTGGCTGACTCTCGCGTGCGCCGCGACGGCCGCTTCATCGAGCGCGTCGGTTTTTACAACCCGGTCGCGTCTGGTGCCGAGCAGCCGCTGCGTGTGGCGTTCGATCGTGTCGAGTACTGGACCGGCAACGGCGCCCAGATGTCTCCCACGGTGGCTCGCCTCATCGACCAGGCCAAAGCCTCTGCGGTCTGAACGCGTCCATGGATGACGCTGGCCAGGCGCTGGCCTGGCCAGAAGACGCCATCGAGGTCGGCTGCATCACCGACGCCTGGGGTGTCAAGGGTTGGTTCAAGGTCAAGCCGTTTTCCTCGGACCCGCAGGCGCTGTTTTCTTCGCGGCGCTGGTTTGTCAGGGCGTCCGAGTCGGTGGGGCCTGCCGGAAGCGTCAGGACTGCCGGTTTGCCCCCGCTGCTCAAGATCGTGGCAGTGAAGAACCACGGTGACGGGGTCGTGGCTCAGGCGCAGGACGTTTCCGATCGCGTCGGTGCCGAGGCCTTGCGTGGTGCGCGGCTGTTCATTTCTCGCGGCAGCTTTCCCACCGCTGGTCCGGACGAGTACTACTGGGTCGATCTGCTCGGGTTGGCCGTGTTCAACCGCGAGGGCGAGCACCTCGGAGACGTCGTGGGCCTGATCGACACCGGCCCGCACAGCGTGATCCGCGTGTTACCAGCCAACGGCGCCGAAGGTGCCGAGGAGCGACTGATCCCATTCGTTGCTGCATTTGTGGATTCGGTGAGCTTGCCTCAGCGGCGCATCAGCGTCGATTGGGGCCTCGATTACTGATGTGCCCAGGGTCGCACCCATGCGGTTTGACGTCATCACCCTTTTTCCCGAACTCTTCGCGCCGCACCTGACCCAGGGCATCACACGCCGGGCCTTTGAGTCGGGGCAGGTCGACGTGCGCTTGTGGCCGCTGCGCGACTTTGCCGATGGTCACTACCGCCGTGTGGACGACCGCCCTTACGGCGGTGGACCCGGGATGGTCTTGCTCGCCGAGCCACTCGAGCGTGCCCTCGCAGCCGTTCGTGCCGGTCGTGAAGGCGAGCCGGTCGACGGCCGACCGGTGGTTCATTTCACGCCAACCGGCCGGCGGATCGATCAGCAGGTGGTTGCCGAATTCGCCAGCGGTGCGGGTGCCGTGTTGCTGTGCGGCCGATACGAAGGCATCGATCAACGATTTCTCGATCGTCACGTCGACATGGAGTTGAGCCTTGGCGACTTCGTCCTGTCGGGTGGGGAACTGCCAGCGCTGGCCTTGCTGGATGCCGTCGCCCGGCTGCAAGACGGCGTTCTGGGCGACGCCCAGTCCCACCAGCAGGACAGCTTTTCAGACGGATTGCTCGAAGGGCCACACTACAGCCGCCCCGAATTGCTCGCCACCGACGACGGCACCTTGCCGATCCCGCCGGTGCTGCTGTCAGGAAACCACGCCCACATCGCGCGCTGGCGCCGGGAGCAGTCTTTGGCGCTGACGGCACGGCGACGTCCTGATCTGATCGCTGCCGCCCGCGATGCAGGCCGATTGAGTGCGCAAGATGAGCTTTTCTTGAGAGCTCTGCGGTTACACTAGCAGGCTTTTCGATCCTCTGCCGCGCCCGGATCGGCGCGCTTCTCATGGAAGCGCCACCCACCGGAATCCCAATACTGCCAACACACGCGGGCAAGATCGCACGGAGAAACCATGAACCTGATCCAAACCCTCGAGCAAGAGGAAATTACCCGTCTGAACAAGACGATTCCCGCCTTTGCACCTGGCGACACCGTCATCGTCAACGTCAACGTGGTTGAAGGCACGCGCAAGCGAGTCCAGGCCTACGAGGGCGTCGTCATTGCCAAGCGCAATCGCGGTCTCAATTCCAGCTTCATCGCCCGCAAGATTTCCAGCGGTGAGGGCGTCGAGCGTACGTTCCAGCTCTACAGCCCGCTGATCGCTTCGATCGAAGTCAAGCGCCGTGGCGATGTGCGCCGTGCCAAGCTGTACTACCTGCGCGAGCGCTCGGGCAAGTCGGCTCGCATCAAGGAAAAGTTGGGCTGATCCCGACGGTCCGGCGTTTTCGCCTGACTTCGAAAGCCGCCTCACGAGGCGGCTTTTTCAATTCCCCATCCCATGTCGCTCATCTTCGATCCACAACGATTGCCCGTCCTGTCCGTCGACGATCACCTGCCGGCTGTGCCGATCGACAGGCTGTCGGCGCATGCGCTGCGTGAGCGGTTTGCGAAGCCACGGATCTGGACCCCTGAACTGATTGCCGAGCGGCCGTTGGGCAAGCGATCGCCTGCCCATGCCTCGGTGCTGGTGCCTTTGCTTGAGCGCGATTCGGGATTGACCGTGCTGCTGACGCGGCGCGCCGAGCACTTGAGCGACCACGCTGGACAGATCAGCTTCCCCGGAGGGCGTGCGGAACCCCACGATCTGTCACCCGTCGAGACCGCGCTGCGCGAGGCCGAAGAGGAAATCGGCCTCGAATCGACACATGTTCAAGTGCTGGGATCACTGCCAACCTACACAACGGTCACCAGCTACATCGTGACCCCGGTGGTCGGGATCGTCCAGCCCGACTTCACGTTGCGTCTGGACCCGTCCGAAGTCTCGGAAGTTTTCGAGGTTCCCCTGGCCTTTCTGATGACCCCGGCCCATCACCGGCGGCATGCGGTGGGCGAGGGCGATGAGGCCAGAGAGTTCTTCTCGATGCCATGGCCATCGCACGATGCGCACGGCTCGCCGCGCAGCCACTTCATTTGGGGTGCCACGGCCGCGATGCTGCGCAACCTCTACCGGTTTCTGTCCGCCTGAGGCGGCGAAGCCGGTCGGTATGATCGAGCGCGATGAGTCTCTTCTCGGTTCTCCTGGCGCTGCTGCTTGAGCAGTTGAAGCCGCTGCAGCGCGGAACGGCGGTGCACGCGGCGCTCACGTCCTGGTTGCGCTGGGCAGCACACACCTTTGATGCCGGGCAGCAGCGCCACGCCTGGGTCGTCTGGCTGATCACCGTGTTGTTGCCCGCGGTGCTGGTGTGGCTGGTCTACGCCGGCGTCGCGCATTACAGCTTGCTGTTGGGCCTGGCGTGGAATGTGGCCGTGCTCTACTTCACGTTGGGGTTCCGGCAGTTCAGCCACTACTTCACCGATATTCGAGATGCGCTCGAGCGTGACGACGAGTTCACCGCGCGCAATCTGCTCACGGAGTGGCGCCACCTCGACATGAGCGAACTGCCACGCACCGAGTTGCTGCGCCATGTGATCGAGCACTCGCTACTGGCCGCTCACCGCCATGTGTTCGGCGTGTTCTTCTGGTTTGTTGTGCTGTCGTCGCTCGGGATGGGGCCCGCCGGAGCCATCCTCTACCGCACGGCTGAGTTCGCCAGCCGCTACTGGGCCTATCGCAGCGAGACGGTGGGCGAGCCCGCCAATGAGCGGCTGCTGCGGCTGTCGCAAAGGCTCTTCGCTCTGATGGACCACTTCCCTGCGCGGCTCACCGCGTTCGGCTTTGCGGTGGTCGGCAATTTCGAGGAGGCTATCAACTGCTGGCGTCGTGACGCTGAACTCTGGCGGCACCCCAACGAAGGCATCATCCTGGCCGCCGCCGCGGGAGCCGTTGGCGTGCAGTTGGGCGGCCGTGCTGCGCCCGGTGTGACGCCGGACCGGTCCAAGACCTTCACAAGAGGCGCTGGTGCCGATGATCTGGCAGCCGACGGGTCAACGCCTGGGACGCCGCCGGTGTCGGGTCACCTGCAAAGCATCGTGGGGCTGGTCTGGCGTTCAGTGGTGCTGTGGATGCTGTTGCTGGCCCTCCTGACACTGGCCAACCTGATCGGCTGATTCGTCCCTCTGCTACGGTCTGGACCGATGCACGCGCTACCAGCGCGTCCCCTCGAGTTCCTGGCGAATTTCGCCGTAGATCCGGTACCGCGATTCACTGATCTTGCCACGCGCCAATGCTTCACGCACGCCACAGTTGGGTTCCTGGCGGTGGGTGCAGTTGTAGAAGCGGCATTGCGTGGCCGCTTCGCGCAGGTCGGGCATCAGCCCCGGCAGGTTTTGCGCATCGATCTGCTTGAGCCCGAACTCCTGGAATCCGGGGGAATCGATGAGCCCCGTGCGGCGCTCGGCATCCAGCCAGTACCACTGCGTCGAGGTGGTCGTGTGGCGGCCTGAATTCAAGGCCTGCGAGACCTCGCCGACCTGCGCACGCGCGTCCGGAGCCAGCAGGTTGATGAGCGTGCTCTTGCCAGTGCCGCTGGGCCCCAGCACGAGCGAGGCGCGCTGGTCCATCAACGGACCGAGCACGGCACGCGAGGCCTCAGGCTGTGTCTTGAGTGCGACCTCCAGCACTCTGTAGCCCATGTCCAGGTAGGGCTGCAAGCGCGATCGTGCCGCCACGATCTGCGGCAGGTCGGTCTTGTTGAGCAAGATGCTGACCTCGATGTCGGCGCTCTCGGCGGCGATCAGCGCACGGGCCAGTTGCGACTCGCTGAACACCGGCTCGCTGGCCACCATCACCAGCACCTGATCCAGGTTGGCGGCGAACGCCTTGGTCTTCCATTCGTCCTGCCGGAACAGCAGGTTGCGCCGAGGCTCCAGCGCCTCGATCACGCCTTCGTCGCCGGTGGCTTGCCAGCGAACCCGATCGCCCACCACGCACAGGCTTTTCTTCCCACGAGGATGGCAAGTGATGCGCTCGCCGGCGTCTGATTCGACGATGTAGTGACGCCCGAAGCCTGAGACGACCAGCCCGGTTTGGGTCGCGGTATCACCGCTGCCAGCCTTGCTCAAAACCCGGGTCCGCTCATGCCTGCGTGACCAGCGAGGGCATTGCCGACAGACGCTCTGCGGCCGGTGGGTGCGAATAGTAAAACCGCGCGTACAGCGGGTCAGGCGTCAGCGTCGAGGCGTTGTCTTCATAGAGCTTGAGCAGTGCCGACGCCAGATCGCGGCCATCGGCGTGGGCGCAGGCGTAGGCATCAGCTTCGAACTCATGGCGACGCGACAGCCCTGCGAACAGCGGCGACACGAAAAATCCGAACACCGGCACGATCAACATGAACAGCAATAGCGACAAGGCGTCATTGGGTGCTGCCATTCCCGGCTGCACGCCAAAGGCGCCATAAAACCAGGTCTGACCCGTCAGCCAGCCCAGCACGGCGAAAGCGGCCAGGCTGATAGCGAACATCGACACCAGCCGTTTCATGATGTGCTTGTGCTTGAAGTGCCCGAGTTCATGGGCCAGCACCGCTTCGACCTCGCCCGGCGACAACTTGGCCAGCAGCGTGTCGAAGAACACCACCCGCTTGGCCGCACCAAAGCCGGTGAAGTACGCATTGCCGTGGGCCGATCGCTTGCTGCCGTCCATCACGAAAAAGCCCTTGGCGGTGAAACCGCATTTCGACATCAGCGCTTGCACACGGGCTTCGACGGCCGCGTCGGTCAGCGGCTTGAAGGTGTTGAACAGCGGCCCAATCAGCGTCGGGTAGACCACCATCGCCAGCAGGTTGAAGGCCATCCAGGCCGCCCATGCCCACAGCCACCACAGCGCACCCGTGCTTCCCATGATCCACAGCATGCCTGCCGCCAGCGGCAGGCCGATCAGCATGCCGAGCAGCAGGCCCTTGGCGGCGTCGGCGAGGTACAGCTTCCAGGTTATGCGGTTGAAGCCGAAGGCCTGCTCGATGCGAAACGTGCTGTACAGATCGAACGGCAGTTCGAGCAGCGAGCCGACCAGCGTGAAGGTTGTCAGCAGCGCCAACTGGTAGGCCATGCCGCCGAAGCGCGGGCGCACGGCCTCGAGCAATACATCGTTGAGCAAACCGAGCCCGCCCAGCAGCGTCCAGCCGATCAGCACCGCTGCGCTGAAGGCCATCGTCCACAAGCCGAAGCTGCCCTTGGTCAGCGTGTAGCGGGCGGCCTTGCGGTGGGATTCCAGAGGCACTGTGCCGGCAAAGGCTGCGGGCACGGCACCGCTGTGGCGGGCCACGTGGCGCATCTGCCGGCTGGCCAGCCAGAACCTTGTTATCAGTGAGATGACCAGCGTACCCGTGAAGACGAGGGCGAGCATCGAGGCGGGGTTGAAAGGTTGGTCAGTTGGCGGCATGGCTGCGCAGTGTAGGGCGGCGAGAATCGAGACAAGGAGCTTCAGACATGACCACGACATTGACCAAGAGCGAGAACAACCTGATCTGGATCGACCTCGAGATGACGGGGCTGTATCCGTCCACCGACCGCATCATCGAAATCGCGGTGATCGTGACCGATCCGCAACTCAACGTGCGCATCGAAGGGCCCACGCTGGCCGTCCACCAAAGCAACGTGGCACTCGACGCGATGGACGCCTGGAACAAGGGCACGCACGGGCGCAGCGGCTTGATCGACCGGGTCAAGGCGTCCACCGTCGACGAGGCGCAGGCCGAAGCGCAGATCATTGCCTTTCTGAAAGAGCACGTGCCCGCTGGCAAGTCGCCCATGTGCGGCAACAGCGTGTGTCAGGACCGTCGGTTCCTCGCCAACTACATGCCGGCGCTGGAGACGTTTTTCCACTACCGCAACCTGGATGTCAGCACGCTCAAGGAGTTGGCCAAGCGCTGGAAGCCCGGCATCATGGACGGCTTCAAGAAGGCGCAGGCGCACACCGCGATGGCTGACATTCGCGAGTCCATCGAAGAGCTCGCCTACTACCGCGAGCACTTCCTGGCCCTGTGAACGCGGACCGGCGGGGGGTGTGATCAGTAGTTGATCCCCATCGCCTCGCGCACTTCGCCCATGGTCTGGCGCGCCACCGTGCGCGCCCGCTCGGTGCCCACGTCGACGATCCACTGCACCTGTTTCGGGTTGGTGAGATAGGTTTCGGCGCGCTCGCGCCAAGGCTGCTGCTCGCGCAGGATCGCGTCGATGACCGGCTGCTTGCATTCGAGGCAGCCGATGCCCGCTGACTTGCAGCCGGCGGCGGCCCACTGCTTGGTCTCCGCGTCCGAGTAGACCTGGTGGAACTGCCACACGGGGCAACGGTCGGGGTCACCCGCGTCGGTGCGGCGCACCCGTTGCGGGTCGGTCGGCATGCGCTTGACCTTGCGTTCGACTTCGGCGGGCTCTTCACGCATCGCGATGGCGTTGCCGTAGCTCTTGCTCATCTTGGCGCCATCAAGACCTGGCAGCTTGCTCACCTCGGTCAGCAAGACGGCGGGCTCGTGCAAGATGGTCTTGCCGGTGCCGCGCAGGAAGGCATCGAGCCGCTCGCGGTCGGCTGCGCTCAGTGCGCCGCCTTCGGCGATCAACGAGCGGGCCTGCTCGAGTGAGGCGTCGCTGCCGGTTTCCTGGAAGGCCTTGCGCGCAGCGCTGAACGCCTTGCCATCGGCCTTGCTCATCTTCTTGACCACCGCCTGCGCCAGCGCTTCCGAATCGGCTTCACGGCCGTAGAGGTGGTTGAATCGGCGCGCCACCTCGCGGGTGATTTCCACGTGTGGCGCCTGGTCTTCGCCCACCGGTACGAACGCCGCCTTGTAGATCAGGATGTCCGCAGCCTGCAGCAAGGGGTAGCCGAGAAAGCCGTAGGTCGCGAGGTCGCGATCCTTGAGCTTTTCCATCTGGTCCTTGTAGGTCGGCATGCGCTCGAGCCATGCGAGCGGCGTGCCCATGGCGAGCAGGGTGAACAGTTCGGCGTGCTCGGGAATGCGGCTCTGGATGAACAGCGTGGCTTTTTCCGGGTCGACGCCGGCAGCCAGCCAGTCGATCACCATGTCGTAGACGTTGCGCTCGATGACTTCGCGGTTCTCGTAGTGCGTGGTCAGCGCATGCCAGTCGGCCACGAAATAGAAGCAGTCGAAATCCGCCTGCAGGCGCACCCAGTTTTTCAAGGCGCCGTGGTAGTGGCCAAGGTGCAAGGCACCCGTGGGTCGCATGCCGGACAGGACTCTTTGTTTCATGGGCGCGCTCTGAGGTGAGGGTCGTGATTGTAGGTTTGGCCACGACGGACGGGCCGATACACTGCGGCGCGCCTGCGGCTTGTCGCGCCTCCTACTCCCCATGAAAAACCTAGTCATTCTCATTTCAGGCCGCGGTTCCAACATGATGGCGATCGCCAAGGCTTGCGCTGCCGAGGGCTGGAACGCGCGCATCGCCGCCGTGATCAGCAACAGGCCCGACGCGGCGGGGCTGGCCGATGCAGCACGGCTGGGCATCACCACGGCTGTCGTCGATCACCGCGCGCACGCGGACCGCTTGGCCTTTGATTCAGCGCTGGCCGGTGCCATCGACGCGTTCAAGCCCGATCTCGTGGTGCTCGCCGGCTTCATGCGCATCCTGAGCACCGAGTTTGTGAACCGCTACGCCGGGCGCATGCTCAACATCCACCCCTCGCTGCTGCCAGCGTTCACCGGCTTGCACACCCACCGCCGGGCTATCGACGCCGGTTGCAAACTGGCTGGGACCACGGTCCATGTGGTCACGCCCGAGCTGGACCACGGCCCCATCGTGGCACAGGCGGCGGTGCCCGTCCTGGAAGGCGATACCGAAGAAACACTGGCGGCGCGTGTCACGGCAGCGGAGCACATCCTGTACCCGCGGGTGGTGCGCTGGTGGGTTGAAGGCGAGCTGGACTTCACCGGGGCCGGGCGCATCGGCCATCGCGGCGGTGCGCCGCAGTGGTTGGTGTAGCGCGGTCAATCGGCAAGCGCGAGGGCCGTCGCCGATAATCGATCGGATGCACCCCAACGCTCTTGTCGAACTTTCCACCGAACTCCTCCACCGAGTCCTTCAATTCGATTCCCCGGCCGACCGGGTGGTCTCGGATTTCTTCCGCCAGCACCGCACGCTGGGCATGCGCGAGCGGCACACGCTGGCTGAAACCACCTACACGGTGCTCAGGCAACGGCTGCTGTATCAGCACTTGGCGCAGTCGGGCCGTGGCGAGATGGAGCGCCGTCTGGTGCTGCTGGGTTGGCAGGGCAATGCGGCCTTTCTGAGGGCGGCGCTGGTCGATGGCGAGGCGCAGTGGCTTGAGAAGGTCGAATCCGTCGACCGCGCCGCCTTGCCCGAGCGGCTGCGCCACAACTTGCCCGAGTGGCTCGCGGAGCGCCTGAAGACCGAGGTGGCCGATGACTTCTGGCCGCTTGTCGAGTCGCTCAACAGCAACGCGCCGCTTGATCTGCGCGTTAACACCTTCAAGGCCAAACGTGAGCAGGTGCTCGCCGAATTCGTTGCGGCGGGCATTGAGGTCACGCCCACGCCCTATTCGCCGTGGGGTTTGCGTGCCCAGGGCAAGCCGGCGCTGCACAAGCTTGATGTGTTCATGCGTGGCGATGTCGAGGTGCAAGACGAGGGCAGCCAGTTGCTCGCGCTGCTGATCGACGCCAAGCGCGGCGAGATGGTGGTCGACTTCTGTGCTGGCGCGGGTGGCAAGACCCTCGCGCTGGGCGCGTCGATGCGCAACACGGGGCGCCTGTACGCCTTTGATACCTCCGGCCATCGGCTTGCTGCGCTCAAGCCGCGTCTGGCCCGCAGCGGCCTGTCGAACGTGCATCCGGTGCAGATTGCCCACGAACGAGACGACCGCATCAAGCGCCTGGCCGGCAAGATCGACCGGGTGCTGGTGGACGCGCCGTGCTCGGGACTGGGCACGCTGCGGCGCAACCCCGACATGAAGTGGCGGCAATCGCCCGAGGCTGTCGATGAACTTCGCGTCAAGCAAGCCGCCATCCTGAACAGCGCGGCGCGCCTGACCAAGTCAGGCGGCCGGCTGGTCTACGCCACTTGCAGTTTGCTGCGGGCTGAAAACGAAGACATCGCCGATGCCTTTTGCGCCGAGCACTCGCGAGAGTTCAAGCGCGTTCCTGCCGAGCAGGTGCTGGGCGAGGCGCACGTCGAGCAGGCCGCCTCCCTGGTCCAGGGGCCGAACCTTCGCCTGTGGCCTCACAAGCACGGCACCGACGGATTTTTTGCCGCTGTCTGGCAACGCATCTGAACGATTCGGCTCAGGCCGAGTCAACCTGACCGAAGGTGCCGCAAAGGGCTGTTGAGAAAAAACACCGCCACCTACAATTGGCGGCTGAATTTGTCTCGGAAAACTGGACACATGAATATATTGACTACGTTGGCGGATGGCCTT
>NCFZ01000047.1 GCA_002281415.1 Burkholderiales bacterium 28-67-8 | reverse complement strand
GAGCTTGCCGAAGGCGATGACCGAGCCACTGAAGGTGATGGCGCCAATGGCCGCACCCAGGTACAGCTCGAGCCGGTTGCCGGCAGGGATGGGTTCGCCCTTCGCGACGATGCCAAACGCATGAGGCTCGGCTACCGCCGCCACCGCGATGAACACCGCGGCCAGGCCGATCATGCTGTGCATGAAGGCCACCAGCTCGGGCATCTTGGTCATCTCGACACGCTTGGCCATCAGCGAGCCCACCGCACCGCCGACCACCAGCGCGGCAAACACATACGGCAGACCGCCCGCTGCACTGCCCGCGGGCTGGGCGTGGATCAGCTTGGCGATCAGCGCGGCAGTGGTCAGCACAGCGATCGCCATGCCGCTCATGCCGAACAGGTTGCCGCGGATCGAGGTGGTCGGGTGGCTCAGGCCCTTGAGCGCCTGGATGAAGCACACGCTGGCAACCAGGTACAGCAGGGTGACGAGGTTGAGGCTCATTCGGCGCTCCCGGTGGCCGCAGCCTTCTTGTCCTTCTTGCGGAACATCTCGAGCATGCGCCGAGTGACGAGAAAGCCGCCAAACACGTTCACCGCCGCCAGCGCCACGGCCAGCACGCCCATCGTCTGGCCGAGTGCGGTTTCGGTCAGCGCAGCGGCCAGCATGGCGCCCACGATGACGATGGCCGACACGGCGTTGGTCACAGCCATGAGCGGCGTGTGCAGCGCGGGCGTGACAGTCCACACCACGTGGTAGCCCACGTAGATGGCCAGCACGAAGATGATCAGGTTGGTCAGGGTGGGCGAGATGATGTCCATCCGGCGGTCTCCAGGTCGGTGGGAGTCAGAACTTGCGAATCTCGGTGATGCGGTTGTGCGCATCGAGCAGCAGCACCTTGGGCTTGTGCTCGGCGACTTCGGCATCGGTCATCGGAGCGTAGGTGCAGATGATCAGCAGGTCACCGACCTGCGCCTTGCGCGCGGCCGCGCCGTTGAGCGACACCGTGCCCGAGCCCTTGGCGGCCTTGATGATGTACGTCGCGAAGCGCTCGCCGTTGTTCACGTTGTAGAGCTCGATGCGCTCGAACTCGCGCATGTCGGCCTGCTCGAGCAGGTCGCTGTCAATCCCGCATGAGCCCTCGTAGTGCAGGTCGGCCTCGGTCACCGTGGCGCGGTGCAGCTTGGCGCGCAACATCATTCGTGCACTCATGTGCGCAGCACCTTGGCGCCTTGCGTCATCAGGCACGCGGCCACGATGTCGTCGTCCATGGGGACTTGCAGCGCGCCTTCCTTGCTGATCACCAGCTTGAGGAAGTCGAGCACGTTGCGCGCGTACAGCGCCGACGCATCAGCCGCCACCCGCGCGGGCAGGTTGGTTTCGCCGACCAGGGTCACGCCATGGACCACCACGGTCTGGTCGGCGCGCGACAACGCGCAGTTGCCGCCCAGACCATCGGCGCCACGGCCGGCGGCGATGTCGACGATCACCGAACCGGGCTTCATGGCCTTGACCATGTCCTCGGTGATCAGCGTGGGCGCCGCGCGACCCGGGATCAGCGCCGTGGAGATCACCACGTCGGCCGCGGCCACACGCTTGGCGACCTCGAGCTTTTGCCGGTCGAGCCAGCCTTGCGGCATCGGCCGGGCGTAGCCGCCCGCGCCGACGGCCGCCTCGCGTTCCTCGTCGGTCTCGCAAGGCACATCGATGAACTTCGCGCCGAGCGACTCGACCTGCTCCTTGACGCCCGGGCGCACATCGCTAGCCTCGATCACCGCCCCCAGCCGCTTGGCCGTGGCAATGGCCTGCAGCCCGGCCACGCCCACGCCCAGGATCACCACGCGAGCGGCTTTCACCGTGCCGGCGGCGGTCATGAGCATCGGGAAGAAGCGCTGGTACTCGTTGGCCGCGATCATCACGGCCTTGTAGCCGGCGATGTTGGCTTGCGAGCTGAGCACGTCCATGCTCTGAGCACGCGTGGTGCGCGGCGCGGCCTCGAGCGCGAAGGCGGTCACGCCGGCGGCGGCCAGACCTTGCAGGCCGGCGGCATCGAACGGATTGAGCATGCCCACCAGCGCGGCGCCGCTCTTGAGCAGCGGCAGTTCGTGGGCCTGGGGGGTGCGCACCTTGAGCACCAGGTCGCAGCCGAAGGCACCCGCAGCGTCGGTGATCTCAGCGCCGGCAGCGGCGTACGCGGCATCGGTCACGCTGGCGGCAACGCCTGCGCCCGACTCGATGCGCACCGTGTGCCCCTGAGCCTTGAGCTTCTTGACGGTCTCTGGCGTGACCGCCACGCGCGTCTCGCGGGCCGTGGTTTCAAGTGGAACCCCTATCTGCATGGGTGCGTACTCCGTCCTTTGGGGCGCACAGGATGCGCGAGCCCGAATCAAGCAAAGCCGCGCAGCTTACACAACCCGGCGTCTGCGTGCTCGGAAGGGTAGCCCGCCGCTACCATCTGCGTCCATGAGCAATCGCTGGACACCCCATGTCACCGTGGCCGCGGTGATCGAGCGCGACGGCCGCTTCTTGCTGGTCGAGGAACACACGCCCGAGGGCCTGCGGCTGAACAATCCGGCCGGTCACCTCGACCCGGCCGAGTCGCCCGAGCAGGGCGTGGTGCGCGAAGTGCTGGAGGAAACCGCGCGCGTGTTCACGCCGCAATCGCTGGTCGGCGTGTACCTCGGTCGCTTCCAGCGCCCGTCACGCGACGAGGACGTCACCTACTTGCGTCTGGCGTTCGCCGGCACCGTGGGCGAGCCGCTGAGCGGCCACGCACTCGACGACGGCATCGTGCGCACCCTGTGGATGACGCTGGCCGAACTGCGCGCCTGCCCCGAGCGCCACCGCAGCAGCATGGTGCTGGAATGCATCGAGGACCACGTGGCCGGCCGGCGCCACCCGCTCGATCTGCTGCACACCGACCTGAGCGTGTACAAGCCGGAAATCAAGGCATGAGCACCACGCGGCGGCGCGTGGTCGTGGGCTTGAGCGGCGGCGTCGATTCGGCGGTCAGCGCGCACCTGCTCAAGCAGCAGGGGCACGAGGTGATCGGCGTGTTCATGAAGAACTGGGAAGACGACGACCAGGGTGCGGATGCGTCCGGCGACGGCACCAGCTACTGCTCGTCGCGGCAGGATTTCCTCGACGCGGCCTCGGTGGCCGACGTGCTGGGCATCGACCTCGAGCACGTGAACTTCGCCGCCGACTACAAGGACCGCGTGTTCGCCGATTTCCTGCGCGAGTACCAGGCCGGGCGCACGCCCAACCCCGACGTGCTGTGCAACGCCGAGATCAAGTTCAAGGCGTTTCTCGACCACGCCATGCGGCTGGGCGCCGAGTGCATCGCCACCGGCCACTACGCCCGGGTGCGTGAGCGCGACGCTCGCTTCGAGCTGCTCAAGGGCCTCGACCCGCTCAAGGACCAGAGCTACTTCCTGCACCGGCTGACTCAGGCGCAGCTGTCGAAGACGCTGTTTCCGGTGGGCGAGCTGCCCAAGACCGAGGTGCGGCGCATCGCCGCCGAGATCGGCCTGCCCAACGCCAAGAAGAAAGACAGCACCGGCATCTGCTTCATCGGCGAGCGGCCGTTTCGCGAGTTCCTCAACCGCTATCTGGCGCACACGCCAGGCCCGATCAAGGACGACCGTGGCCGCGTCATCGGCGAGCACGTGGGCCTGAGCTTCTACACGCTGGGCCAGCGCAAGGGCATCGGCATCGGCGGGATCAAGCCGCGTGGCGCCGTGCGCGGCGGCAGCGAGCACGAGCCGTGGTTCACCGCGCGCAAGGACATGGCCGCCAACACGCTGTACGTGGTCCAAGGCCACGACCACCCGTGGCTGCAATCGCTCGTGCTGACGGCCGACAACGCGAGCTGGGTCGCCGGCCACGCACCGGCAGCCGGACCGTTCAGCGCCAAGACGCGCTACCGGCAAGCTGATGCGCCGTGCGATCTGGCCGCACCGGGATCCGACACCACGGACCGTTTCGAGCTGCGTTTTGCTGCACCGCAATGGGCCGCCACGCCAGGACAGTCGGCGGTGCTCTACGACGGCGAGGTGTGCCTCGGCGGAGGCGTGATCGCGCGCACCGAGCCGCTCTGAGACGCCCTGCAACTGACGAGCGCCCAGGGCGCGTGAATTCAAGTTGAGGGCCCGCGGGCCGAAAGTCTGTGAAGCGGCGAAGCTCGGTGCTCGCGCCGCCTCCCGCCCGTTGAACGCATTCGAAGCCCCCGCACCCATGACCCCCTTCGTGCCATCCCGATTCGCACCCTCACCCGCGACAGCCTGCGCCGCGTCGTGGCTGGCGTGCCGCGTGGCCGGTGCCGCCGTGGTGCATCTCGAGGTGTCGCAGACGAAACGGCCATTCCGCCCGCAGGCCAACCCGTCAGTCGCCACGCCATGACCGTGCTGCGGCGGTTGATCAACGGCTCGCTGCGCGCGCGCAACGTCGCGATCTTTCTCGGCCTGCTGCTGGTGGTGCAGCTGGTGGGCTTCACGGCCATCCGCGCCAGCCTGTCCAGCCGCGCGCACAGCGAGTTGCCGCAGCGCCTGGGCGTTGGCGACCGCGTGCTGCAAAGTCTGCTGGCGCAGCGGGCGCTCAAGCTCAGTGAAGGGGCCCGCTTGCTGGCGGCCGACGACGGCTTTCGCGAATCGATTCATCCGAATGACACCGACACCATCGTCTCGGTGCTCGAGAACCACGGTCGACGCATCGGAGCCACGCAGGTGGCACTGTACGGGGCGGACCTGTCCCTGCGCGCAAGCACCGGCGAGCCGCTGCAAAGCCTCGACCCACTGGCGCGACGCCTGTGGACCGCGGCCAGCGCACCGGGCGCGGCGGTGGACGCGCCGCCCAGCGAAATCGCGCTGCTGGCCGGCGAGCCCTACCAGTTCGTGATGGCACCGATCCGCGCGCCCGTGGTGGTGGGCTGGTTGTTGATGGGCTTCCCGATCCATGCGCAGCTGGGCGCCGACATGCAATCCCTCGCCGCAGCGCACTTGACGCTGCTGGCGCGATCGGACTCATTGCAGCCCTGGCGCGTCAAGCTGTCGAGCCTGCCGGCGAGTCAGGCCGCCGCGCTGGCCGCCCGGCCCTGGGACGCGGCATCGATCGAGCCCGAGATGACTGTGGTGAGCGTGGACGGCGAACAGCTCGGTGCCCATGCGCAGTGGCTGTCGGGCGTCTCGCCGTCGGGTGCCGGCGTGCTGGCGCTGACCTCGCTGTCGGTCGATGAAGCAACCAAGCTGCCGCACGATCTGCAGTGGGCGCTGCTGGTGATCACGCTGCTGAGTTGCGCTGCGTTCGCCGTGGGCAGCGCTTACACCGCGCACCGCGTGACCGAGCCGCTGCAACGGCTGGCCGCGGCGGCCGACCGCCTGGGCGCCGGCGACTACGCCACGCCCATGGGTGGCGATGCGCGGCACGACGAGATCGGCCAGTTGTCCAACGCCTTCGAGCGCATGCGCATGAGCGTGTCGGGGCAACAAGACGAGATCCTCAAGCTGGCCTACTGGGACTCGCTGACCGGACTGCCCAATCGGGTGCAGTTCCGCGATGCGGTGCGCGAGGCCGTGGCCGCAGCAGGCGATGCGGGGCCGGTGAACGCATCGGTCGCCGTGCTCATGCTCGACCTCGAGCGCTTCAAGCACATCAACGAGGCACTTGGTTACCGTTTCGGCGATCTGGTGCTCAGCGGCGTGGCCGAGCGGCTGTCGCAGCACGCCGTGCGTGGCGCCGACCTGATCGCCCGCATGGGTGGCGACAAGTTCGCCATCCTCTTGCGCAGCGGCGATGGCGAGCTGGCCCACACCGTGGCCCAGCGCGTGGCCGACGCCTTCGCGCAGCCGCTCACGCTGGAAGAGCACACGATCGACATGGGCGCCAACATCGGCATCGCCTGCTGGCCTCAGCACGCGGGCGACGCCGACGTGCTGCTCAGCCGCGCTGAAATCGCGATGTATGCCGCCAAGCGACGCGGCGCCGGCGTGCTGCTTTACGACCCGGAACTGGATGCGTCGAGTGCACAGACGCTGTCGCTGCTCACCGAGCTGCGCCACGCCGTGAGCGAGCATCAGTTGCGCTTGTACCTGCAGCCCAAGTTGTCGCTGAAGACCGGCGCCGTGGTGGGCGCCGAGGCGCTGGTGCGCTGGCAGCATCCGCAGCGCGGGCTGGTGGCGCCGCAGCAGTTCATCCCGTTCGCCGAGAAGACCGGCTTCATCCGCGTGCTGACGCTGTGGGTGTTCGAAGAAGCCGCCCGCCACTGGCGCATGCTGCTTGGTGAGGGTCAGCGGATCACGCTGTCGGTGAACCTGTCCACACGCGACCTGCTCGACCCCGACCTGCCGGAAAAACTCCAGGCCCTGCTGCTCAAGCACGAGGTGCCGGCCGAAGCGTTCTGCCTCGAGATCACCGAGAGCTCGATCATGGATGACCCGCAGCGTGCCCATGCCATGCTCGAACGGCTCTGCGAGCTGGGCTTTGCGCTGTCGATCGACGACTTCGGCACCGGATATTCGTCGCTGGCCTGCCTGAAGAAGCTGCCCGTCGATGAGCTGAAGATCGACCAGTCCTTCGTCAAGAACATGGAGACCGATGCCGACGACGAGAAGATCGTTCGCTCGACCATCGAGCTCGCCCACAACCTCGGCCTGAGCGTGGTGGCCGAAGGCGTCGAGAACGAGGCCGCGTGGCACATGTTGCGCGAGCTCAAATGCGACCAGGCGCAGGGCTATCACATGGGCCGGCCGATGCCCGTCGACACCTTCTCCCCGTGGTGCATCGAATGGCTGGACCGGCAGCGGCTGGCCGACAGCAGCTCGTCCGCCCAGCAGCGCTGAGCGCTGCGCACCGGCGGCGGCGATGCGCCGCCAGATAATTCGGGAAAACCCCGTGCTGCGCCATGAGCAGCGGTCCCTTGCACCAGCCATCCCCGTCATGCCGATCACCCGCCTCAACAACGCTTCGCGCCTGTGGTCTCGCCTGCGCTGCACGCTGCCGGTGCTGCCGGTGCTGCTGGCGTGCTGGCTCGCCTGGCCCGCCGCGCAGGCCGCGCCACCGTTCGAAGACACGCTCGCGCAGCGGCTGCAAGGCTGCACGGTGTGCCACGGCGCGCAGGGCCGCGCCACGCCCAACGGCTACCAGCCGCGGTTGGCCGGCAAGCCCGCGGGCTACCTGTTTCACCAGCTGCTCAACTTTCGCGATGGCAGGCGCGACTACGGGCCGATGACCTCGCTGGTCGATCCGCTGAGCGACGCGTACCTGCAAGACATCGCCGGCTACTTCTCATCGCTCGATGTGCCCTACCCGCCGCCACAGGCCACGACGGCTGCGCCGGCCACGGTGCAGCGCGGCGAGCAGCTGGTGCGCCGCGGCGATGCCGATGCCGGCACCCCGGCCTGTCAGCAATGCCACGGCGAATCGATGATGGGCATCGCGCCGTCGATCCCCGGCCTGCTGGGCCTGCCGCGCGACTACCTCAACGCGCAGCTCGGTGCGTGGCGCAGCGGCAAGCGCCGCGCGCAGTCGCCCGACTGCATGGCGCAGGTGGCTCGCTCGCTGAGCCTGGCTGACATTGATGCCCTTTCGCAATGGCTGGCCGCACAGCCGGTGCCGCCTGGCGCCAAGCCGTTGCACGAGTGGCCCGCCGTCCGCCAGATGCCGGTGGCGTGCGGCGGCGTGTCGGTTGAGGCTGCGCCGGCCGGGGTGCCGCGATGAGCGCACGGCTGAAATGGCTGGCGACGGCGCTGATCGGCGGCGCCGTGCTCGTGGCTGCGGTGGTGTCGCTCAACCTGCGCGGCGAAGGCGCGCTCGATGCCGAGATCGCGGCCACCGCCGCACCGGCACCGGGCTGGCGGGCCGATCCCGACGTGATCGCCCGTGGCGCCTACCTGGCGCGCGCGGGCAACTGCCAGGCCTGCCACACCGCACGGGGCGGCGAGCCCTATGCCGGCGGGCGCGCCATCGAAACGCCGTTTGGCACCGTCTTCAGCTCGAACCTGACGCCCGATGCCGATCACGGCCTGGGCCGCTGGTCGGCGCCGCAGTTCTGGCGTGCGCTGCACCACGGTCGCTCGGCCGACGGGCGGCTGCTCACGCCGGCCTTTCCGTACGACAACACCACGCTGATCAACCGCGCTGACTCCGACGCGCTGTACGCCTACCTGCGCAGCGTGCCGCCGGTGGCGCAGGCGGTGCGCGCGCACGAGCTGCGCTTTCCGTTCAACACGCAGGCCGCGCTGGCGGTGTGGCGCGCGCTGTATTTCGAGCCGCGCGAGTTCCTCAACGACACCACGCAATCGGCCGAGTGGAACCGCGGCGCCTACCTGGTGCAGGGCCTGGGCCACTGCAACGCGTGCCACGCCTCGCGCAACGCGCTGGGCGCCACGAGCGGCCCGCTCGATCTGGGCGGCGGGCTGATCCCGGTGCACAACTGGTACGCGCCGTCGCTCGCCGACCCGCGCGAAGCCGGCGTGGCCGACTGGAGCCGCGCCGAGATCGTCGCCCTGCTCCAGACCGGTGTGGCGAATCGCCCGAGCGGCCTGGTCACCGCCTCGGGTCCGATGGGCGAAGTGGTGCTGCGCAGCACGCAACACCTGAGCGATGGCGACCTCGGTGCGATGGCGGCCTATCTGCAAACGCTGGGTGCGCACACTGACGCGAGCCCGCTGGCGGCAGCGCCCTCACGCAAGGCAGCCAACCCGCGCGGCGAAAAGCTCTACGCCGACCACTGCGCCAACTGCCACGGCGACAGCGGCAAAGGTGTGGCCGGCGCCTACCCCCGGCTGGCCGGCAACCGGGCGGTGACGATGGCCGTGCCGGCCAACCTCGTGCGCATGGTGGTTGAGGGCGGCTTCGCGCCTGCCACGCCCGGCCACCAGCGGCCGTTCGGCATGCCGCCTTTCGGGCAGACCCTGGGCAACGACGACATCGCCGGGCTTCTGACACACGTACGCCAGAGCTGGGGCAACCAGGCCGACGCGGTGTCGGCGCTGGAAGTCAATCGCTACCGGGGCAGCGCGCAGCGCTGAAAACGCGCCGCATCTGGCGCGATGCGACGCCGTGGACTCAGAACGGAATGTCGTCGTCCATGTCGTCGAAGCCGGTGGCCGCCTTGGGGGCGGGCTTCGGTGGCGCAGGACGCGGGGCGGGAGCGGCGCTGCGGGCGGGGGCGCGGCTTTCGCTGCGGCCTTCTCCACGGTCACCGCGATCACCACGATCGCCGCCATGGTCGTCGCCTGAATCGCCGCCGCCCATGCCTTCACGCCCGCCCAGCAACTGCATGTTGTCGGCGATGACCTCGGTGGTGTAGACGTCCTTGCCGTCCTTGTCCTGCCACTTGCGGGTCTTCAGGCGGCCTTCGACGTAGACCGGGCGGCCCTTTTTCAGGTACTCGCCGGCGATCTCGGCCAGGCGGTCATAGAAGACCACGCGGTGCCATTCGGTTTCTTCGACCTTGTCGCCGCTGGTCTTGTCTTTCCAGTTGCGGGTGGTGGCCACGCTGATGTTGCAGATCGCGCTGCCATTGGGCGTGTAGCGCACTTCGGGGTCGCGGCCCAGGTTGCCGATGAGGATGACTTTGTTGATCGAGGCCATGGGGCGAGCTCCGGTATGTCTGTGGGGTACCCAAGATTATCGGGGTCGGCTTTGCCCGGTGACAGCGGGTTGGCCCCCAACTTCGGCGCCGCCGCCCTGCACGACCTTTACCATCGTCGCCCATGCCGTCAGCCTGCCCATGACCTCCGATCCCAGCGATTTCTCCGAGACGGCCACCCCAGCCACCCCGCACACCCACTCTCACACCGAGCGCGCCGCCCTGTCGGTGCTGCAAACGGTGTTCGGCTACCCGGCCTTTCGCGACGCACAGGCGGCCGTGATCGAGCAGGTGTGCCGCGACGGCGATGCGCTGGTGCTGATGCCCACCGGCGGCGGCAAGAGCCTGTGCTACCAGGTGCCGGCCATCGTGCGGCACCGCGCCGACCGAGGCGTGGCCATCGTGGTCAGCCCGCTGATCGCGCTGATGCACGACCAGGTGGGTGCGCTCGAGGAAGCCGGCGTCCATGCGGCGTGCCTCAATTCGAGCCTGAGTTCCGAGGAAGCGCAGCGCATCGAGCGCGAGATGATGGGCGGGCGCTTGGTGCTGCTTTACGCCGCGCCCGAGCGCATCACCACGCCGCGCTTTCTGGCGCAGCTCGATTCGCTGGACGAGCGCGGGCTGCTCAGCCTGTTCGCGATCGATGAAGCTCACTGTGTGAGCCAGTGGGGCCACGACTTCCGCGAGGATTACCTCTCGCTCAACGTGCTGCACGAGCGCTACCCCGGCGTGCCGCGCATCGCGCTGACCGCCACCGCCGACGAGCTCACGCGGGCCGACATCATCGAGCGGCTGCAGCTGCAAGACGCGCGCATCTTCATCAGCAGCTTCGACCGGCCCAACATCCGCTACGCCATCGTCGAAAAGGACAATGCCCGCGCGCAACTGCTGCGCTTCATCAACGACGAGCACGAGGGCGACGCCGGCATCGTCTACTGCCAGTCGCGCAAGAAGGTCGACGAGACGGCGGCGTGGCTGGTCAGCGAAGGCATCAGCGCGCTGCCGTACCACGCGGGTCTCGATGCCGACGTGCGGCGTCACCACCAGGACCGCTTCCTGCGCGAGGACGGTCTGGTGATGGTGGCGACCATCGCCTTCGGCATGGGCATCGACAAGCCCGACGTGCGCTTCGTGGCGCACCTGGACCTGCCCAAGAACATCGAGAGCTACTACCAGGAGACCGGCCGCGCCGGACGCGACGGCCTGCCCGCCGATGCGTGGATGACCTACGGCCTGGCCGATGTCGTCAACCAGCGCCGCATGATCGACGAGAGCCCGGCCGGCGAGGACTTCAAGCGCGGCCAGGTCGGCAAGCTCGAAGCGCTGCTCGCGCTGGCCGAGGCGCACGACTGCCGGCGCATCCGCTTGCTGACGTACTTCGGCGAGGTGCAAGACACCACCGACGGCGCGCAGGCGCGCTACCGCTGCGGCAACTGCGACAACTGCATCAACCCGCCGGCCACCTGGAACGCCACCGAAGCGGCACGCAAGGCACTCAGCTGCATCTACCGCTTTCACCAGAACGGCGGGCAGCGGTTCGGCGCGGGCCACCTGATCGACGTGCTGCGCGGCAAGGTCACCGACAAGGTCACGCAGCATGGCCACGGCTCGCTGTCGACCTTCGGCATCGGCGCCGACGTGACCGAAGCGCAATGGCGCGCCGTGCTGCGCCAGCTGATTGCGCTGGGCCACCTGCGCACCGAGGGCGATTACCACACGCTCGAGCTGACCGACAGCGCGCGCTCGGTGCTGCGCGGCGAGGTGCAGCTGCTGCTGCGCGAGACCAGCCCGACGGCCGCGAGCGCCAAGCGCGGGCGCTTCGGTTCGCGCTCGACCACGGCCAAGGACAAGGCGCCGCCGGTCCCGCTCGACGACGAGGCCACCGAGCGCTTTGCCTCGCTCAAGGCCTGGCGCGCCGAGGTGGCACGCGAACACAACCTGCCAGCGTACGTGGTGTTCCAGGACCGCACGCTGGCCGAGATGGCGCGCGCTCAACCGCAATCGCTCGATGACCTCGCGCAGATCAGTGGCGTGGGCGCCAAGAAACTCGAGGCCTACGGCAGCGAGATCCTGCGCGTGCTGGCGGCCTGACGCAGCCCACCGCGCCCGACCTGCGAGGTCTAAACTCGGCGGGTTCGTCCTGTCGAGACGAGTCGAAAACAACCGAGATCCGCCATGCGCCAGAACCTTCTTCAGTCCCTGCGTCTTTGTGTGCCCGCCCTGGCCTGCCTGATGGCGTGGCCCGCAGCACAGGCAGCTCAAGGCAGTGGCCTGAACGCAGGCGCCAACTCCTGGACGCTGGGCATCGAGAACGATCTGTTCGCCGGCAGCCACCGCGATGCCGACTACACCGGCGGCTTCATGTTCACGATGTCGGGCCCGGACGCCTCGCGCGCACTCATTTCGATGGACCCGATCCTCGGCGCCATCGACAGCCTGTGGCTGCCCAACCGCGGCTCGGATCCGTCGTCCAAGGCGGGACTGCAAATCAGCATGCAGGCCTGGACGCCCGATGACACCGACTCGAAGGCAGCGGTCTACAACGATCGCCCGTACGCCAGCTTGCTCGCGCTGACCAGCACGCGCATGACGGTGGGCTCCGACGCCGAGCCGGCCTGGGCCTCGTCGCTGACGATCGGCGTGATCGGCGCGGGCTTCGCCGAAGACATCCACCGAGGCTTTCACAGCCTGATCGGCAGCGGCCATTCGCCACGCGGCTACTCGCACCAGATCTCCGACGGTGGAGAACCGACGCTGCGCTACACGCTGCGCCGCCAGGCGCTGCTGGGCGAAGGCACGTTCGGCAGCACGCGCCAGGACTTCAAGTGGGGCATCGAAGGCAGCGTGGGCTACCTCACCGAAGCGGTGCTGACGGCATCGGGCCGCATCGGCCGGTTCTCGACTCCGTGGTGGTCGATGTACCCGGAGCGCAGCGAGTTCTACGCGCCGCGCGGCAGCGAAGGCGACCTGTACCTGTCGTACGGCGTCACCGGCAAGCTGCGTGGCTACAACGCCATGCTCGAAGGGCAGTTCCGCCACTCCGACGTGACGGTGCGCCGCAGCAACCTCGAGACCCTGATCGGCGAAGCCTGGTTCGGCGTCACCTGGGGCATCACCAACTCGACCACGCTCAGCTACGTGATGCGCTACCAGACGTCAGAGATCGAAAGCGGCAAGGGCGCACGGGACTTCGGCAGCGGTGGCGTCTACCTCAACTACGGCTACTGAGGTTCGCGCGGCCGGGGAGCCCTCCGGTGAAGCGCCCGTGATCCGGGTGCAGCCCGGTGAAGCTCCCTTGATCCGGGTGCGGGGCGCACGCACCCACAACCTGAAGAACATCGACCTCGACATCCCGCGCAACCAGCTGGTGGTGATCACCGGGCTGAGCGGCTCGGGCAAGTCGAGTCTGGCGTTCGACACGCTTTACGCCGAGGGCCAGCGGCGCTACGTCGAAAGCCTGAGCGCCTATGCGCGGCAGTTCCTGCAGCGCATGGACAAGCCCGACGTCGATGTCATCGAGGGTCTCAGCCCGGCCATCAGCATCGAGCAGAAGGC
Source organism: Burkholderiales bacterium 28-67-8 (assembly GCA_002281415.1). Lineage (GTDB taxonomy): Bacteria > Pseudomonadota > Gammaproteobacteria > Burkholderiales > Burkholderiaceae_C > PBB1. Next base: position 371 of record NCFZ01000047.1, on the reverse strand, counting down.
GACCTCGCACAACCCGCGCTCCACCGTGGGCACGGTCACCGAGATCCACGACTACCTGCGGCTGCTGTACGCGCGCGCCGGCACGCCGTTCTGTCCCGACCACCACATCGCCTTGCAGGCTCAAAGCGTGAGCCAGATGGTCGACGCCACCTTGGCGCTGCCCGATGCCACGCGGCTGATGGTGCTGGCCCCCGTGGCGCGCGAGCGCAAGGGCGAATTCACCGAGCTGTTCGCCGCCATGCAGGCACAGGGCTTCGTGCGTTTTCGCATCGATGGCGCCACCGTCGAGGCGACCGACCTGCCCGTGCTCAAGAAGAACGACAAGCACGACATCGACGTGGTGATCGACCGCATCAAGGTCAGCCACGACG
>NCFZ01000228.1 GCA_002281415.1 Burkholderiales bacterium 28-67-8 | reverse complement strand
GTCGCTGGTGCGGTCGCTCGCCGAAACCACCACGACCGGCAGGGCCGGGTAGGCGGCGCGGAATTCAGACAGGACATCGAACCCATCGGCATCGGCCAGCCGCAAGTCGAGCAGCACCAGATCGAAATCGCTGTCGTCTTGCAAGATGGTGCGGGCGGATCGCGCATCGCCCACGTCGACGACGGTCACGACCCCCTCCAACCCCAGGATCGTGCTTTTGAGCGCTGACAGGATCAACGGATGATCGTCGATCAGCAAAACCTTCATACGACTCCGACTGCTTGGTGGGGCGATCGATCCTAAGCCCGCATCATGTGCGCGAAGTCTCAAATTGACACCCCCAAAAGGGGGGCGTGAAAACACCGACACCCCCTTTGGGAGGGTAGGAAAATCTTGTCGCAGAGCTTTCGGAAATCTCAGCGAGCCAGCCAACCGGTGATCGGTTGCCACTGCTCCAGATCGCGCTCGACGCGGCTGGGCGTCACGTCCCACAGCGTGAGGCCCTGGGCCGCGAGGTGGATGTAGTTCTGGGTGTCGCGCAGGTGGGTGAGCACCGGGAAAGGCGACGCCCCGAGGAACGTCTTCAACTGGTCCACGGCAATCGTGCCCTCACGCGCACGCATGCCGACCAGCGCGACGCTGAACTTGTCGGCCCGCCGGTGAGCGGCGAGTTGTTCCAGAAAGGCGTGCGTGGCGTGGATGTCGAAGATGCTCGGCTGCAGCGGCACGATCACCTGCGTGGCGATCTTCAGCACCTCGTCGAGCCGCTTGCCGTGCAGGCCGGCAGGGGTGTCGAGCACCATGTGGGTGGTGCCCTTGGGCGGCCGCACGCGCAAGTCGTCGTCCGTTTCCCAGCTGCGGATCGGCCGCGCCGCCGCGGGCCGCAGGCCCAGCCAGGTGCGCGCCGACTGCTGGCGGTCGATGTCGCCAAGCATCACCGCGTGCCCCTGCGAAGCCAGATAGCCGGCGAGGTTGGTCGACAGCGTGCTCTTGCCCACGCCGCCCTTGGGGTTGGCCACCACGATCACCGGCATATCAATCTCCTGAACCTGAAGGACGGGCGATGTTAGCGACGGCCCGTGACACACGCCGCATCACCCCACGGCACCTAATGCCAATGCAATCGCATTAGCATCAAGGCATGGAACGCCACACCAAACAGCGACAGGCCGTGCTCGACGCGCTCGCGCGCAGCGGCCAGGCGCTCAGCCCGCCCGACTTGCTCACGCAGGCCCGCGCGAGCGTGCCCAGCCTGAACCTGTCGACGGTGTACCGCCAGATCAAGGGGCTGCAGGACGCCGGACTGGTGGTGCGGGTCGAGTTGCCCGGACAGCCGGCTCGCTTCGAGATGGCGGTGTCGAGCGAGGCGGCAGCGCCGTCGGGAGCGGCGGGCCATGCCACCGAAGCGACAGCGAAGGCGGCGCACAGCCACCACCATCCCGGCGCGGCAGCGCACGAAGCGCACCACCACCACTTCCACTGCGTGCAGTGCGACCGCGTCTACCCGATCCATGCGTGCCCCGGCTCGATGGGCGATCTGGCGCCACCGGGATTCGAGGTGCAGCACCACGATCTGACCCTGCGCGGGCGCTGCGCGACCTGCGTGGGCGGAGCACCGGCATGAGCGGCGGCCCCTCGCATCAGCACGACCACGGGTCGACGGACCACGGCCATGGCCACAGCCACGCCCACGGCGCTGCGCACCACCACCATGCGGCCGCACCTGCCCGCCCCCCGGCGGCGACCACCAGCTTGCTGATGCGCTCGGCGCTGGCGCGGCTGGCCGGTGCAGCCGCGCTGATCGCGGTGCTGTGGGCGGCGGTGGCCTGGTCGCTGTCGGGCACGCCATGAACGCGCGCCACGACCACCGCGCGATCCCGGCTGCGCCGCCGGCCATCGCGGTTGAAGACCTCACGGTGAGCTACCGCCAGCACCCCGCCGTGCACCATGTCAGCTGCCGCTTCGAGCCGGGTTCGCTCACCGCCGTGATCGGCCCCAACGGCGCGGGCAAGAGCTCGCTGCTTGATGCCCTGACCGGTCGCGTGCAACCGACCACCGGCCAGGTGCGCCTGGGCGGTCTGCCGCGCCGGGGTCTGGCCTACATGCCGCAGCAGTCGGGCATCGACCGCAGCTTTCCGCTGGGCGTGCTCGATGTGGTGATGCTTGGCGCCTGGCCGCAG
>NCFZ01000227.1 GCA_002281415.1 Burkholderiales bacterium 28-67-8 | reverse complement strand
TCGACCACCTCGAAACGCCAGCCTTCCCACTCGACGCTGTCGGTGACCTGAGGCAAGCGGCCCAGCAGCAGCATGATCATGCCGGCCAGGGTGTTGTAGCGGCCACGGTCTTCTTCGGGCAGGTCCTTGAGGTCGAGGCGGTCCTTCAGCTCGGGCACCGGGATCAGGCCGTCGAACAGCCAGCTGCCGTCGTCGCGGCGCACCGCCCAGGAGTCGCCATCGCTGGGAGTGGTGAACTCGCCGGTGATGGCCTCGAGCACGTCGCGCAAGGTGATCATGCCCTGCACCTCACCGTACTCGTCGACCACGAACACCAACTGCGTGCTGGACGCGCGGAACTGGTCGAGCAGTTCCATGCCCGACAGCGTCTCGGGCACGAACACCGCTGCCTGCAGCCGCTCGCTCACCTCGAGCGTGCCGCCGCCCATGACCTGTTGCAGCAGGCTTTGCGCCGACACCACGCCCACCACGTCGTCGAGCCCGCCGCGACACACCGGGTAGCGCGAATGCTCGTCGGCCGAGATGATCCTGAGCACGTCCTCGGAGCGGCCGGCCGCGTCAAGCCAGACAATGTCGGTGCGCGGAATCATCATCGAGCCGACCTGCCGGTCGTCGAGCCGGAACACGTTGCGCACCATCTGGTGCTCCTGCGCCTCGATCACGCCGGCGTCCAGGCCTTCTTCCAGGCTGGCGGCGATTTCCTCTTCGGTCACGCTGCGACTGGGGCCACCGCGCACACCCATCAGGCGCAGCGTGCTCTCGGTGCAAAACGACAGCATCCACACGAAGGGACGGGTGGCCGTCGACAACCAGTTCATCGGCTGCGCCACCAGACGCGCCACCGACTCGGGGTACATCTGGCCCAGGCGCTTGGGCACCAGCTCGCCGAAGATGATGGTCAGTACCGTGATCAGCGCCACCACCATGGCCGTGGCACTGACGTGAGCTGCCCGTTCGTGCAGGCCCACGGTGTCTTGCAGCCACACCGAGAACGGCTCGGAAAACGCCGCATCACCCACGATGCCGTTGAGCACGCCGATCGAGGTGATGCCGATCTGCACGGTCGACAGGAACTTGGTCGGGTCCACGTGCAGTTCCATGGCCGCCACAGCGCCGGCATCGCCGGTTTCCACCATCACCTGAAGCCGCGCCTTGCGGCTGGCCGTGAGCGCCATCTCCGACATGGCGAACAAGGCATTGACCACGATGAGAAAGAACAGAAGGGCAACGTCCATGCAAGGCGGTTGGAGAGCGGGGGCGGGTCAGCGTAGCAGAATCAAACGATGGTCTATCTGATTGGCGACGTGCAAGGCTGCTGCGGTGCGCTGCAGCGGCTGCTCGACGCGGTGGGCTTTTCAGCATCGCGAGACCGCGTGATCGTGCTGGGCGATCTGGTCAACCGCGGTCCCGACAGCCTGGGCACGCTGCGCTTGCTGCGCGGCCTGGGCAACGCGGCGAGCTGCCTGCTCGGCAACCACGATCTGCACTTGCTGGCCGTGGCGCATGGTGTGCGCAAGCTGCATCGCAGTGACACGCTGAGCGACATCCTGGACGCGCCGGACCGAGATGCATGGATCGACTGGGTCCGCCAGCGGACCCTCGCGCTGCACGAGCACGGCTGGCTGATGGTGCACGCCGGCGTGCCGCCCGCCTGGACGCTCGCCACGACGCTGCAACTGGCCGGCGAGGTCGAGCAGCAACTGCGCGGCCCGGATCTGCATGGCTTTTTGAGCGTGATGTACGGCAACCAGCCTGCGCGTTGGGACGATGCGCTCGGCGGCCACGACCGGCTGCGGTTTGCCGTCAATGCGCTCACGCGGGCGCGCTTTGTGGCCGCCGACGGCACGCTCGACTTCGAAACCAAAGAAGGCGCTGCGGGCGCACCGCCGGGCCTCGTGCCTTGGTTCGATCACCCCGATCGCCACACCGCCGGCGTGCCCATGGCCTTTGGCCACTGGTCCACGCTCGGCCTGATCAACCGCCCCGATCTGCTGGCGCTCGACACCGGCTGCGTGTGGGGCGGTCGGCTCAGCGCCGCACGGCTTGATGGATCGGGCGGCGCCGAGATCATCCAGGTCGATTGCGAACAGGCGCAGCGACCGGGTTGAGGGAACACCCCTGACCCCTCGTCGACACGACCGCGGCCTGTGTTGACGGGTGAGCTGACGGCCGAGTGGGCCGAGTCTGGTCTCAAGCGGTGAC
>NCFZ01000226.1 GCA_002281415.1 Burkholderiales bacterium 28-67-8 | reverse complement strand
TGACCGGCCAGATCATGCATTGGATCGATGTCGGCCAGCCCGACGAACGGCGCATCCTCAAGGCCAGCCCGCGCGCCGACCGGGTCACCGTGATCAGCTACACCGCGAGCACGCCGGTGTGGTGGCGCGGCATCGAAAACCGCATCACCCGCACGCGCAATGTGGCCGTGTGGCAGATCGATCCGGCGCAAAGCCAGGCGCTCGCCGCGCTGGCGCAGCGCAACATGCAGCTGCAAGTCACGGTGCAAGACGGCACGCTGTGGGTCAGCGAAGGCGACCGCTCGGTAGAGATCAGACCGAACCGGCTGAACCCTTGAGACATGGGGGCTGGCCCTCTGACCCTTGTCACGCGCTTTGCTTAGGCTGCTCGCATGAGCCCGGTCCCGAAACCCGAACCCGACACCGCCGCCGATGAAGGCCTGATGCCCATCGTGCTGGACGTCGAGGCCTCGGGCTTCGGTCGCGACAGTTACCCGGTGGAGATCGGCTACGTGCTGCCCGACGGCAGCTGCTATTGCTCTCTGGTGCGGCCCGAACCTCACTGGACCCACTGGGATCCCGAGGCCCAGAAGCTGCATCACATCACCCGCGACGCGGCCATGCAGCACGGACGCCCGCCGAGCGAAGTGGCGCAGGAACTCAACCGCACGCTGCGCGGCAAGACGGTCTACACCGATGGCTGGGGCAACGACTACAGCTGGCTGGGCACACTGTTCGAGGCCGCGGAGCTGACGCCCTCGTTTCGCATCGACAGCCTGCGAGCGCTGCTGAGCGAATCCGAGGCCAGGCACTGGCAGGTGGTCAAGACGCAGGTGCGCCAGGAGCTGAAACTGCAACGCCATCGCGCCAGCTCCGACGCGCGTGTGCTGCAGATGACCTTGCGCCGTTTGCGCATGCCCTTGCCGGGCTGACACCGCTGCGCCCGGGCGCAGCGGCGAGAATAGGAGCCCAGGCCGCACCAGACGCCCGGTTGCGCCTTTCCACCAGCCCGTTGCTCGAACCCGAAACATGTCCACCATCCTCCAACATCTTCCCGTCGACCAGAAGGTCGGCATTGCGTTTTCCGGCGGCCTGGACACCAGTGCCGCGCTGCACTGGATGCGCAACAAGGGCGCCCTGCCCTACGCCTACACCGCCAACCTCGGCCAGCCCGATGAGCCCGATTACGACGAGATCCCGCGCAAGGCAATGCTCTACGGCGCCGAGAAGGCCCGCCTGATCGACTGCCGCGCGCAGCTGGTCGCCGAAGGCATCGCCGCGCTGCAAAGCGGCGCGTTCCACATCTCGACGGCAGGCGTGACCTACTTCAACACCACGCCGATCGGCCGCGCCGTCACCGGCACGATGCTGGTGGCCGCCATGAAGGAAGACGACGTCCACATCTGGGGCGACGGCAGCACCTTCAAGGGCAACGACATCGAGCGCTTCTACCGCTACGGGCTGCTGACCAACCCGGCGCTCAAGATCTACAAGCCGTGGCTCGACCAGACCTTCATCGACGAACTCGGCGGTCGCTCCGAGATGTCGGCCTTCATGAGCGCGGCTGGCTTCGCCTACAAGATGTCGGCTGAAAAGGCCTACTCGACCGACTCGAACATGCTGGGCGCCACGCACGAGGCCAAAGACCTCGAGCACCTCGACAGCGGCGCGATGATCGTGCAGCCCATCATGGGCGTGGCCTTCTGGCGCGACGACGTCGAAGTCAAGCGCGAGCAAGTCACCGTGCGCTTTGAAGAGGGCCGTCCGGTGGCGCTCAACGGCGTGACCTTCGCCAGCCAGGTCGATCTGCTGCTCGAAGCCAACCGCATCGGCGGGCGCCACGGTCTGGGCATGAGCGACCAGATCGAAAACCGCATCATCGAGGCCAAGAGCCGCGGCATCTACGAAGCCCCCGGGCTGGCGCTGCTGTTCATCGCCTACGAGCGGCTGGTCACCGGCATCCACAACGAAGACACCATCGAGCAGTACCGCGACAACGGCCGCAAGCTCGGCCGGCTGCTCTACCAGGGCCGCTGGTTCGACCCGCAGGCCATCATGCTGCGCGAGACCGCGCAGCGCTGGGTCGCACGTGCCGTCACGGGTGAGGTCACGATCGAGCTGCGCCGCGGCAACGACTACTCGATCATGAACACCGTCTCGCCCAACCTGACCTACCACCCCGAGCGGTTGACGATGGAAAAGGGCGAATCGATGTTCTCTCCCGCCGACCGCATC
>NCFZ01000225.1 GCA_002281415.1 Burkholderiales bacterium 28-67-8 | reverse complement strand
GCCGCGTTCATGGCGCTGTTGGCGCTGCGCGGCGCGTTGCCGGCCGATGGCGCCGCGGGCATCGATGCGCGCTGGGTCTACGGCATCACCGTGGGGGTGGTCGGCGCGCTGCTGGCGCTGTGGTGGCGCGACTATGGGGAACTGGCCGCACAGGTGTGGCCGACCGCGCGCGAAGTGCTGCTGGCGGTGGCCGTCGGGCTGGTGGTGTTTGCGCTGTGGATCTCGCTCGATGCGCCCTGGATGCGCGTGGGCGAACCCGCGGCCGGCTTTGTGCCCCTCGATGCGCAGGGCCATCCCATCTGGCCGCTGATCGCCGTGCGCTGGGTGGGCGCCGCGCTTCTGGTGCCGGTGATGGAAGAACTGTTCTGGCGCTCGTTCCTGATGCGCTGGCTCGAACACGCCACGTTTGAGTCGGTGGTGCCGCACAGCGTGAGCCTGCGCGCCGTCGTGCTGTCGACCTTCGTGTTCACCCTCGCCCACACGCTGTGGCTGGGCGCCGTCGTGGCCGGCCTGGCGTATGCCTGGCTGTACCGGCGCACCGGCAAGCTGTGGGTGCCGGTGATCGCACACGCGGTCACCAACGGTGTGCTGGGCGTGTGGGTGGTGATGACCGGGAACTGGTCGTTCTGGTGAGTTACCTGCTAGACCCCGCGCGCGCGGTCGGCCTTGAACTGCGCGACGAACGCGGCGAAGCGCCCGGCGTCCAGCGCCTCGCGGATTTCGCGCATCAGGTTCACGTAGTAGTGCAGGTTGTGGATGCTGGCCAGCATCGGCGCGAGCATCTCGCCGCAGCGTTCTAGGTGGTGCAGGTAGGCGCGGCTGAAGCCGCCGGCGCAGGCCTGGCAGGTGCAGGTCTCGTCGATCGGCCGCTCGTCGTTCTTGTAGCGCGAGTTGCGCAGCCGCAAGTCGCCAAAGCGGGTGAACAGGTGGCCGTTGCGCGCGTTGCGCGTGGGCATGACGCAGTCGAACATGTCGATGCCGGCCGATACGCCGTCGACCAGGTCCTCGGGCGTGCCCACGCCCATCAGGTAGCGCGGCTTGAGCGCGGGCAGCTTCGGTGCGGTGTGGTGGAGCACACGCAGCATGTCTTCCTTGGGCTCGCCCACGCTCAAGCCGCCAATGGCGTAGCCGGGCAGATCGAGTTCGGCCAGGGTTGCGAGCGACTCGTCGCGCAGGCCTTCGAACATGCCGCCTTGCACGATGCCGAACAGCGCATTGGGGTTCTCGCCACGCACGAACTCATCGACGCAACGGCGCGCCCAGCGCAAGCTGAGCTCCATCGAGCGGCGCGCCTCGGACTCGGTGGTCAGCCGACCGGCGGTGTCGTAGGGCGTGCACTCGTCGAACTGCATGACGATGTCCGAGTTGAGAGCGCGCTGGATCTGCATGCTCACCTCGGGTGTCATGAACAGCTTGTCGCCGTTGACCGGTGACGAAAAGCGCACGCCTTCCTCGCTGATCTTGCGTGTGTCGCCCAGGCTCCAGACCTGGAAGCCGCCGCTGTCGGTGAGGATCGGGCGGTCCCAGCGCTCGAAGCGGTGCAAGCCGCCGAACTGCTCGATCACGTCCAGCCCCGGGCGCATCCACAGGTGAAAGGTGTTGCCCAGGATGATCTGCGCGCCCATGGTCTCGAGCGCGCTGGGCATCACGCCCTTGACGGTGCCGTAGGTGCCCACGGGCATGAAGACCGGGGTCTCGACGACTCCGTGGTTGAGCGTCAGGCGGCCGCGGCGCGCCGGCCCTTCGGTGGTGAGCAACTCGAAATTCAGCATGCGGCGATTGTCACGTGGCGCGTTGTCGCTCACGTCCGGCGGCATCGCGATGGACACAGGCACGGCGTTATCCTCGGCGCCGGCCGGACCCCCCCGAACGCGATGTCGCGCCCTGGGGCTGTCACCCGGCACCTCCCCCGAACCCATGCCCACATCGCCACCGGTATTCCCCTCCACCGCAGCGATGTCGCCCTCGCTGCCGCGCTGGCTGTGGGGCATCGGCCTGGCCGCTTTGGCGCTGCGGCTGTGGATCTCGATCGCGCTGCCGATCAGCGGCGACGAGGCGTTCTTTTACTGGTGGGGCGTCTACCCGGCCTGGGGCTACTCGGATCACCCGCCGATGGTGGGCTGGCTGATTGCCGCGATGCGCTATTTGCTGGGCGACACGACGTGGGCCATCCGCCTGCCGGTGGTGCTGCTGCCCACGGCGATGGGCGCGATGCT
>NCFZ01000046.1 GCA_002281415.1 Burkholderiales bacterium 28-67-8 | reverse complement strand
CTCGGTGATCAGCCTGCACGGCGGCGGCTCGCCGGCGGCCATGAAGCAGGAGATCTGGCGCAACTACCCGGTGGGCAACAAGGTCGATCTGGTCGAGCGGCTGCTCGATCGCGGCGTGCTCACGCAGGAATCCGGCGAGCCGCGCGCCATCACGAAAAACCGCCAGCCCGGTCGCTGCTGCGACACCGGCTGCACGCAGCCCGGCCAGCCGGTGATGGTGGCGTTGCCCACGAAAAGGTCCGACTGAGATCGATCCGCCGGCACCTGGGGAATAGCCTTACAAAACGGACGCAACTCCGGATATCGGCCACGGCCGAACAAGCAAAATGACCCATGCCCCGCACCCACCGCTCGATCTGATGCCGCCCCAGATGGTTACCCCCCCCGAGTTCGCACCGCCCGATCCTGTCCCGGCCGCTACAGCGATGGTCTGGGACGATGCACAGTGCCTGGCGGCCATCATCAATTCGGCCGACGACGCGATCGTGAGCAAGCGCATCGACGGCGTCATCATGAGCTGGAACCCGGCCGCGCAGGTGCTGTTTGGCTACACCGCCGCCGAGGCCATCGGGCAGCACATCGAGATGCTGGTGCCGCCCGAGCGCATGCAGGAAGAAGCCAACATCCTGGCGCGACTGCAACGCGGCGAGCGCGTTCAACCCTTCGAGACCGTGCGACGCTGCAAGGACGGGCGGCTCATCGAGGTCTCGGCGGCGATCTCGCCGGTGCGCAACGCGCAAGGCCGGATCATTGGCGCATCCAAGGTCGTGCGCGACATCAGTGAGCTGGTGGCCACGCGGCTGCGCGAGCAACACCTGCGCAGCTTCCTGACCGCACTGGTGCGCGTCAAGCGCGCCACCGCGCAAATGGACAACACCAAGGCCCTGCTCGACGAGCTGTGCGCCATTTGCGTCGAGTACGGCAAGGCCGACGCCGCCTACGTTGTGCTGCGTGACAACGATGCGCTGCGCCTGGCCGCGTCCAGCGGACTGCAGCCGGAGCACCACACGCTGGTGCTGGAATCAGTTTCGACACAGCCGCTGATCGCCCGAGTGATGGCCGCTGGCGAGGCCGTCGTTCTGAACACCCCCCAAGACAGTCTTGCCGCAGCGCAGTGCCCGACGGCCCCGCGGGACGCGAAGTCGTGGGCCGCCTTGCCGCTCAACCGGGCCAACGAGACGGCCGGTGTGCTGGTGCTGAACTCTGCGCACGGCGATTTCTTCACCGAAGCTGTCCTGGAAGCGCTCACCGAGACCGCGGCTGAACTGGTGGTCGGTCTCGATCATCTGGCACGAGACCAGCAGTTCAAGGGCATCGTCGAAGCCGCCATGGACGCCATCGTGGTGGTGGATGCAGACCACCGCATCTCGCTGTTCAACCCGGCAGCCGAGCTGATGTTCCAGTGGCCCGCCGGCGAGGCGCTGGGCCAGCCCGTCGACCGTCTGATTCCCGATCGGCTCGGAGCGACGCACGCCTCTCACATGGCGTCTTTTGCGGCGTCGGGCTCGGCCCCGCGGCGCATGGGTACCACCCGCGCGGTGGTCGCCCGGCGCAGGGACGGCAGCGAGTTTCCGATCGAGGCCACCGTGTCGCGCTTTGGCAGCGGCAGTGACCTGCGCATGATGGTGGTGATCCGCGATGTGAGCGAGCTGCGCGAGGCCGAGGCTTCGCGGCGAGCCCAGGAAGCTGCCGAAGCAGCCAACCACGCCAAGGGCGAATTCATCTCGCGCATGAGCCACGAACTGCGCACGCCGCTCAATGCCGTGATCGGGTTCTCCAAGCTGCTGCTCGACGACCCGCGCCATCAGGTGACGGCGCAGCAGCAAACCCAGGTCGGTCACATCAACAGCGCCGGGCAGCACCTGCTCGCGCTGGTCGACGACATGCTCGATCTGGTGGGCATCGAGTCGGGCCGCTGCCGCGTGGAACAGGTGGTGGTTCCGCTGGCCACCGCCTTGCAGCAAGCCGCCAACCTGGTGACACCGATCGCCGAGCGCGCCGGCGTGAGCCTGCTGGCACCACCGGCCGACGTGGCGCTGCCTTCGGTGCTGGCCGACCCCAACCGCTTGCGTCAGGTGCTGACCAACCTGATGTCCAACGCCATCAAGTACAACAAACCGGGTGGCTCGGTGACGCTCGAGGTCACCACCCACGCGACCGAGGTCGAGGTCTGCGTGGCGGATACGGGTATCGGCATGACGCCGCAGCAGCAGACCGAGCTTTTCCAGCCCTTCAACCGGCTGGGCCGCGAGCACTCGGGCATCGAGGGCACGGGCATCGGGCTGGTGGTGACGAGGCAGCTGATCGAGCTGATGCAAGGCCGCCTGACGATGGACAGCGAGCCCGGGCAAGGCACGCGGGCTTGCATGGTCTTGCCGCTGGCCGCGGGCGTGGTTGCCGCACCGGCGCCGGCACCGGTTCACGCTGCCCAGCAGCGACTCGAGGCGGCCGACCCGTGCGGCGTGGTGCTGTCGGTCGAGGACAACCCGATCAACCAGATCCTGCTCGAGCAGATGTTCGAGATGTGGCCGCGTGTCACGCTGCTGCAAGCCGAAGACGGTGCCTCGGGCCTGGCCATGGCGCAGGCCGGACAACCCGACCTGATCCTGCTCGACATGCACCTGCCCGACATGGGCGGCATGGAGTTCCTGACCCACTTGCGCTCAGATCCGAACACCCAGGCGTTGCGCGTGGTGGTGCTGTCGGCCAGCGCGATGCCGAAAGACGTGGCACAGGTCGTGGAGCAAGGCGTCGTCGACTACCTCACCAAGCCGCTCGACCGGTTGCCCTTTCTCAGGCGGGTGCTCGCGCTGCTGTCGCCAGGCGGATCAAGCGCTCAGTGAGTCGCCCCCTGCGTCGAAAAGAAGTTGCCCTGCAAGATGCCGCTGGCGTCGCACTCGCCGCCGGGCGAGGCATCTGATCGCCGCTTGCCGCGGCGGTCCCAGCCGAAGAACCGCGCCACCTCGTCGCTGCGCAGCAGGGTGTCGGATTCGCCCAGCGCCATCAGTTCGCGGGTGAAGGGCGCTTCGAACAGCAGGTAGCTGGCGAGCGCGGCGCCGCGCGCCTGCACGCCCTGCCCCGACACGCCCACGCCGCGCAGCAACGCGCGTATGGCCGCCGGCAGGCTTTGCAGATGGCGCGCCGCGATGTCGTCGAGCCGCTGGCTGGGGGCGATGACCAGCACCTCGATCGGGCGCAATTCACTGCGCCCGCGCACTTCGGGTGGCAGCAGCGACAGCGTCTTGTTGATGCGCTGCAGGCGTTCGATGTCGACCGCCAGCGCATCGAGAAAGATGCTCGACAGCGCATGGCCGGCGATTTGCGCCAGATTGGGGTATTCGGCCGCACCGGCGCGCGTTTCGGTGGGAACCATCGGCTCGTGCAGGCGCCCTGCACCGATGACCAGGATGCGCTGGGCGCCCAGATGCACCGCCGGCGAGATCGGCGCCGACTGGCGCATGGAACCGTCGCCGAAGAACTCGCGCCCGCCATCCGGCCCGAGCGCCACGGCCGGAAAGACGAACGGGATCGCCGACGAGGCCATCAGGTGCTCGATGGTGATCGTCTGGCGCATCGCAATGCGCTGCGAGCGGTTCCAGGGCTGCACGCCGGCCTGGTCGTCGTAGAAGGTCACGTGCAGCCCCGAGCCGTAGCCCGAGGCTGACACCGCCAGCGCCTTCAGGTGGCCCTGGCTCATCACGTCTTGCAGCCGCTCGACCGGCACCAGCTTGGTGAGCAGTTCGCGCAGCGGGCTGTTGTCGAGGAACGAGCGCGGGCGGGCATGCCGCCACTTGGCCAGCACCCAGCCGATCGACAGCATGGTGAGCCAGCGCGCGCCGGTTTGCACCACGCCAAACGAATCGGAGCGGTAGACCTGATCGACGCTGAAGTCGGACCAAGTGTCGACCAGCGTGGCCAGTGCCTCATCGAAGTTGTCGGCACGACAGGCGAGCGTGGCCGCGTTGATGGCACCGGCCGAGGTGCCGGCGATCACGTCAAAGGGGTTGCCTGTCGGGCCGTCGCAGTTGCGCCGGATGCGGGCAACTGCCTTGAGCACACCGACCTGGTAGGCCGCGCGCGCACCGCCGCCGGTCAAGATGAGTCCCGTTACGGGAGAGGCGTCCATGGGCATCAGTCTGTCACCCGGGGCGCTGGCGATTCATGCGATCAGCGGGGTGATCCGCGGCCATTCCCGGGACGTGTGGGAAGGGCCGAATCATCTCTCATGAAAGCATGGCTCGCGAGCGGGTTCCCCCGCAGCCACATCGGCGGTGCGCCGGCTCAGAACTCCATGTCGAACTCTTCCATGTCGTCTTTCTCAAGGCGGGCCGCCGCCACCCAGGCCTTCATCTCGGGCATGGCCATGATCTGCTGGCAGTAGGCGGCGCTGGTGCGGTCGATCTTGACGTGGTACGTCAGGAAGCGCGTGGCGACCGGCGCATACATCGCATCGGCGATGCAGGGCTTGGCGCCAAACAGGAACGGGCCGCCATAGCGGGTGATGCACTCCTGCCAGATGGCGGTGATGCGCTCGATGTCGCCGAGTGCACGCGCCCACACCTTGTGGCCCGGGAAGTCGCCCTTGAGGTTCATCGGCAGCGCCGACCGCAGGCTGCTGAAGCCCGAATGCATCTCGCCGCAGATGGCCCGGCAGTGCGCGCGGGCCACGGCGTCGGCCGGCAGCAGGCCGGCGTCGGGCTTGATCTCGTTGAGGTATTCGCCGATGGCCAGCGTGTCCCACACCTTGATGTCGCCATGCGTCAGGCAAGGCACCAGAATCGAGGGCGACAGCAGCAGGATTTCCTTGCGGGCGTTGGCGTCGTCGATCGACACCATCACCTCATCGAATGACAGACCGGCCAGTTTCGCCATCAGCCAGCCGCGCAGCGACCACGACGAGTACGTCTTGCTGCTCAGGGTGATGCTGGCTTCGGCGGGCGCCTTGACCGTCCGCGGCGCGGCCCGCTTGGCGGACGGCGCAGGCTTGCTGCGCGGGGGGGTCTTGGGGGCAGTGGCCATGGTGGGTGAGTCTCCGACGCTTTTCAATGCGAAAGGCGATCGCAAGCGCTGTGCCAATGCGGGTTGACCAGTAGACGCCGGCACGCTGGCGCAGGAGTTGCAAGAGAGAGCCCATGCCTAAATCCTGGGGACAGTGGATGATGTACGAGGCCTATCAGGCGCAAGCCGATCTGCTGTGGCCGATGCGCAACTTCACCAAGGCGTTGCTGCCTTCGCTGAAAGACGACAGCCACGCCTGGAGCCGGTGGGAGCCCACACGCAAGCTGGCTGCGGCCTGGGAGGTGTTCGGCCTGAGCGAGATCACTCACAGGCGGCGCCCTTTCGGCATCGACCAGGCGGACGTGACCGGCTCGGCCGACCCGGTGGCGATCACCGAGGTGGCCGCCCACAGCACGCCGTTTGCGACGCTGCTGCACTTCAAGAAGGCGGGCGCCGCACGCAAGACCGACCCCAAGGTGCTGATCGTGGCCCCCATGTCGGGGCATTTCGCGACCCTGCTGCGCGAAACCGTGCGCACCATGTTGGCCGACCACGACGTCTACATCACCGATTGGCACAACGCACGCGACGTGCCGCTGTCAGCCGGGCGCTTCGGTCTGGACGAGTACACCGAGCACATCATGGATTTTCTGACGGTGATGGGCCCGGGCTCGCACCTGATGGCGATCTGCCAGCCGTGCGTGTCGGCACTGGCCGCCACCGCGCTGATGTCCGAAGATCGCCACCCGGCCACGCCGGCCAGCCTCACGCTGATGGCCGGTCCCATCGATTGCCGCATCAGCCCGACATCGGTCAACCAGCTCGCCGTCACCAAGCCCATCGAATGGTTTGAGTCGAACCTGATCGGCCGGGTGCCCTGGCGCTATCCGGGTGCGGCGCGCCGCGTCTATCCGGGCTTCGTGCAGCTGGCCGCGTTCATGAGCATGAACAAGGACCGCCACGTCAACTCCTTCAAGGAGATGTACCAGCTGCTGCAAGCCCACGAACCCGAAGGGCTCGAGAAGGTCGAGACCACGCGCACCTTCTACGAAGAGTATTTCGCCGTCGCCGACCTGCCGGCCGAGTTCTATCTCGAGACGGTGAAATCGGTGTTCCAGGAATACGACTTGCCCAAGGGCACGCTGACATTCCGCGACCGGCTGGTCAAGCCTGCGGCGATCCGGCGCACCGCGCTGCTCACCGTGGAAGGCGAGCGCGACGACATCTGCGCGGTGGGTCAAACGCTCGCGGCGCATGACCTGTGCACGGGCCTGCGCGATTACCTCAAGACCCACTACGTGCAAGCCGGCGTGGGCCACTACGGCGTGTTCAGCGGGCGGCGCTGGAACCAGCACATCTACCCGGTTGTGCGCGAGTCGATCCACACGGCGCAGGCCTCGATCTGAACCGGCACTGCGGCGCCTGAGGGGGCCGCAGCCTCGCCGACTCAGCGCGGTTGTGCCGCCGCGATGCGCGGCGTGGGCACCGACACATCGCCGCATTGCGCGCGGTGGCGCAAGGCGTGGTCCATCAGCACCAGCGCGAGCATGGCTTCGGCGATCGGCGTGGCGCGGATGCCCACGCAGGGATCGTGGCGGCCAAAGGTTTCCACCGTGGCCGGCTGGCCTTCGAGGTCGATGGACGGGCGCGGGCTGCGTATCGAGCTGGTGGGCTTGATGGCAATGGCCACGGTGATGTCCTGGCCGGTGGAAATGCCGCCCAGCACGCCGCCGGCGTTGTTGCCCGCAAACCCCTCAGGCGTGAGTGCATCGCCGTGGGTGGTGCCGCGCTGGGCGGTGCTGGCAAAGCCGGCGCCGATCTCCACGCCCTTGACCGCGTTGATGCCCATCATCGCGTGGGCGATGTCGGCATCGAGCTTGTCGAACAGCGGCTCGCCCCAACCCACCGGCACGCCGCGTGCAGCCACCTCGATGCGCGCGCCGCATGAATCGCCGGCCTTGCGCAAGTCGTCCATGTAGGACTCGAGCCGCGCGATGTCGCTGACGTTGGCGGCAAAGAACGGGTTGTTCGGGATGTGGTCGAGCGACTCGAACGGGATGGCGATCTCGCCGAGCTGCGACATGTGGCCCACGAAGCTGACGCCGTGGTGCTCGCGCAGCCACTTCTTCGCCACCGCGGCGGCACCCACCATCGGTGCGGTCATGCGAGCCGACGAGCGTCCGCCACCGCGCGGATCGCGCAGCCCGTACTTGTGCCAGTAGGTGTAGTCGGCGTGGCCGGGGCGAAAGGTCTGGACGATGTTGCCGTAGTCCTTGCTGCGCTGGTCGGTGTTGCGGATCAGCAGGCAGATCGGCGTGCCGGTGGTACGGCCCTCGTAGACACCCGAGAGGATCTCGACCGTGTCGGTCTCGTTGCGCTGGGTGACGTGGCGGCTGGTGCCGGGGCGGCGGCGATCGAGCTCAGGCTGGATGTCGGCCTCGCTGAGCAGCATGCCGGGTGGGCAACCATCGATCACGCAACCGATGGCCGGACCGTGCGACTCGCCGAAATTGGTGACGCAAAACAGGTGACCGAGGGTGCTGCCGGACATGGCTCTGGGCTTTCAGGAAACGGATGAATCGGGACGGGGCGTGGCGCTCAGGCACGCCTGCTGTCGGGCGCTGCGCCCGGTGTCAGCGGCTCACGGAGCCGGGGCTTCCTTGATGGCAGCGGCGTCGCCCTGCGGCTGATTGGCAGGCCAGTCGCGGATGTAGGCCTTGAGCATGCGGTTCTCGAAGTCCTGCGCGTCCACCACGGCCTTGGCGACGTCGTAGAACGAGATCACGCCCATCAGCGTGCGCTGGCTCATCACGGGCAGGTAGCGCGCGTGGTGCACGAGCATCATGCGGCGCACCTCGTCGATGGCGGTGTCGGGGGTGCACGTCAGCGGGTGATCGTCCATGACCGAGCGCACGCTCAGCGTGCCGACGCTGCCGCCATTGCGCACGATGGCCTGGATCACCTCGCGAAATGACAGCACGCCAACCAGATCGCCATGCTCCATCACCACAAGCGAGCCGATGTCCTTCTCGGCCATGGTGTGCAACGCCTCGGACAACGAGGTGTCAGGCTTGACGGTGTAGAGCGTTCCGCCCTTGGCGGCCAGGATCTGGGTGACATTCATGGGGGATCTCCTCATGCGAGCTGGGGAACGGAGCAATATAGACGCAAAGGCCCGCGCGGACGTTGAGCACAGCAACGGCGTATCGGCTTTGCCACGCCGTCAGCACCCGAGTGCTGCGGGTTCATGGAACGATCAGGTCGCGCACCGTCATGAGGTGAAAGTTGGCTCGCCGCCAGAACGCGGCCAGCATGGGCGAGGGATCGAGCAGGCACGCGGCCAGCAGCGGCTGCGCGGGGGTCTGATCGGGGTCGCACAGCAGCACATGGCGAGCCGAGCCAGACTCCTCGAGCCGCCCCACCCAGTCGAGCTCCACCAGGGCGTCAAGCGCAGGCTCGACGTGCAGCGGGTCGGTGTTGAGCGCGCTGGCCAGCTGGTGCGAGTCAAGCCCCCGTTCGGGCGCGCCGCGCGCGGCAGCCAGCGCGCGCAAGACTGCCACCGTGAGCTCGAATCGATGTCCCGGCAGGTGGGAGCGCGGCACCACGCGCAAGCGCAGCGTGGGCGCATAGGCGGCAATCACCGCACCGAGCAGCACGATGACCCAGCCCAGATACAACCAAATCAGAAAGATCGGCACCGTCGCGAACGCGCCGTAGATGGTCGAGTACGTCGGCACCTGATGCAGGTACCAGCCGAGCAGCCGCTTGGCCAGGTCGAACCCCAGCGCCACGAAAAAGCCGCCCGCCAGCGCATGCGCCCAGCGCACGTGGGTGTTGGGCACATGACGGAACAAGGCGGCCATGCCCAACCACTGCAGCGTGAACTCGACCAGCAGCAGCAGCACGCTCACGCCGCCCGGCAACGCACTGACAAAGCCGCGCGATGCCGAAATCAGGTACGAGGTGATGCTCATGCTCACCCCCAGCAGCAGCGGCCCGAGGGTGGCGGCGGCCCAGTACACCAGCACGCGCTGCGCAATGGGCCGGGCGATGCGAACACGCCAGATGGCGTTGAGCGTGCGGTCGATGGTGAGCATCAACGTCAGCGCGGTGCCCACCAGCACGATCAGGCCGACCGCGCCGAGCTGCTTGGCCTTGCCCGAGAACTGCGTGAGCGACGCCAGCACCGGCTTGGCGATGCCCGTGGGCACCAGCGCTTGCATGAGGTACTTCTCGAGGTCGTCCTGGAATGTCGCGAACATCGGAAACGCCGAGAAAATGGCAAGCATCACGGTGAACAGCGGCACCACCGAGATCAGCGTGGTGAAGGTCAGGCTGCCGGCGGTGAGGCCCAGATGGTCTTCGCGAAAGCGCTGCCGCAGCGTGCGCGCGGTGTCGATCCACGGCCAGGTTCGCAGCACGACCAGGGCGTCTGCCAGGCGCTGGCGCCACGCTTCGAGTCTGGTGACGTGAGGGCTTGGGGGGGCATCCATCGCTGGCTATGATGCCAGTGATGAGTTCCCACCCCACGCCCACCTCGCCCGCGGCCGGCACTGCGCCCGCTTCGCCCACCGACACCCTCAATGCAACGCCATCCATGGTGGTCTGGACGCGCGCCGTCGCGGTGGGCAGCCTGCTCGGACTGATCGTTCTGGGGCTGGCCTGGGAGCTGGTGCTGGCACCCACGGGCAACCGCACGCTGGTGCTCAAGGTGCTGCCACTGGCGGTGCCGTTGGTCGGCCTGCTGAAGAACCGCATGTACACCTATCGCTGGGTGAGCCTGATGATCTGGCTGTACTTCATCGAGGGCGTCATTCGCGCCAGCGGCGACCGCGGCCTGAGCGCGGTGCTGGCCGGTGTCGAGGTGGCACTGTGCGTGAGCCTGTTCGCCGCCTGTGCGGTGCACGTGCGCTGGCGCCTGTACAAGGCCCACGCTGCCGCCACCGCCACCTCAGTCTGATAACCCGGCGAGAGCCGGGTGCAGCCTACTGCACCGGCCCCTTCATGGCGGCAGGCATGGGCAGCGAAGCGATCTCGATGCCTTCCTCGCGCAACGACCGCGCCTCGACGGGGGTGGCCTGACCCCGGATCGGGCGCTCTTCGGCTTCGCCGTAGTGCATGCGACGGGCCTCTTCGGCAAAGCGCGATCCGACGTCATCGGTGTGGTCGATCACGTGCTGCACCGCATGCATCCAGGCGGCCTGCAAGGCTTGCGGATCCATCGGCGGTGCATGCGCGGCTTGCCTGTCTGTCGGCTCACTCGGGTTGGCCGCACCCCCGTCACTGGCGCTGCGGGTTGAAGTGGCCACAGCGGCTCCGGCCGACTCGCGCTCGGGCGTTGCCGCGCGCGAGTGCGACGTGAGCACGTGCGGCGCGGAGGGCAATCGTTGCACCTGCGTGTCGCCGCACAACGGGCAGGCGACCAGGTTCTTCTCGATCTGCGCGAGGTAATCGGCTTCCGAGCCAAACCAGCCCTCGTAGCGGTGCTGTGCCGAGCAGCACAGATTCAAGACCTTCATGGGTGGATCAAGGTCCGGCCGGCAGGGGCTCAGGTGTGGTCCAGGACACGCTCCAGCGGCCTTCGCGCCAGTGGCGCAGCCACAGCAGGCCGACCAGCGTCTTGACGTCGGTGAGCGAACCCTTTTGGGCTGCGTCTTCCAGCGACTCGAGCGTGGTGGTGTCGACATCGACGAACTCGCCGACATCGAGTGCGCGCTCGCCCAGCGACAAACCGCGCGCAAACCAGATCTCGATGCCTTCGGTCGAATAGGCGATGGCGTTGTGCAGGATGCCGGCACGCGCCCATTCGGTGGCGCGGTAGCCGGTTTCTTCGGCGAGTTCGCGCATGGCGCATTCGAGCGGAGGCTCGCCGAATTCAAGCTTGCCGGCCGGAAATTCGAGCATCACCCTGGCGACGGGGTATCGGTACTGGCGCTCGACGATCAGACGACCGTCATCGAGGATCGGCACGATCATCACCGCGCCCGGGTGCACGATGTATTCGCGATGCGCAGCGCTGCCGTCGGGCAGCCTCACCTCATCACGGCGCACATCCAGGAAGCGACCGCGATAGACCTGCTGCGACTCGACGAACTCTTCGCGCAGGTGCGCATCAACCGCAGAGTGAGCGTCGGGATCGAGCGGGCGGTCGTCGCGCGCGCTCACCAGGACGCCTTCATCGCACCACGATCAAGTCGTGAGGGCCTTGCCGATCGCGTTCACGCACAGCGCCATCAGGCCACCTGGGAACAGACCGAACAGCAGAACGGCAGCGCCATTGAGCGACAGCAGCGTCTTGACCTCGTTGGAGGCAACGATGGGTGCAGTATCGACAGGCTCGTCGAAGTACATGACCTTGACCAGACGCAGATAGTAGAACGCGCCGATCAACGAGAACACGACCGCGGCCACGGCCAGCACGATGTAGCCGGTGACGTTGGTCACCACGATGGCTTGCAGCACGCTGAACTTGGCATAGAAACCCACCGTGGGCGGCAAGCCGGCCAGCGAAAACATCAGGATCGCCATCACGCCGGCGTACCAAGGACTGCGGCGCGACAACCCCTTGAGGTCATCGATGTTCTCGGCCTCGAAGCCCTGGCGCGACAGCAGCATGACGATGCCGAACGTGCCCAGCGTGGTCAGCACGTAGGTGACGATGTAGAACATCGCCGAGCTGTAGCCATTGGCCGCCGACAGCGTGTAGCATGCGCTTGAGGTTGCTCTGAGCGATGGCCGACAGGTTGCCGATCGCCATCGAGCCGATGGCCAGCACCACCAGCATCTGCTGCCACTGCTCGGCCATGCCGGACATGCCCTCGACCAGCAAGCGCATGGTGATGGCGAAGGCGGCCAGCTTGGGTGCGCCACCGATCAGCAACGTGATCGCCGTGGGTGCGCCCTGGTACACGTCAGGCACCCACATGTGGAACGGCACCGCGCCGAGCTTGAAGGCCAGACCGGCCACCACGAACACCAGACCGAAAACCAGGACGGCCTTGTTGATCTGCCCCGTGCCGATGGCCTTGAAGACTTCGCCAATGTCGAGCGAGCCGGTCGCGCCGTACATCATCGACATGCCGTAGAGCAGGAAGCCGCTGGCCAGCGCGCCGAGCACGAAATACTTCATGGCCGCTTCGGTGGCGTTAAGGCTGTCGCGGCGCATGGCGGTCAGCGCATAGAGCGACAGGCTCATCAATTCGAGACCGAGGTACACCACCAGGAAGTTGTTCGCCGAGACCATCACGCAGATGCCCAGCAGCGAGAACATGCTCAGCGTGAACAACTCGCCCTTGAGCAGATCCCGGCTCTCGGCATAGGGCCGCGCGTAGGCCAGCGAAATCATCACTGCCACGCTGGCAAAGAAGGCCAGCAGGTTGCCCATGGGGTCGGCCACCACCATGCGCTGCATGGCGTAGACGGACAGACCGTCGTCGTACTGCGACAGGTACATCAGTGCTACCACCGCCAGCGAGCCCTGCGTGAGCCAGTAGGTCAGGCGGCGCTTCGGGTCGGTGGACCACAGGTCGACGAGCGCCACGACGCAAGCCGCCAGCAGCAGGAAGATTTCGGGATAGACAGCGGGCCAGTTCATCTCGTTCATGGGGTGGGCTCCGAGCACGCAGCAACCATCAGGTGTCGGGCGGTCATCAGTTGAGCTTCGACACGGCCACGTGCTTCAGCAGTTCGGTCACCGACACGTGCATCACGTCGGTGAACGGTTTGGGGTACAGGCCCATCCACAGCACGGCAACAGCCAGCACGGTCATGATGAGCACTTCGCGGGCGTTCAGGTCGGTCAACTCAGCCACGTGGTGGTTGGCCACCGGACCGAAGTAAACCCGCTTGACCATCCACAAGGTGTAGGCCGCGCCGAACACCAGCGCGGTGGCAGCCAGCGCGCCCAGCCACAAATTGACCTGCACGGCACCCAGAATGACCATCCACTCGCCCACGAACCCGGCGGTGGCAGGCAGGCCGCAATTGGCCATGGCGAAGAAGACAGCGAATGCGGTGAAGGTCGGCATGGTGTTGACCACGCCGCCGTAGCTGGCGATCTCGCGGGAATGAACTCGGTCATAGAGGACGCCGATGCACAGGAACATCGCGCCCGACACGAAGCCGTGCGACACCATCTGCACCAGCGCGCCCGACATGCCGAGTTCGTTGAAGAGGAAGAAACCCAGAGTCGCAAAACCCATGTGCGCGATTGACGAATAAGCGACCAGCTTTTTCATGTCCTGCTGCACCAGCGCCACCAGCCCGATGTAGATCACGGCAATCAGCGACAGCGAGATCACGACCCACGCCCACTGGTGCGTGGCGTCTGGAGTGATAGGCAGCGAAAAGCGCAGGAAGCCGTAGCCGCCGAGCTTGAGCATGATGGCCGCCAGCACCACCGAACCTCCGGTGGGCGCCTCAACGTGCGCATCGGGCAACCAGGTGTGAACCGGCCACATCGGAACCTTGACGGCGAAGGCCGCGAAAAACGCGAAGAACAGCAGCGTTTGCGCGGACATCGGTAGCGGCAGTTTGTGCCACGTCAGCAGGTCGAAACTGCCGCCCGACTTGAAATACAAGTACATCAGGGCCACCAGCATCAACAAGGAGCCGGCCAACGTGTACAAGAAGAACTTGAACGCCGCGTAAACGCGCTTCGGCCCACCCCACACGCCGATGATGATGTACATCGGAATCAGCGTTGCCTCGAAGAACACGTAGAACAACAGCCCGTCGAGCGCGCAGAACACTCCGATCATGATCCCGGAGAGGATCAGGAATGCACCCATGTACTGGTTGACGCGCTCGGTGATGACCTCCCAACCAGCCACCACCACGATGACCGTGATGAATGACGTGAGCAGGACAAACCACACCGAGATGCCGTCGACGCCGAGGTGGTAGCGCACATTGAAGCGGTCGATCCAGGCGAGGCTTTCGACAAACTGCATCTGCGCCGTGCCGACGTCGAAGCCGGTGATCAACGGCAGCGTGACGACGAAAGAGGCGATTGACGCGATCAGTGCGAACCAGCGGGCCGCACCCGCTTGTTCATCGCGGCCGATCGCGAGCAGCACCGCGCCCGACAGGATCGGCAACCAAATAGCCAGACTCAACAAACCCATGTTCTTGTTCTCCGTGCCGGCGGCGCTCAGCGCCCTACCGAGCCGCCCAGATAGGGCCACAGCTGCCAGGTCATCAGTCCGATCAGACCCAAAATCATCACCAGCGCATACCAGTAGAGATACCCGGTTTGCACCAGCCTCACCACCGACGACAAACCACCGACCAGTCGGGCTGACCCGTTGACGAGCGCACCGTCAATGAAGGCCACGTCACCGCCCTTCCACAGCCCACGCCCCAAAAGACGTGCGCCTGCGGCGAGGATGTATTCGTTGAACCAGTCCATGTAGTACTTGTTCTCGAGCACACGCACCAGCGGCGACAAGGCCCGGCCGATGGCGGCAGGAATCTCCGGCTTGAGCCGGTAAAAAACGAAAGACACCGCCACGCCCAAGAACGCCAGCCAGAACGGCAGGCTGCTCAATCCATGAAGCGCCATGGCGAGGGCACCGTGAAACTCCTGGGCCAGTTCTTCCATGGCCGGGTGGTGCTCGGCATTGATGAAGATCGAGTCTTTGAAGAGGCCACCGTAGAGCATGGGCTCGATGGTGAAGTAGCCGATCAGCACCGAAGGAATGGCCAGCAGCACCAGCGGCAGCGTCACCACCCACGGCGATTCATGCGGCTCGTGAGCATGTGCGTGATCGTCGGTGTGCCCATGATCATCAGTCTTGGCGTGGGCGGCCTCGTGACCGTGACCGTGATCGTCGGCTTCTGCGTGGTGGTCATGCTCGCCCGGGAACGGCTTGTGACGGAAGTTTTCCTTGCCATGGAAGACGATGAAATACATCCGGAATGAGTAAAAGGCGGTAACGAAGACCCCCGCGATCACGGCGAAGTAGGCGAAGCCCGAACCCCACAGGTGGCTCGCGTGAACCGCCTCGATGATGCTGTCCTTGGAGTAGAACCCCGAGAACAGCGGCGTGCCGATCAGGGCCAGCGAGCCGAGCAGCGATGTGATCCAGGTGATGGGCATGTACTTGCGCAGGCCGCCCATGTTGCGGATGTCCTGATCGTGGTGCATGCCGATGATCACCGAGCCGGCACCCAGGAACAGCAAGGCCTTGAAGAATGCGTGCGTCATCAGGTGGAACACCGCCACCGAATAAGCCGAAGCGCCAAGTGCCACCGTCATGTAGCCCAGTTGCGACAGCGTCGAGTAGGCCACCACGCGCTTGATGTCGTTCTGGATGATCCCCAGAAAGCCCATGAACAGCGCCGTGATCGCGCCGATGACCATCACGAAGCTGAGTGCCGTGTCTGACAACTCGAAGATCGGCGACATCCGCGTGACCATGAAGATGCCGGCCGTGACCATCGTGGCCGCGTGGATCAGCGCAGAGATCGGCGTCGGGCCCTCCATCGAATCGGGCAGCCACACGTGCAACGGGAACTGCGCACTCTTGCCCATGGCGCCGATGAACAGGCAGATGCTGATCACCGTGACCAGCATCCAGTCGGTGCCGGGCAAGGTCAGTGGGGCGAGTTGATCGGCCTTGGCGAAGGCCTCGGCGTAGTTGAGCGTTCCGGCATAGGCCACCACCAGTCCGATACCGAGGATGAACCCGAAGTCACCCACCCGGTTGACCAGGAACGCCTTCATGTTGGCTGCGATGGCCGACGGCTTGGTGTAATAAAAACCAATCAGCAGATACGACACCAGCCCCACCGCTTCCCAGCCGAAGAACAACTGCAGCATGTTGTTGCTCATCACGAGCATCAACATCGAGAAGGTGAACAGCGAGATGTAGCTGAAGAAGCGCTGGTAGCCATCTTCCTCAGCCATGTAGCCAATGGTGTAGATGTGCACCATCAGCGACACGAAGGTCACCACGCACATCATCATCGCGGTGAGCCCGTCGATCAGGAAACCCACCTCCATCTTCAGGCCGCCGAGAACCATCCACTCGTAGACAGTGGCGTTGTATCGCGCGCCATCGAGCACGACGTCCTTCAAGGTCAGCGCCGACAGGACGAAGGCGATGAACACCCCGAGGATGGTGACCGAGTGGGCGCCTTGGCGTCCGATCAGCTTGCCAAACAGGCCGGCTGCAATGGCACCAACCAGCGGCGCCAAAGGCACTGCCAGCAGCAGGTTTTGAGAAAGTTGTGCGGACATGGTGTTCTGGCTGCGAAAGGCCGATCAGCCTTTGAGGCTGTCGAGTTCGTCGACGTTGATGGTGGCGCGATTGCGAAACAGCACCACCAGGATGGCCAGACCGATGGCGGATTCGGCGGCGGCCACCGTGAGGATGAAGAAGACAAACACCTGACCTGCCATGTCGCCAAGGTAATGCGAGAAGGCGACAAAGTTGAGGTTGACCGCCAGCAGCATCAACTCGATCGCCATCAGCAGCACGATCAGGTTCTTGCGGTTGAGGAAGATGCCGATCACCGACAGCGCGAACAAGATGGCGCCGACCGAAAGAAAGTGCCCCAGCGTGATGGGGCCCAGGTTCAGGGCGCTCAAGGCTGTTCTCCTGGAGTGGGGACGGGGTCAGGCAATTCGACTGTGGGCTGCATCTTCACCAGCCGCACACGGTCGGCCTTGCGGGCTTTGACCTGCTCGGACGGGTTGGTGTACTTCGAGTCCTTGCGCTGACGCAGGGTGAGTGCGATGGCAGCAATGATGGCCACCAACAACAGCACCGCCGCGATTTCCAGCGGGTACAGGTACTGCGTGTAGATCTCGATTCCCAGCAACTTGGTGTTACCGAGCTTCACGTCATCGAGGTCAGGCGCTGGCGCACTGCGCAGGTTGAATCCAGGAATCAACACTGCGGCCATCTCCAGCGCAATGATCAGCCCCACCAGGCCAGCCACTGGCGCGTGCTTCCAGAAGCCTTCGCGAAGAGTGTCGGTGTTGATGTCAAGCATCATCACCACGAACAGGAACAGCACCATCACCGCCCCAACGTAAACCAGGATGAGTGCAATCGACAGGAACTCGGCTCTCAGCAGCATCCACACGCAAGACGCCGAGAAAAACGACAGCACCAGGTAAAGCGCCGCGTAGACGGGGCTGCGGGCGGTGATCACGCGGAACGCCGCGAACAGCATCACAGCAGAGAAGATGTAGAAAAGCGCAGGAGTGGTGGTCATGGGTGTGTCTGACTTGCAACCGGTTTGCCGGCTCGCCGGCATGGTGGAGAAACGCGAGGTCCTCAGCGGTAGCGCGCGTCAGCCTCCTTGTTGGCTGCGATTTCGGGTTCGTAGCGGTCACCGACGGCCAGCAACATGTCCTTGGTGAAGTACAGGTCGCCACGCTTTTCGCCGTGGTATTCGAAGATGTGCGTCTCGACGATCGAGTCGACCGGGCAGCTTTCTTCGCAGAAACCGCAAAAGATGCACTTGGTGAGGTCGATGTCGTAGCGGGTGGTACGCCTTGATCCGTCGTCTCGCACTTCGGACTCAATCGTGATCGCCATTGCCGGGCACACCGCCTCGCACAACTTGCAGGCGATGCAACGCTCTTCGCCGTTTTCATACCGACGCAGCGCGTGCAGGCCCCGAAAGCGCGGGCTCATCGGCGTCTTTTCTTCCGGAAACTGGACCGTGATCTTGCGCTGGAAGAAATGACGCCCGGTCAGCTTGAAGCCTTTGAGCAACTCCAGCAGAAAGAAGCTGGAGACGAAGTCCTTGATGGGTGTTGCGGCCGACATGGATGCCTCTACTTCCAGATGTTCCAGGGGGACTGAATCCACAGCCCCACCACGACCAGCCACACCAGCGTCAGCGGAATGAAGACCTTCCAGCCCAAACGCATGATCTGGTCATAGCGGTAGCGAGGAAAGCTCGCACGCACCCACAGGAACAACGTACAAATCATGAACGTCTTGCCGAACAGCCAGAACCAGTTCCAGAACCACATCGATTGCAAGATCCAGTCTGGCGTGCTCAGACCGACGCTTGAGAAAGAGATGGGCGACATCCAGCCACCGAGGAACATCACGCAAGCCAGCGCCGAAACCAGGATGATGTTGGCGTACTCGGCCAGGAAGAACATCGCGAACGACATGCCCGAGTACTCGACCATGTGGCCGGCCACGATTTCGGATTCACCCTCGACCACGTCGAAGGGGTGGCGGTTGGTTTCAGCGATGCTGGCGATCACGTAGATCACGAAAATCGGAAACAGCGGCAGCCAGTTCCAGCTGAGGAAAGTCAGTCCCATGTCGGCGAAGGTGCCTCGGCCCTGCTGCTGCACGACGTCGGTCATGTTGAGGCTGCCGGTGACCATCAGCACCACCACCAGGGCGAAGCCCATGGCGATCTCGTAGCTCACCATTTGAGCCGAGGCGCGCAATGCGCCCAGGAAGGCGTACTTGGAGTTGGAAGCCCAGCCGGCGATGATCACGCCGTAGACCTCCATCGAGGTGATGGCCATCAGGAACAGCAGGCCGGCGTTGATGTTGGCCAGCGCGGCTTCTGGACCGAAGGGCATCACCGCCCAGGCCGCCAGCGCCGGCATGATGGTCATCACGGGACCGAGGAAAAACAGTCCCTTGTTGGCTGCCGAGGGAACAATGATTTCCTTGAACACCAACTTGACAGCGTCCGCAATCGGCTGCAGCAGCCCTAGCGGGCCGACCCGGTTGGGGCCCGGACGAATCTGCGTCCAGCCGATCGCCTTGCGCTCCCACAGCGTGAGGTAGGCGACACACAGCATGAGCGGGATCACCAGGGCGATGATCTTGACCAGCGAGTAAACCAGCGGCCAAGCATTGCCCAGCACCGAAACACCGAATGAGTTGACAGTCTCGAACATGTCGCGGCCTCAGACCTTGTCGAGGGTGATGGCGCCGAACATGGCGCCAAGGGTTGCCGACGCAGCCGTGCCAGCACTCACACGAACCGCACGCGTAGCGAGCGTCGGGTCTATGCGAACCGGCAATACAGCTGACCATGGCCCCTGCGAGACCCGCACGACCACGCCATCGACCAGCCCCATCTGCGCCGCGGTGACAGTGGAAACGCCAACGGATGGCGCTGAGGCATCAGCCGTGTGCTGCAGCGCATCTGAACGGCGCACCAGCGCATCGGTCTGGTAGATCGGCACATCGGACACCCGTTCGAGACCGCCGACGGGCTCGGTGAGCGTCACCGCCTGAGCCACGACGTTGTGCAAACGTGCCGGAATCGAATCCAGATCACCCAACGCCTCGGCACGTACCGCCTCGGAAGTTTCGAAGTCGAACCCCGGCAGATTCAGCAGATTGCCGAGAACGCGCAAGACCTTCCAGACCGGACGCGTTTCGCCCAGGGGCTTGACCACACCATGGAAGCTTTGGGCACGACCCTCGGCATTGACGAACGTGCCCGAGGTTTCAGTGAATGGCGCAATGGGCAAGAGCACATCAGCACAGTCGAGTGCGGCATCGCGGAACGAGGTGAAGGCCACGACCATCTCGGCCGACTGCAGGGCCGCCACGGCAGCTGCGGGCTGGGCGGCATCGCGAGCAGGTTCGACGTTGAGCAGCAGGCAAGCCTTCAGCGAGCCTTGCAGCATCCCAGCCGCATTCAGTCCACCAGAGATTGGCTGCGCGCGCACCAACTGAGCGCCCACGGTGTTGGCGGCCTCGATGAGGTCACCCACGCAGGCACCCGTGTGCTCACCGATCCAGTTGGCGAGCGATTTCAGCTGCAACGCCTGCGGATGTTGAACAGCGGCGTTGCCCAGCAGAATTGCCTTGCGCTCACCCCCAAGCAGCGATGCAGCGATGGCAGCGGCCCGCGGTGAGACTTCCACGTCGACCGGCGCTGAAACGCCCTTCGTTGTGGCGACTGCAGCAGCCACCTCGGCCAGCGCCCGCACCCAGCCGCTGGGCTCTGCTGTCAACTTCGTGGCGACCGGCATGAGCCAGTCGTCGTGAGCCGCCTGCAGGCTGTGAATTTGGGCACCCTTGCGCGCAGCCTGACGCAGTCGCTGAGCGAACAGCGGATGGTCCTTGCGCAGGAACGAGCCGACCACCAGCACACGCTGCATATCAGACAACGACTCGATCGAGGTGCCCAGCCAGCGAGCCGGCGAGTCGGCTTGGGTGGTGGCCGAAAAATCAGCGTGACGCAGCCGATGGTCGATGTTGTCGCTGCCCAGACCCCGAACCAACTTGCCCAGCAAGTGGAGTTCTTCGACGGTGCTGTGCGCGCTGCCCAGCGCACCGATGGATTGAGCACCGTGATCAGCCTTGATCTGCGCCAGGCCATTGGCCACGTACTGCAGCGCGGTCGTCCAGTCGACCGTCTTCCATTCGCCGCCCTGCTTGAGCATCGGAGCGGTCAGGCGCAATTCGCTGTTGACAGCCTCGTACGAGAAGCGATCGCGGTCGGCGATCCAGCATTCGTTGACGGCTTCGTTTTCGAGCGGCACCACACGCATCACCTTGTTGGCCTTGACCTGAACGATCAGGTTGGCACCGGTGCTGTCGTGAGGAGACACCGACTTGCGACGCGACAGCTCCCACGTCCGGGCGCTGTAGCGAAACGGCTTGCTGGTGAGTGCGCCGACCGGGCAGACATCGATCATGTTGCCCGACAGCTCGGAGTCAATGGTGTCGCCGACCACGGTCGTGATTTCGGAATGCTCGCCGCGATGGATCATGCCGAGTTCCATCACGCCAGCGACTTCCTGGCCGAAACGCACGCAGCGGGTGCAATGGATGCAGCGGCTCATCTCCTGCATCGAAATCAGCGGGCCGACGTCCTTGTGAAACACCACCCGCTTTTCTTCGTGATAGCGCGAACTCGAACCGCCGTAACCCACCGCCAGATCCTGCAACTGACACTCGCCACCCTGGTCGCAGATCGGGCAATCCAGCGGGTGGTTGATGAGCAGGAACTCCATGACCGACTGCTGCGCCTTGAGCGCCTTGTCGCTCTTGGTTCGAACGATCATGCCTTGCGTCACTGGCGTGGCACACGCAGGCATCGGCTTGGGAGCCTTTTCGATGTCGACCAGACACATGCGGCAGTTCGCCGCAATGGAGAGTTTCTTGTGATAGCAGAAGTGGGGGATGTAGGTGCCCGCCTTGTCGGCGGCATGCATCACCATGCTGCCTTCGGCGATCTCGACCTTCTGGCCGTCAAGCTGAATTTCAATCATGACGATGGTGTGGCGCTGGAATCGGTTGTGATCGGTCAGACATAGGCCGGAACGATGCAGGATTTGTGTTCGACGTGATGAATGAACTCATCACGGAAGTGCTTGATCATCGCGCGCACCGGCATCGCCGCAGCGTCACCCAGCGCGCAGATGGTGCGACCCTGAATGTTGTCGGCCACCGAGTTCAGCATGTCGATGTCTTCCATCTTGCCGTGGCCGTTCTCGATGCGCTCGACCATGCGGTGCATCCAGCCTGTGCCCTCACGACAAGGCGTGCACTGGCCGCAACTCTCGTGGGTGTAGAAATAACTGAGACGCAGCAAACTCTTGACCATGCAACGGCTGTCATCGAGCACGATCACAGCCCCCGAACCAAGCATCGAGCCGGCCTTGGAGATGCTGTCGTAGTCCATCGTGACGTCCATCATCGTCGCACCCGGCAGCACCGGTGCCGACGAACCGCCCGGAATTACCGCCTTCAGCTGGCGGCCCTTGCGCACGCCGCCGGCAAGTTCGAGCAGCGCAGGAAACGGCGTGCCCATGGGCACCTCGAAATTTCCGGGACGCTCGACATCTCCCGACACCGAATAGATCTTCGTGCCGCCGTTGTTGGGCTTGCCCACCTCGAGGTACTTTTGTCCGCCGTTGCGGATGATCCACGGCACCGCAGCGAAGGTTTCGGTGTTGTTGATCGTCGTTGGCTTGCCGTACACGCCATAACTGGCCGGGAACGGCGGTTTGAAGCGAGGCTGGCCCTTCTTGCCTTCGAGAGACTCGATCAGCGCCGTTTCCTCGCCGCAGATGTATGCGCCAAAACCGTGCGCCGCATGCAGCTGGAAGTTGAAGCTCGAGCCCATGATCTTGTCGCCAAGATAGCCTGCCGCCCGAGCCTGATCGAGCGCGATCTCGAAACGCTCATAGGCCTCGAAAATTTCGCCGTGGATGTAGTTGTAGCCTGTACCGATACCCATCGCGTAAGCCGCAATCGCCATGCCTTCGATGACCTGGTGCGGGTTGAACATCAGGATGTCGCGGTCCTTGCAGGTACCGGGCTCGCCCTCGTCGGAATTGCACACCAGGTATTTGTTACCCGGGTACATGCGAGGCATGAAACTCCACTTCAGGCCCGTCGGAAATCCCGCACCACCCCGCCCGCGCAAGGCTGAAGTCTTGACCTCGGCGATCACCTGATCGGCCGTCATTCCTTCGCCACCGTCGGCCCCGAGAATCTTGCGCAACGCCTGATATCCGCCGCGCGACACGTAGTCGGCCAACTGCCAATTGCTGCCGTTCAGATCGGCGTAAATCTGGGCGCCAATGTGGCGCCCGTGGAAGCACGTGGCCACGCCGTCGGACTGAAACTGTGAAAGATCGAGCATGGGGGCCCCTGGACTGCTCAGCGGGACGAGTCGGCTTGCGACTTGAGGAGATCCACCAGCGCATCGAGGCGTTGATGGTCCATGAAACTGCACATCTGCCGATCGTTGACCAGCAACACAGGTGAATCGGCGCAAGCGCCCAAGCATTCACTCTGCTGCAGCGTGATCAAGCCGTCCGCGGTGGTCTCGCCCTCTTCGATGGCAAGGCGACTGCACAGGTGCTCGAGCGCAGACTGACCATCCCGCAACTGGCAGGGCAGGTTCGTGCAGACATTGATCTTGAAGCGCCCGACCGGCTTCTGGTTGTACATGTTGTAGAACGTGGTGACCTCATGCACCGCGATCGCCGGCATGCGCAGGTAGATGGCCAGCGCGCTTTCGCTTTCGGGCGATACGTGGCCCTGCTCTTGCTGAATGATGGCCAGACAAGCCATCACGGCCGACTGCCGCTGGTCGTCGGGGTACTTGGCCACCTCGCGCGCGAAGCGCTGGGTTGTGGCATCAGAAAATGCGTGTGGCGCGCTCACCGGTCGATTTCTCCGAAAACGATGTCCATCGTGCCGATCACCGCCACGGCGTCAGCAATCATGTGTCCGCGCGACATTTCATCGAGTGCCGCCAGATGCGGGAACCCCGGCGCGCGGATCTTGAGGCGGTAGGGCTTGTTGGCCCCGTCGCTGACGATGTAGATGCCGAACTCACCCTTGGGGTGCTCGACCGCCGCGTAAGCCTCGCCCTCGGGCACGTGAAAGCCCTCGGTGAACAGCTTGAAGTGGTGGATCAACTCCTCCATGCTCGACTTCATGTCGACCCGAGAAGGTGGCGCCACCTTGTGGTTGGAGGTGATCACCGGACCCGGATTGGCACGCAACCAATCCACGCACTGCTTGATGATCCGGTTGGATTGGCGCATCTCTTCGATGCGAACCAGATAGCGATCGTAGGTGTCTCCATTGACTCCCACGGGAACGTCGAAGTCCATGTGCTCATAGACATCGTAGGGTTGCTTCTTGCGCAGATCCCACTCGATGCCAGAGCCTCGCAACATAGCACCCGAGAACCCGAGATTGAGCGCGCGCTCTGGGGTCACCACGCCAATGCCCACCGTGCGCTGCTTCCAGATGCGGTTGTCAGTCAGCAGCGTCTCGTAGTCGTCGACACACTTTGGAAAACGTCGGACGAAATCGTCGATGAAGTCGAGCAGCGTGCCGTGGCGGTTGTCGTTGAGCGCCGACATCACCTTCGCATTGCGCACCTTCGAGGCCTTGTACTGAGGCATCGTGTCGGGCAGGTCACGGTACACGCCGCCTGGTCGGAAGTAGGCCGCATGCATACGAGCACCCGACGCAGCCTCGTACATGTCAAACAGGTCTTCGCGCTCGCGGAAGCAGTAGATGAAGATGTTCATCGCGCCGCAATCCAGACCGTGGGCACCGAGCCACATCAGGTGATTGAGCAGCCGGGTGATCTCGCTGAACATGACGCGGATGTACTGCGCACGCACGGGCACATCGACACCCAGCAGCTTCTCGATGGCAAGGCAATAGGCGTGCTCGTTACACATCATCGACACGTAATCCAGCCGGTCCATGTACGGCAGCGACTGGATGTAGGTCTTGCTCTCCGCCAACTTTTCGGTGGCGCGATGCAGCAGACCGATGTGCGGGTCAGCGCGCTGGATGACCTCGCCGTCCAGCTCAAGCACCAGCCGAAGCACGCCGTGCGCGGCCGGATGCTGCGGCCCGAAGTTCAGGGTGTAATTTTTGATGTCAGCCATGAAAGTACCTCAACCCGGGCGGATCAGTGCAGACCGCCGTAGTTGTCTTCACGGATGATCCGTGGCGTGATGTCGCGTGGCTCGATGGTCACCGGCTGGTAGATCACGCGCTTTTTCTCGGCGTCGTAGCGCATCTCGACGTGACCCGAGGTCGGGAAGTCCTTGCGGAACGGGTGACCGATGAACCCGTAGTCAGTGAGGATGCGACGCAGGTCCAGATGACCCTCGAAGATGATGCCGTAAAGGTCAAAAGCCTCGCGCTCGAACCAGTTGGCCGAACTCCAGATGTCGTTGAGAGAAGCAACCGCGGGCATCTCGTCATCGAAACAGAAAACCTTCAACCGCAACCGCCAGTTGTGACTCACTGACAGCAAGTGAGAAACGACGCAAAAACGCAACCCCTCGCATTCCTGGTCCCGGTAGGCCGAGTAATCGACACCACAAAGGTCGATCAGCTGCTCAAAGCGCAGGGATGGGTCATCTCGCAGCATCAGAGCAACGACCAGATAGTCTGCCGCGTTCACGGTGAGCGTCAGCTCTTCGCGGTCACAAACCAGCGACCTCACGTTCGAGCCCAGCGCGGTCTCCAGCGCAAGTTTCAGGTTGTCGAGTTTGCTCATGGGGTCTGGAACAAAGTTCAGTCAACGAGCAATGGTGTTTTCACGGCGGATCTTGGTCTGCAGCTGCAAGATGCCGTACAGCAGAGCCTCGGCCGTGGGCGGGCACCCGGGCACATACACATCCACCGGCACGATCCGGTCGCAACCACGCACCACCGAATAGCTGTAGTGGTAATAGCCACCCCCATTGGCACAGGAACCCATGCTGAGAACCCAACGCGGCTCGGCCATCTGGTCGTAAACCTTGCGAAGGGCTGGCGCCATCTTGTTGCACAGCGTGCCGGCGACGATCATCAAGTCGCTTTGCCGCGGACTGGGCCGAAACAGCATGCCGAAGCGATCGATGTCGTAGCGGGCAGCGCCCGCGTGCATCATTTCCACTGCACAGCAAGCCAGACCGAACGTCATGGGCCAGAGCGATCCCGTGCGCGCCCAATTGACCAGCTTATCGAGATTGGCCACGACATAGCCTTTGTCGTTAAATTCCGTCAGCACCTGCCCCAAAAGCGCATCTTGGCTTGCACCGGGGGGGATGGGGTGTTGGTTCGTAATGAGCTGGTTCATGCGAACTCCTCTGGCTCCCCCTCATGGAGGGAGTTAATCAATGAGCCTACTCCCATTCGAGCGCTCCCTTCTTCC
>NCFZ01000045.1 GCA_002281415.1 Burkholderiales bacterium 28-67-8 | reverse complement strand
GATCACCCCCATCGCTGCGGCCGTCCCGATCGCTGGTGACGAGAGCGGCACCACGCCGATCGACCTGCAGCAGTTGCTTTCGCGCTACCTGCGGCCCGGCACGTTGAGCCTGGCGGCGATGCCGCCGCTGTCGCTGTATGTGCACCTGCCGTGGTGCCTGAAGAAGTGCCCCTACTGCGACTTCAACTCGCACGAGCACCGGGCCTCGGCGGGTGGCGATCTGCCCGAGACGCGCTACCTCGATGCGCTGCGCTGCGACCTGGAAGCCGCGCTGCCGTTCATCTGGGGCCGGCGCGTGCATTCGGTGTTCATCGGCGGCGGCACGCCGAGCCTGTTTTCACCGGCGGCCATTGAGCGGTTGCTGGGCGACATCCGTGCGCTGCTGCCGCTCGAGCCCGGCTGCGAGATCACGCTCGAGGCCAACCCCGGCACCTTCGAGCGCGACCGCTTTCGCGGCTACCGCGCGGCCGGCGTCACGCGCTTGTCGGTGGGCGTGCAAAGCTTCGATGACGCCAAGCTCGCCGCGCTCGGGCGAGTTCACGATGCCGCTCAGGCGCGCGCTGCGCTGGCCGAAGCGAGCGAGGCGTTCGACACCTTCAACCTCGACCTGATGTACGCGCTGCCGGGGCAAACGCTCGCCGAATTGCAGCACGATCTGGCCACAGCGCTGTCGTTCTCGCCGCCGCACCTGTCGATCTATCACCTGACGGTCGAGCCCAACACGCTGTTTGCCAAGCACCCACCGTCCGGTGCTCTGGCGCTGCCCGATGAGGACATCGCCTTCGACATGCTCGATCACCTCGTGCAGGCCGCCGAGGCGGCCGGCCTGGCGCGCTACGAGGTGTCAGCGTTCGCCCGGCCCGGGCATGCCTGTGAGCACAACCTGAACTACTGGCAGTTCGGCGATTACCTGGGCATCGGGGCGGGCGCGCACAGCAAGCTCAGCTACCCCCACCGCGTGGTGCGGCAGGTGCGTTTTCGCGATCCGGCCAAGTACATGCAGCATGCGCTGGGCGGCCATGCGGTGGCGCAGCAAGAAGAGGTCTCGCGCAAGCAGCTGCCGTTCGAGTTCATGCTCAACGGCTTGCGGCTGAAGGACGGCATTGAGTTGGCGCGCTACACCGAGCGCACCGGGTTGCCGCTCAGCAGCATTCACCCGGCGATCGACGAAGCGGTGCGCCAGGGCTGGCTGCAACGCGATGGCGGCTGGATTCGGCCGACCGTGCGCGGCTACGACTTGCTCAACGACGTGCTCGAGCTGTTCCTGCCCGCCGGCGACTGAGCGATCGGCCTCAGACCCGGCTTTGCGACAGGCCGTTCGTGCTGCGCAGGCGTTCGATGAGCTTGCCGGCGATCTGCGTGAGCGGCAGCACTTCGTGGGCAGCGCCCGCGGCAATCGCCTCGCGCGGCATGCCGAACACCACGCAGCTGGCTTCGTCTTGCGCCAGGTTGTAACTGCCGGCGTCGCGCATTTCCTTCATGGCAGACGCGCCATCGGCCCCCATGCCTGTGAGCATCAGACCGAGCGCGTTGGGGCCCACGACGCGGGCCGCCGACTTGAACAGCACCTCGACCGACGGCTTGTGGCGGTTGACCGGCTCGCTGTCGACCACGCGGGCGATGTAGTTGGCGCCGCTGCGCTCGACGCTGAGGTGAAAGCCGCCCGGTGCGATGTAGGCATGGCCGGGCAGGATGCGCTCGCCGTCGCGTGCTTCGGCCACGCTCATGCGGCACAAGCCATTGAGGCGCGCGGCGTAGCTCTTGGTGAAGCCGGGCGGCATGTGCTGCGTGATGACCACGGCCGGGCAGTCGGCCGGCAGGTTCATCAGCACTTCCTTGGTCGCCTCGGTGCCGCCAGTGCTCGCGCCGATGAAGATGATCTTTTCGGTGGAAAGCCGGCCGATGGCCGTCGCCGGTGCGGACGGGCGTGAGCTGTCTGCGACTGCCGCGGCGGTGGCTTGGTGTGCCGGTGGCGCGCGGTGCATGCGCGCCTTCGAGGCGATGCGCACCTTGTCGGTGATGTCTTGCGCGAGCAGCTTCAACCCATCGGCCACACCGATCTTGGGCTTGGCCACGAAGTCGACGGCGCCGAGTTCGAGCGCGCGCATCGTGACATCGGCGCCGCGCTCGGTCAGCGTCGAGACCATCACCACCGGCATCGGCCGCAGCCGCATCAGCTTGCCGAGGAAATCGATGCCGTCCATGCGCGGCATTTCGACATCGAGCGTGATTACGTCAGGGTTGAGTTCGCGGATCATCTCGCGGGCGATCAGCGGATCGGCGGCGGCGCCCACGCATTCCATGTCGGGTTGCCGGTTGATGATTTCGGCGAGCAGGCTGCGCACCAGCGCAGAGTCGTCCACCACCACCACACGTGTCTTGGCCATGTTGCTTGTTCAGGTGATCGGAAAAACGTCGTGCATGCGCCCGACTTAAAAGAGGTCCACCGATCCGCCGGAACTGCTCGACTTGAGCGCCCGTTCGGTGGCCATGCGTTCTTGTACCAGCAGCGCTTCGGTGTTCGTGGGCGCCAGGCGCTTCACCATCGCCTTGCCGCTGGCAGGCAGGAAACAGACCTTGCGCGGGTAGATGTCGAGCACGTCCTTCGACAGCACGGGAATGCGCTCGGTCTTCAGGTAGTCGAGCACGAAGGTCGTGTTGCGCTCGCCCACGTTCATCGTCGTCATGCCGCTGACCACCTGGCCGCCGCCGAACACCTTGGCCTCCATGGTCGAGCGGTTCGCGCCTCCCTTGAGCATTTCGTTGATCAGCAGTTCCATCGCATACGAGCCGTAGCGACCCGAGTCGCCCACGCCATCGGGCAGCATGAAGTGGTTCATGCCGCCCACGCGGGCATTGCGGTCCCACAGGCACGCGGCGATGCACGAACCCAGGGTCGTCATGATGAGCAGATCCTGGTTGTCGACGTAGTACTCGCCGGGCAGCACCTTGACCGCATCGCTCTTGAAATGAGCGTCGTAGAAGAAAAACGAGGCCTGGCCGGGCTTGGGCGCTTGCGCTCGCAGCTTGGCCAGCCGCGAGCCCGGTGCCGCAGCACCTTGCGAGATGGTCGTGATCGAGTCGGCCAAGGGGGCCGATCCGGTCAGGGGAGCCGGCCGGGACAGGGCTCCCCAGGAAGTGCTGCTGGTGCCAGGGGTGAAAGCCATGTCTTGTCGCAGCCTTGGGTGGGTGTCAGGGTGTCCGGAACGCGCTGCGCAGCGAGTGCTCAGACGCGCTCGTAGATCGTCTTGCCGCGCAGGCGAAACAGGTGCTTCGCCTCGGTGAAGTTCTCCGAGTGACCGACATAGAGCAGCGAGCCCGGCTTCATGCAGGCGTGCATCTTTTCGAGCACCTTGAGCTGCGTGGCGGCGTCGAAGTAGATCATCACGTTGCGGCAGAACACGATGTCGAACGGCTCACCGAGTGACCAGCGCGAGTCCATCAGGTTCACCGCCCGGAATTCAATCATGCGCGCCAGTTCGGGCTTGACGCGGATGAAGCCTTCTTGCGGGCCCTTGCCGCGCAGGAAGTGCTGGTGCAGCCGCTGCGGCGTGAGCCCGCGGGAGTCCTGCGGGTACACCCCCAGCCTGGCCTTGGTGAGCACCTGCGTGTCGATGTCGCTGGCGAGCATTTTCACGCCGTGGTTGGCACCGAGCGCCTCGGTCACGGTCATGGCGATCGAATAGGGCTCTTCGCCCGTCGAGGCTGCGCTGCACCAGATGCGCAGGCCGCCGCCCGATTTGGCGCGTGCACGCAGGTCGTCCACCAGCGCCACGAAGTGGTGGTCTTCACGGAAAAACGAGGTCAGGTTGGTCGTCAGGCAGTTGACGAATTCTTGCCATTCGACGGCAGCGGCTTCGCCGGATTCGTGCTCCAGCCACTTCAGGTAGCTCGCGAACGAGCCGTGACCGGTGTCGCGCAGCCGGCGCGACAGGCGGCTGTAGACCATGGCCTGCTTGCCATCGCCCAGGCTGATGCCGGCACGCTGGTAGATCAGACCGCGCACGCGGTCGAAGTCGCCCCGGTCGAACGCCAGGTCGTGCTCCATCGACGCAGCCGACGCACTGGTTCGGCTGGAAGAACTGCTACTCATCACAGCAGACATCGTCAATCTCTCCGATCAACTCGAGAGGCCGACCAGGCGGTCGTCTGGTCCAGACCTTTCAGGGTTCATCCCTGTTATCGGTTTGGTATCGCGCCGCTTGAGGTCGAAGATCGCACCGGCTGGCGGTGAACTGACCTGTTTTTTTGGGGCTGTTTGACCCGATCGGGACCATCCGCGCCGCTAGACTCAAACCGCCCTCCGCGCCCGCCAAACCCCAAACACATGTCATTCGCCGAACCCAGGGACGAGCTCCAACTGCAGATGGCTTTGCAGTTGCTTCAGCAAGCCGGGAGAGAGCTGCCCCCCGATGCCGAGCCCGGCTCGGTGCGGTGGCTGCAGGCGGTGTTGGATGCGCTGTGTGACCTGTCCAGCCGTGATCCGCTCACCGGGCTGGCCAACCGGCGGCAGTTTGAGTCGACGCTCGCTCGCGAAGTCGACCGGGTGGCCCGCTCCGGCGAACCGGCGCTGGTGCTGCTGGCCGACATCGATCTGTTCAAGCAGGTCAATGACACCCACGGGCACTCGGCGGGTGATCTGGTGATCAAGTCGGTCGCTGCCGCCTTGCAGCATTGCGTGCGCCCCATGGACACCGTGGCGCGCTTTGGCGGCGAAGAGTTCGTGATCATCTTGCCGAACTGCGCGCCGGCCTTTGGGCACGCGGTGGCTGAACGCATCCGCGCCCAGGTCGAGCAACAGGTGGTCCATGTGGCGCCCGGCGTCGATGTGCGGGCCACGGTCAGCATCGGTGGCGCCTTCGCGCCCCAGTGGGTGCGCTCATCGCCGTTGATCTGGGTCGAGCGCGCCGACCGCCAGCTTTACCGCGCCAAGAGTGAAGGCCGCAACCGGGCTTGCCTCGAGCATGCGGCCGTCTACCAAGTCAGTGCCGAAGAAAAGAGCATGCTCTTCGACAGCACCCAGTTGCAGGATTCCGAATGAGCACTGCGAACGCACCCGTCGGCCGAACCGGCGCACACGCCCCGGCACGTCTGGCGCGCACGATGGCCGTGACCAGCGGCAAGGGCGGTGTGGGCAAGACCATGGTGTCGGCCAATCTCGCCGCCGCATTGACGCGCCGGGGTCAGCGCGTGCTGGTACTCGACGCTGACCTGGGGTTGGCCAATCTCGACGTCGTCCTGAACCTGCATTCCAAGGTCACCTTGCACGACGTGTTCGAAGGCAAGGCCGATCTCGAGTCGGCCCTCGTGCCGACCTCGGGCGGCTTTTCGGTGCTGCTCGCGGGGTCCGGCCTGGTCGAGTATTCGCGGCTGACCAACGATGTGCGCGAGCAGTTGCTGGCCATCGTCGAGAAGATGAAGCCGCGCTTCGACGTCATCCTGATCGACACCGGCGCAGGCATCTCCGATGTGGTGCTGTTCGCGGTGTCGCTGGCCGACGAGGTGCTGGTGGTGGCCACGCCCGAGCCCACTTCGCTCACCGATGCCTACGCCACCATCAAGGTGCTGGCCACGCAGCAAGGTCGTCGACACATCAAGTTGATCGTCAACCAGGTTTCACGTCCCGGCGAGGGGCGTGCGATCCGTGGCCAGCTGCAGCAGGTGGTCGACCGCTTCGTGTCCCCCACGCTGAGCGCAGGCGGTGACCTCAAGCTCGAACTGATCGGCGAACTGCCGACTGACCCGGCGGTGCGCGAGGCGGTGCTCAGGCGCCAGTTGCTGGTCGAGTCGATACCGGGTTGCGTTGCATCCAAGGCCATCGGCTTGCTGGCCGGCAAGTTGCTGGCCTGATCGGCATTCGCCGGGCCCGCATTCGTCAGGCCGGCGCAGGCCGGATCCTGCGCGGTGCGCGTGGCTCACGGACAGCGCGTGGCGATGCTGCCTGCGGCTCGCTCGAGCGCAACAGCACCAGCACCGCACCGTGGCCGCCATC
This sequence comes from Burkholderiales bacterium 28-67-8, assembly GCA_002281415.1. Classification (GTDB taxonomy): domain Bacteria; phylum Pseudomonadota; class Gammaproteobacteria; order Burkholderiales; family Burkholderiaceae_C; genus PBB1. The sequence goes on along the minus strand of NCFZ01000045.1, from coordinate 7,986 downwards.
GGCCGCACGCGCCTGCGCAAACGCCATCACCTCGTCTTTTTGAACCAGCCAGGTCTTGACCTTGGACTTGAGCACCGGCTCGCGCCCCGGCGACCCGTTGCCCTTGCCGTGGACCACGCGAACGCAGCGCAGACCCTGGCGCACCGAATCACGCAGGAACGCACCGAGCTGCTCGCGTGCCTCATCACGCCTTGAGCCGTGCAGATCGAGCTGTGCCTGGATCGACCACACGCCGCGGCGCAGCTTGCGAACGACCTCGGGCCCGACGCCTTCGCGCCGGTACGACAACGCATCATCGGTCTCGAGCAGCGACTCCACGTCGAACTCGTCGGAGATCGCCTCGCGCAGCACCGCGGCCTCGTCGAGCTCGCGCTGCCGGGGCAGTGGCTCGGCTTGCGACCGCATCACCGGCTCGGTGGCGCCGCAGCGCAGCGGCTGCACCGGGCCCACGGTGAGCGCGAAGAGATCGCGCTCGCGCTGCTCGCGCGCGGCGGCAGCGCGCGCCTCGGCGGCCAGCCTTGCGGCCGCAGCGGCCCGCTCTGCCAACGTCTTCTTGACGACCTGCAGATCGCTCATGCTGCGCAGCGCTCTCACAGCAACCCCCGTTCGGCGAAGGACACCACGCCCGCACGCCCCACCACCAGATGATCGAGCACCCGCACGTCGACCAGCTGCAGCGCGGCCTTGAGCGTTTGCGTCAGGTACTCGTCGGCGCGTGACGGTTCGGCCACGCCCGACGGGTGGTTGTGCGCCAGGATCACCGCGCTGGCTTGCAGCTCGAGCGCGCGCTTGACCACCTCGCGCGGGTAGACGCTGGTCTGCGTGAGCGTGCCGCGAAACATTTCTTCCAGTTCCACCAGCTGGTGCTGCGCGTTGAGAAACAGCACGGCAAACACCTCGTGCCCCAGATGCGCCAGCTTCAGGCGCAAGAAATCCTTGACCTGCTGGGGTGACGTCAGGACCGCTCGCTCGGCCAGCTCTTGCGCCAGCGAGCGCCGCGCCAGTTCCATCACGGCGGTGATCTCGGCGCGCTTGGCCGGGCCGAGACCCTTGATGCGCTTGAGATCGCTGGCGCTGGCTTGCAGCAAGCCGCCCAGCCCGTCGAAGGCGTCGAGCAGTTGCTGCGCGAGTTGCAGCACCGACAGCCCCGGCAGCCCGGTGCGCAGCAGCAGGGCGACCAATTCGGCATCGGCCAGCGCGGCAGGGCCCATTGCCAGCAGCTTTTCGCGCGGCCTGGCAGCCGCTGGGATGTCCTTGAGCACCATGAGACGCCGTCGTGCCGAGCCCGCTCGTAAAATTGCGACCAGTCTATCCAACCGGGCGCGCCCTTGAACACAGTCCTGACGGGGTCTTTCCTCACGTTGCACTACCGCCTGGCCGGCCCAGACGGCGCCGACATCATCAACACCTTCAACGACAAGCCGGCCACGCTGTCGATCGGCGGCGGCGAATTGGCCCCGGCGATGGAAGCGCGTCTGATCGGTCTGGCCGAAGGCACGCGCATCACCTTCGAGCTGGCTGCCGGCGAAGCCTTCGGCCCGCGCAACCCCGATCTGATGCAGCGCGTGAAGCACCGCCTGCTCGATGAGCTCGGTGCCCCCGAAGAGCCCTACCGCGACGGCGACGTGGTGCAGTTCCCCACACCCGACGGCCAGAGCGCCTATGCCGGCGTGGTGCGCGAGGTGGCCGACGATTGGGTGCTGTTCGACTTCAACCACCCGCTGGCCGGCCAGCCGGTGACCTTCGAAGTGCAGCTCATCGGGGTGTTGTGATGACCGCCAATGTTCGAGTTCAGGAAGTGTTGCTGGCCGAGCCGCGCGGCTTTTGCGCCGGCGTGGACCGCGCCATCGAGATCGTCGAGCGTGCGCTCACCAAGTTCGGCGCGCCGATCTACGTGCGCCACGAGATCGTGCACAACACCTACGTGGTCAACGACCTCAAGACCAAGGGCGCCATCTTCATCGAGGACCTGGCCGACGTGCCGCCCGGCGCCACGCTGATCTTCAGTGCCCACGGCGTGTCCAAGGCGATCCGCACCGAGGCCACCGAGCGCGGCTTCAACGTGTTTGACGCCACCTGCCCGCTGGTCACCAAGGTCCACGTCGAGATGGCCAAGCTGCGGAAGGAAGGCTACGACTTCATCATGATCGGCCACAAGGGCCACCCCGAAGTCGAAGGCACCATCGGCCAGCTCACCGAAGGCATTCACCTCGTCGAGGGCGTGGCCGATGTCGAACGCATGCAGGTGTCGGCCGACACGCCGCTGGCCGTGGTGACGCAGACCACCTTGTCGGTGGACGACGCGGCCGAGATCCTGGCTGCCGTGAAGCGCCGCTTCCCGAACGTGCGCGAGCCCAAGCAGCAAGACATCTGCTACGCCACCCAGAACCGCCAGGATGCCGTCAAGGTGATGGCGCCCAACGTCGACGTGGTGGTGGTGGTGGGCAGCCTGAGCAGTTCCAACAGCAACCGACTGCGCGAGGTGGCCGAGCGACTGGGCACCGACGCCTACATGGTTGATTCGCCTGAAGACCTGCAGCCCGAGTGGTTTGTCGGCAAGACCCGCGTCGGGCTGACCGCCGGAGCGTCGGCGCCCGAGATCCTGGTGACCCAGGTGATCGAGCGGCTGCGCGCGCTGGGCGCGGTGTCGGTGCGCAGCACGCCCGGCGTGCTCGAGACCGTTCACTTTCCGCTGCCCATGGGGCTGGGTGACAAGTCGATGAACCAGGCCGGCTGATCCGGCTGGCACGCCCCGGCCGCGCCAAGGGCGCTGCCTACAATTCCGCGCTCATCCCATCACCTCGGTCGACCCGCTTCGACCGCACCGCCATGCTCGACATCAGCCTGCTGCGCAAAGACCTCGCCAGCGTCATTGCCAGCCTCGAAAAGCGCAAGTCGCCGCAGCCCTTTCTGGACATCGAACGATTCCAGTCGCTCGAGACCGAGCGCAAGACGCTGCAAACGCGCACCGAGGAAATGCAGGCCCAGCGCAACAGCCTGTCCAAGCAGATCGGAGCGTTCAAGGGCCGCGGCGAAGACACCACGGCGCTGATGGCGCAAGTCGGTGGTCTGGGCGATCAACTCAAGGCCTCGGCCGAGCGGCTCGAGGCCATCCAGAGCGAGCTGTCGCAGCTGCTGATGGCGCTGCCCAACATGCCGCACGACAGCGTGCCGGTGGGCGCCGACGAGACCGCCAACGCCGAAGTGCGCCGCTGGGGCACGCTGCCGAGTTTCGACTTCACGCCGCGCGATCACGTCGATCTGGGCGCGCCGCTGGGCCTCGATTTCGATCTGGGTGCGACCCTGTCAGGCTCGCGCTTCAGCTTCCTGCGCGGGCCGGTGGCGAGGCTGCACCGCGCACTGGCTCAGTTCATGATCGACCTGCACACCGAGGAGCACGGCTACACCGAGTGCTACACGCCGTACATCGTCAACCGCGATGTGCTCGAAGGCACCGGCCAGCTGCCCAAGTTCAAGGAAGACATGTTCTGGGTCACGCGCGGTGGCGATGTCACCCAGCCCGAGCAGTACCTCATCTCCACCTCGGAAATCTCGCTGACCAACAGCGTGCGCGGCCAGGTGCTCGGCCTCGACCAGCTGCCCATCAAGCTCACCGCGCACAGCCCGTGCTTTCGTTCCGAAGCCGGCAGCGCCGGGCGCGACACGCGCGGGTTGATCCGCCAGCATCAGTTCGACAAGGTCGAGATGGTGCAGATCGTTCACCCCGACCACAGCGAAGCCGCGCTCGAAGAAATGGTGCGTCAGGCCGAGACCGTGCTGCAGCGCCTGGGGCTGGCCTACCGCGTGCTGCTGCTGTGCAGTGGCGACATGGGGTTTGCGTCGAGCAAGACTTACGACCTCGAGGTCTGGGTGCCTGCGCAAAACACCTACCGCGAGATCAGCTCGTGCTCGAACTGCGACACCTTCCAGTCTCGCCGCATGCAGTCACGCTACAAGACCGCGCAGGGCAAGAACGAGCTCTTGCACACCCTCAACGGGTCGGGCGTGGCGGTGGGGCGCGCCTTGGTAGCGGTGCTCGAAAACCATCAAAACGCCGATGGTTCGATCAACGTGCCGGCCGCGCTGCGGCCTTACATGGGCGGGCTTGAGGTGTTGAAACCGTGAACGCCAGGTCCTGCGTCGCATGACCCTGCGATAGAATGCGTGGTGCCGGTTTCGACCAACCGGCAGCATTCAAGAATGCTGGAGAGGTGGCAGAGTGGTCGAATGTACCTGACTCGAAATCAGGCGAACCGTAAGGTTCCGAGGGTTCGAATCCCTCCCTCTCCTCCAGTCAGACAGAGCCCTTCCCCGTGAAGGGCTCTTTTTTTGTCCGAGCCCCGCACACCGCGGGCCTGCGGGCGGTGGCGCGGTCTCTGGTCGAGCATCACTGGCCTTCTTTCGAGGCAGATGGTCGCCATTGCCGTGGGCACTCTCTGCCGCTGTTTGCGGCGGTACCGATAGCCCTGGAGGCGCTGGCTCAGGAACGACAAGGCCCGCTGATGCGGGCCTTGGATCGACCAGTGATCGGACCTTCCGCACTCAGCCACTCATGCCCAGCAGCACCCGCTGAGCGTCCCAAGCCTCGGGCAGCGGCACCATGTCCATCAGCCGATCGGCCGTCAGGTCCAGCGGATGATCCCCGTGCACGATGCGCTGCACCAGATCGGGTGCCAGAAACGCCAGATACATCACCCGCGTCACATACGAGCCCGAGATCTGCTCTTCAAGCGCGAGAGCCTGAACGCCATCACATCGTCCTGAGCTCAGACGATCAAACCAGTCGTGCGCCTTCGCGATCAAGCCCACCAACTTCGCATCCACACCACGCGCCGCTGGCTCGGCCTGCGCACCCACGATCAAGCGAACCGCCATGCCGCAGCGCTTCAGTTGCACCGGCACGCGGATCAGGGCGATCCCGTCATCCCCCGAATTCGCTGCGTCCTGAGTTGACCACAGCCCCGCCACCCTCAGCGCGATCTCGATCGACGCCTTGAACACCGTCACCTTGCTCACCAGCCGAGCCAGCAACTCCAGCTTCTTCGAGTTCGATGCAGTCGCTAGATCGTGCGCCAGCGCTGCCGCCGAGTGCAGCCGAGTCAGCGCCACATCTGCTTCGATCGACCCCATCGCGTCCATCACCCTGGACCGATCCTTCAAGAACCCCGTGACCGCCTCGATCACCGCGCTTTCCAGTTCCTGCGCTGGCAACCGCAGCCGCGCCGCACCGCCATCACTCGGTGTCTGGTCGATGTAGTACCGGTACCGCACCGATCCCTTCTTCGCGTGTGTGGGTGTCAGCCGGTTCCCCGACTCACCAAACACCAGCCCCGTCAGCAGACTCGGCTCGGCCGACTTCACCCGCCGGCGGTGCACGCGCATATTCGCCTTCATCTGTTCTTGCACCGCTTGCCAAGTCGCCCCATCGACGATGGGCGGGTGCTGCCCCGCGAACACAGCGCCCTTGTGCACGATCTGCCCGATGTACACCGGGTTGGCCAGGATCCGGTAGATGTGTCCGCGGCTGAATGCCCGGCCGCCTTCCGCATCCGAGCGGCGTGTCACCCGCTGCGGCGTCACCCAGCCTCGCCGGGCCAGCTCCACCACCAGCGGCACCACACCGCCAAGCTCCAGGTACAGCCGGTACATCTCGCGCACCTGAGTTGCACGCGGCTCGTCGATCGCCAGCGTGCGCTCGTTGGGCACATAGCCCAGTGGCGCCACCCCACCCATCCACAGCCCCTTGCGCTTCGATGCAGCGATCTTGTCGCGGATGCGCTCTCCCGTCACCTCGCGCTCGAACTGCGCGAACGACAGCAGCACGTTGAGTGTCAAACGCCCCATCGAGCTCGTCGTGTTGAACGCCTGCGTCACCGACACGAACGACACCTCGTGCGCGTCGAAGAGCTCGACCATCTTCGCGAAGTCCGCCAGCGAGCGGGTCAGCAGGTCCACCTTGTAGACCACCACGATGCGCACACGACCCGAGGCCACATCCCCCAGCAACCGCTGCAGACCCGGGCGTTCCACATTGCCCCCAGAGAAGCCCCCGTCGTCATACGCCCCCATCGATACCCAGCCCTGTGTCTTCTGACTCAGGATGTAGGCCTCACACGCTTCGCGCTGTGCATCCAGTGAATTGAAGCCTTGCTCCAGACCCTCTTCGGATGACTTGCGTGTATAGATCGCACACGGCAGCACCACCTTCGAATTCACGAGCGCAGCCCGAAGAACCGTGGCCCCGACCACGAGGTTCCCGTGATCGCACGGGAGATCGCCGTGAGGCTGCGCCATGTCTGGCCCGAGTACTCGAACCCGTCGGCCACCACCGTCACATGGTGCGTGTGACCCTGCCATTCGCGCAGCAGCCGGGTGCCTGGTGCGAGCGACACCGCAGGTGCCGCACAAGCCAGCGAGCGGCGCAGCCCGCGAATCAGCCCATCAGCTCGGCCCGCGCCAGCCTGGGCTTGCAGCTGGATGCGCCAAGCCAAGGCGCCGCGCAGCAAGGTGACCCGGGCACGCAGCGGGGAAGGGTGGCCGAACACCTCAGCCCAGCGCTCGACCAGGCCCGAGCGCTCCATCGCTGCCAACTCGGCTAGAGAGTCGGCCACCGTCATGCCGCGGCAGCCACGATGCGGTAGCAGCGCGCACCTGATCCAGAAGCACCCTCGCACACCACGTTCAGCCCTAGCCGCTTGCGCAGCACCCCGCTGATCGCACCGCGCACCGTGTGCGCTTGCCAGCCGGTGAGCGCCATCATCTGTTTGAGTGTGGCGCCCGATGAGGCGCGCAGCAGCGAGATCAAGCGAGACTGCTTGCTGGTGCTTGCTGCTTCAATGGGATGCGAGGGGAGGACGGGCGGCGATGCAGTGACTTGGGTACGGCTGCGTCGCGCAGGCTTGGGAACCGGGGGTGATACAGCGGCCCCGACCACCTTGTGGGCCGCCGTGGGGTGGCGTCCAGTAGCCTTCGCAGCCGTCATCGGTAACGTCGGTACTTCTACCTTTGGTTTGGGTTTGGCCTTCGTGACCGTGGCCTTGATCCCTGTGACCTTCGAGCCTGTTGTATCTGCCTTCATCGCGCTTCTCCTGGTGTCCACCGCGACCTTCGCGGCGGTACACCAGTAACGCTCTGCCTGCCGCAGGTATCAAGTCATTTGTCGAGGTAAGGGCTGCACCCTGCAGCGCAGGTACGGCCGCATGACGGATGCCGAGTTGGCATCCGCACTGAGTCAAGGTGATTTACAGGAGCTTTTTCCATGACGAGTAAAGCCAAGTTCAAGAGTGACGCTTTCGAGGCCATCTACAGCGCTGCGCAGGGGCTTCACCGTGCCGGCGCCATCGACGAGGCGACCATGCTGCGCGCTTTCTGAACACCAGCGAATCCTCGGTGGAGAAATGGGAGGCCGGAACCAAACGGCCGAGCGGCATGGCGCTCAAGCTGCTGGCCGTCGTGAAAAGCACGGCCTCAAAGTACTGGACTGAGCGTCATCCCCGTAGGCTTGCGATGGCTTCGCGATGAGCACGGCGGCCATGACAGTCAGCACAAGGGCGCTGCTGCCCGCCAGTGTGCTCGTCACTGGGCGCGCGGCGTGTTCGATGAGACGTCCTGATGTTTGGCCGGTCCGGTGACGCCACAGTGCTTCTCCAGCCGAGGCCATCGTAGGAAGCCAGTGCAGGCGAGCCATGTCGAATCGGGCTCGGCGCAGGTCCTCAAAACGCCGACGCGAAGACCTCAAGCCCCTGACGACAGCCGTTGATCGCCATCTCCAGGAGATGGTGCCTGCGGGTCAGCTGACCAAGGTGGCGCATGGCCTGTGCCCGTCGTCGGTCCGCGCCAAACTTGGCGCGCCTGCTACGCGAAAACAGTCAGGGCTTGGACTGTTCGACGATGTCCTGCGTCAGCGCCCTGTCCCGCGTCGGCTCTTGATGGCGCGTCGCGCGAACGAGCAGCATGACCGCCGCTGCGCCGAAGGCGGCGAGACCA
>NCFZ01000224.1 GCA_002281415.1 Burkholderiales bacterium 28-67-8 | reverse complement strand
TTGCGCGTGTCGACGGTGTGCGGCTCACCGATGGCCTGCAGCATGCGTTCGGGGGCGCTGGCGTAGGCCACCCGATTGCGCTTGCACTCGGCCAGGTACTCTTCAATCGAGAGTTCTTCTTCGCGGGTGCGCTCGAAGCGCGCGGCGAAATTGCTGATCACATCCATGTCGGTCTCCGGTCGGTCTGGAGGACGGCGACGGGCAGCAAGACCCGCCGGCGTCCGGGGGAAGTTCTGATGAAGTCCGCCCCCGCAGGGCTCCATCAGAGCTTTCCCGACTCAACTGGCAACCGGTTCTAGATTGGACCCCCGGGCACCCGAAGCGAGCTCCGGGCAGCAACACAAGGGCCGTGCAATTCAGACGATTGACGACACGGTATCAGCAAAATTTGCCCCTTCAGGGCGAAAACCCTCAACCGCGGGCATCAAACGCGCGAATCGATGAAGCCATCTGCGAAAGCGGCAGGATTTCGTCGATGGCGCCGAGCTTGATGGCCTCCTTGGGCATGCCAAACACGACGCAGGTTTCCTCGTTTTGCGCGATGGTGCGTGCGCCCTTGTCGTGCAGCAGCTTCATGCCGCGCGCGCCGTCGTCGCCCATGCCGGTGAGGATGAGCGCGAGCAGATCCTTGCCCGCACATTCGGCCGCCGAACGAAACAGCACGTCGACCGACGGCTTGTGGCGGTTGACCGGCGGACCGTCGGCCACCACGGCGAAATACTGACCGCCGGCCTTGCGCAACTGCATGTGCTTGCCGCCCGGGGCGATCAGCACCACGCCGCGCTCGAGGCGGTCGCCATCCTTGGCCTCGCGGATGTTCATCTCGCATATGCCGTCCAGGCGCTGCGCGTACATGGCGGTGAATTTCTCGGGCATGTGCTGCACGATGGCGATGCCGGGGCTGTCGCCGGGCAGCGACGTCAGCACCAACTCGAGGGCTTGCGTGCCACCGGTCGAGCTGCCGATCACCACCGGCTTGTTGACCGACAGCGCATGCAGCCCGGCGATCGGCGGGCGCGGTGCGGCGGCTGTGGCACCGCCGGCGGCGCGCGGTGCGGTCATGCCGGCGCGCGGGCGCGAACGCGCCGCGGTCTTGAGCGTTTGCAGCAACTCGCGCCGCGAGTCTTCCAGAAACTGCTTGAGCCCCAACCGTGGCTTGGCCACCACCGCGACCGCACCGGCCGACAAGGCCTCGAGCGCCATGCGGCTGCCGTCGGTGGTCAGCGTCGAGCAGATCACCGTGGGGATGGGCGACTCGTCCATCACCTGACGCAAGAACGTGAGGCCATCCATGCCCGGCATCTCGATGTCGAGCAGCAGCACGTCGGGGCGGTTCTTGCGGATCACCGGGCCGGCGATAAGCGGGTTGGGCGCGCTGCCCATCAGTTCGATTTCAGGGTCACCCTGGAGCAGATGCATCAGCGTTTGACGCACCACGGCCGAATCGTCGACCACATAAACCTTGATCGCCATGGCGACTCCTCAAACGGGTACCGCGCTCACCTCGGGCGCGTCGGGACCGACGGTCCAGCCCAGGCGCCGGTAGGCGCTGCCACCCAGATCGTGAAACAACACCCGCACACCATCGTGAGCGAGCGCATCGAGCGCCCAGTTGGCGTTTTGATCACCCACGTGCGACGTGGTGAACTGGTCGGGAAACATGTTGCCGCCGCCGTAGACCCAGGCCTCGCACAGCAGCGGGTTGATGCCGCGTGCGCGCAGCTGCGCGTACATCGTGTCGAGCGCCTTGTCGGCGTAGGCGGTGGTGTGGGGCATGCCCGCCACCGGCAAGCTGGAGTGCACGATGTGGCACATCGCGCCGATCGTGCGCCGCGGGTCGGTCATCACGATCGCCACGCACGAGCCGAGCAGGGTTTCGAGCCGGTCGCCGCTGTCGGCACAGGCCACGTCACCCGGATGCAGCACCTGCACGCGGCGCGTGGTGGCCGCGGCGGGCACGCGCAAACGACTCATGCCGCCGCCTTGCGAAAGGCGCCTGGCGCCAGCGTTTGCAGCGGCGTCTTGCACGGGATGCGGCCCTCGGCGGTGCCGATGAAGAACAACCCGCCCGGGCGCAACTGCGTGAGCACGCGGTCGACCACGTCGCGCTTGGTCGTCGCGTCGAAGTAGATCAGCACGTTGCGCAGGAAGATCACGTCGAACGGGCCGATGTCTTCGATCGGCTGGCACAAGTTGAGCTGCCCGAAGCTCACGTGCTCGAGCAGCCGCGGGTGGATCTGCACCAGCCCTTCGGAT
>NCFZ01000044.1 GCA_002281415.1 Burkholderiales bacterium 28-67-8 | reverse complement strand
GCCTGGTCCTGGGTGATGTCGTCGCCCAGCACGTCGAGCAGCTTTTCATTGAGCACCACGATCAGCGAGTCGACATTGGCTTCAAGCTCTGCCAGACCCTGGTCGGCGGCCTTCATGCGGCGGTTGCCCTCGAAGTCGAACGGCTTGGTCACCACGCCCACGGTCAGGATGCCCATTTCCTTGGCGATGCGCGCGATCACGGGGGCCGCGCCGGTGCCGGTGCCGCCGCCCATGCCGGCGGTGATGAACAGCATGTGCGCGCCATCGATGGCTTCGCGGATGCGGTGCTCGGCCTCGAGCGCGGCGGACTTGCCCATTTCAGGTTTGGCGCCAGCGCCCAGACCGGTGCTGCCCAGCTGGATCAGCTGGTGCGCGGCCGAGCGGTTGAGCGATTGCGCGTCGGTGTTGGCGCAGACGAATTCGACGCCTTGAACACCCTGCGTGATCATGTGCTCGACGGCGTTGCTGCCGCCGCCGCCGACGCCGATCACCTTGATCTGGGTGCCGAGGTCAAATTCTTCGATCATTTCGATGGCCATGTGTTGCTCCAGTGCTTGTGTGCAGTTGCCGAGAGGTTAAGGATGAAAGTTCTTGTGGGTCTGGCGGTTACTTTGGGGACTAGCGAGTACTGCAGGTCTAACGGAATCAGGATCAGAAATTGCCGAGGAACCAGTCGCGGGCGCGGCCCATGATCGACTTGACCGAACCGGCCTGGGCCGACGCGCGCAGGCCGCGCGTGCGGGCCATTCGGCCTTCTTCGAGCAGGCCCATCACGGTGGCCGAGCGGGTGTTGGCGACCATGTCGTGCAGCGCCCCGCGGTACAGCGGGATGCCCTTGCGCACGGGCTTGAGGAAGATGTCTTCGCCGAGCTCGACCATGCCCGGCATGAGTGCTGCGCCGCCGCAGATCACGATGCCCGACGACAGCAGCTCTTCGTAGCCGCTCTCGCGGATCACCTGGTGCACCAGCGAATAGATCTCCTCGACGCGCGGCTCGATCACGCCGGCCAGCGCCTGGCGGCTGAGCATGCGCGGGGCGCGGTCGCCCAGACCGGGCACCTCGAGTTGTTCGCTCGGGTCGGCCAGCAGCTGCTTGGCCACGCCGAACTCGACCTTGATCTCCTCGGCGTCCTTGGTCGGCGTGCGCAGCGCCATCGCGATGTCGCTGGTGATCAGGTCGCCGGCGATCGGGATCACCGCGGTGTGGCGAATCGCTCCGTCGGTGAAGATCGACACGTCGGTGGTGCCCGCGCCAATGTCCACCAGCGCCACGCCCAGGTCTTTTTCGTCCTCGGTGAGCACCGCGTGGCTGCTGGCGCTCGGGTTGAGCACCAGCTGATCGACCTCCAGGCCGCAGCGGCGCACGCACTTCACGATATTCTCAGCCGCCGCTTGCGCGCCGGTCACGATGTGCACCTTGACCTCGAGCCGCCCGCCGCTCATTCCGATCGGCTCCTTGACCTCGTGGCCGTCGATCACGAACTCCTGGGGCTCGACGAGCAGCAGCCGCTGGTCGTTGGGGATGTTGATCGCCTTGGCGGTTTCGACCACGCGCGCCACGTCGACCTGGGTGACCTCCTTGTCGCGCACGATCACCATGCCGGTGGAGTTCTGCCCGCGGATGTGGCCGCCGGTGATGCCCGTGTAGACCCGCGTGATCTTGCAGTCGGCCATCATTTCGGCCTCCTTGAGCGCTTGCTGGATGCTCTGCACGGTGGCGTCGATGTTGACCACCACGCCGCGCTTCAAGCCATGGGCCGGTGCGCTGCCCAGACCGGCCACGCGCAGCTCGCCGCCGGGCAGCAGTTCGGCCACCACCACCATCACCTTGGCGGTGCCGATGTCCAGCCCCACCACGAGATCTTTCATTTCCTTGGCCATGCGGTCCTCTCGATCAATGTCTGTTGTCCGTGCCCGGGGGCGGGGTGGTCGTGACGCCTTGCAGCCGCAACGCATAGCCGTCGCGGTGACGCAGATCGGCGTATTCGATGGGGCGCCGGTACGGCTGCGGCACCTGGCCCACGGTGGCGATGAAGCGCCGGGTGCGCGCGATCACCTCGTCGTCGCTGCCGCGACCGAGTTCGATCACCGCACCGTTGTCGAACTCGGCGCGCCATGACAGGCGGCTCGACAGGCGCAGCGCGTCGATGCGCCACTCGCGCCGCACGAACAACGCCTGCAGCCGCGCGAGCATGTCGAGCATCGCCACCGAGCTGCCCTCGGGGCCTTCGAGCTCGGGCAGGTTGTCGTCTTCGACGTCGCCCACGTTGGCCTCGAACACCTCACCCAGCGTGTTGACCAGCCGGTCGCTGCTGTCCGCTCGGGTCCACACCGCCACCGCGCGGTGCTCTTCCAGGTGCACCGCGAGCCGGTGGGGCCACACGCGCTGCACCACCGCACGGCGCACCCACGGCACCGATTCGAAGGCACGCTGATCGGCCTGCAAGTCGGTGCTGAAGAAGTTGCCGCGCAGCTGGGGTACCGCATTGACACGGATGGTGGCCACGCTGTTGCGCGTCATGTCGCCGTCGATGCGGATCGAGCGCAACGCGAACACCGGCTGGCGCACACACCACAGCAGCGCCATCGCCGCGAACAGCACGCCGGCCAGCGCGAACAGCAGGTTCGAGGTGTTGTGCATCCAGCGCACGTCATCGGGCAACACCGGCTCCGCCACGGCCTGACGGGCGGCGTGCGAGCGGATGAAGGTGGTGCCGGTGGTCATGGGGTGTGGCTGGCGTTCAGGCGGCCGACGGATTGCGGCGGGGCGCGGCGTCGAGTCGCGCCTGGCTGGCGATCAGCAGGCACAGCTGGTCGTAGGGCAGGCCCGCCGCGCGCGCCGACATCGGCACCAGCGAATGCGAGGTCATGCCCGGCGAGGTGTTCATCTCGAGCAGGAACGGCTTGCGGTCGCTCGCGCGGATCATCAGATCGGCGCGACCCCAGCCGCGGCAGCCCAGCGCGCGGTAGGACGCCACGGCCAGGCGCTGGATCTCGCGCTCTTCGGCCTCGGGCAGGCCGCTCGGGCACTGATAGGTGACAGCGTCGGTGAAGTACTTGTTCTGGTAGTCGTAGGCACCTTCGGGCGCGCGGATGCGCACCACCGGCAGCGCACGGGCGCTGGCACCTTCGCCGAGCACCGGACAGGTGACTTCCTCGCCGGCGATGAACTCCTCGCACAGCACGTCGGCGTCGTAGCGCGCGGCCAGCGTGACCGCATCGAGCAGGTGCTGGTCGACATCGCCCTCGCGAGAGACCTTGGTCACGCCGATCGACGAGCCTTCTCGCGGCGGCTTCACGATCAGCGGCAGCCCCAGCTCGGCGGCCACGCACCGCAGCCGGTTGACCACCGAGTCGTCTTGTAGCGCCCCGGGTTCGATCCACACATGACGCGGCGTGGGCAGGCCCTCGGCGAGCCACAGCCGCTTGGTCATGACCTTGTCCATCGCCACCGCCGAGGCCATCACGCCCGAGCCGGTGTAGGCGATGCCCAGCATCTCGAGCGCGCCTTGCACGGTGCCGTCTTCGCCGTGGCGGCCGTGCAGCGCGATGAAGCAGCGCGCCACGCCTTCGCGCTTGAGCTCCGCCAGATCGCGCTCGGCCGGATCGAAGCCGATGGCATCGACGCCCAGCGATTGCAGCGCAGCCAGCACGCCACCACCCGACATCAGCGAAATCTCGCGCTCGGCCGAGGTGCCTCCGAGCAGCACGGCGACCTTGCCCAGATCGGACGCGGCGACCTGGCCCAGGGTGGACAGATCCAGATTCATCGTGAGGCCTCCGCCTGTTTCAACTCGAGCACTTGCGCGGGCACATGGCCGATCGACCCCGCCCCCATCGACACCACCACATCGCCGGCCCTGACGTGGTCGGCGATGGCCTGCGGCAGCTCGGCGACGTCATCGACGAACACCGGGTCGACCTTGCCGGCCACGCGCAGCGCGCGGGCCAGGGCGCGGCCGTCGGCGGCAACGATGGGTGCCTCACCGGCGGCGTAGACCTCGGTGAGCAGCACGGCGTCGGCGCTGCCGATCACCTTGACGAAATCCTCGAAGCAGTCGCGCGTGCGCGAGAACCGGTGCGGCTGGAAGGCCAGCACCAGGCGGCGCCCCGGGAAGGCTCCGCGCGCGGCGGCCAGCGTGGCGGCCATCTCGACCGGGTGATGGCCGTAGTCGTCGATCAGCGTGAACTGACCGGCCGACGCATCCGCCGGGTTGATCGGCACCTCGCCATAACGCTGGAAGCGCCGGCCAACGCCGCGGAATTCAGCCAAGCCATTGACCATCGCGGCGTCGCTCAGCTCGAGCTCGGTGGCCACGGCGATCGCGGCCAGCGCGTTGAGCACGTTGTGGTCGCCCGGCAAGTTGAGCGTGATGTCGAGATCGGGCATCACCACGCCGTTGCGCCGCTGCACGGTGAAGTTCATGCGCCCGGCGTTGGCCTGCACGTGGACCGCGCGCACCATGGCGTCTTCACCGAAGCCGTAGGTGACCACCGGGCGCGACAGCATCGGCATGATCGAGCGCACGCCGGCGTCGTCGCTGCACACGATGGCCGCGCCATAGAACGGCATGCGGTGCACGAACTCGACGAACGCGTGCTTGAGCCGCGCGAAGTCGTGGCCGTACGTGTCCATGTGGTCGGCGTCGATGTTGGTCACCACCGCCATCACCGGCAGCAGGTTGAGGAACGACGCATCCGACTCGTCGGCCTCGACCACGATGTGGTCGCCCGAACCCAGGCGCGAGTTGGCGCCTGCCGCATTGAGCCGCCCACCGATCACGAAGGTCGGGTCCAGTCCGGCTTCGGCCAGCACGCTGGTGACCAGGCTGGTGGTGGTGGTCTTGCCGTGCGTGCCGGCGATCGCGATGCCCTTTTTCAGGCGCATCAGCTCGGCCAGCATCACCGCGCGCGGCACCACCGGCACGCGCCTGGCGCGTGCTGCGGTCACTTCGGGGTTGCTCGCACCCACCGCGGTCGAGGTGACCACCGCATCGGCGCCGGCGATGTGGTCGGCGCTGTGCCCCACGTGCACCGTGATGCCCAGCGAGGCCAGCCGGCGTACCGTGGCGCTGTCGCTCGAGTCCGAGCCCGACACGGTGTAGCCCAGGTTGTGCAGGATCTCGGCGATGCCGCTCATGCCGGCGCCTCCAACCCCCACAAAGTGAATGTGCTTGACGGCGTGCTTCATGCCAGCACCAGCCTTTCGAGTTCATCGGCCACGCGCTCGGCCGCCTTGGGCCGGGCCAGCGCGCGTGCCTGCGTGGCCATGGCGAGCAGCGCGTCGCGCGTGAAGCCGGCCACCACATCGGCGAGGTGGCGTGGGGTGAGTTCGGTTTGCGGCAGGTGCAGCGCCGCGCCGTGCGAGGCCATCCACTGAGCGTTGTCGCGCTGGTGCGAGGTGGTGCTGGCCACCAGCGGCACCAGCACGCTGGCCACGCCGGCCGCGCACAGCTCGCTCACGGTGATGGCGCCGGCGCGGCACACGATCACGTCGCACGCGGCCAGCCGCTCGGCCATGTTGTCGATGAAAGGCAGCACCTCGGCCTCGACTCCGGCCTCGCCGTAGCCCGCGCGCACCGCATCGATCTGCGCCGCGCCGGTCTGGTGGGTCACCTGCGGACGCTCGGCTTCCGGCAGCAGCGCCAGCGCCTGCGGCACGCAGCGGTTGAGCGCCTGCGCGCCCAGGCTGCCACCGACCACCAGCAGCCGCAGCGGCCCGGTGCGATCGGCAAAGCGCTGCGCCGGCACCGGCAGCGCTTCGATCGCCGCGCGCACCGGATTGCCGGTGACCACGCTGCGCCGCGTCTCGTGAGCCGCCGGGCCGTCGAAGCCAAAGGCGATGCGATCGGCCACCGACAGCAGCGCGCGGTTGCTCAGCAGCAGCGCCGCATCGGCGTTGACCAGCATCAGCGGCTTGCGCAGCAGCGCGGCCATCACCCCGGCCGGAAAGCACAGGTAGCCGCCCATGCCCAGCACCACTTGCGCGCGACGGCGCCGGATGACCTGCGCGCAACGCCCCAGCGCCGCGAACAGCCGCACCACGCCGCCCAGCGTGTGCGCCAGCCCCTTGCCGCGCAAGCCGGTGAAGGCGACGGTGTCCATCTCGATGCCGCTGGGCGGCACCAGCTTGTTTTCCATGCCGGTGGTCGTGCCCAGCCAGCTCACGGTCCAGCCGCGGCGCTGCACTTCGGCGGCTACGGCCAGGCCGGGGATGACGTGGCCGCCGGTGCCGGCAGCGACGATGAGCAAGTGCTTGTGGCTCACGCCCTGCCCCCCCGCATCAACTGCCGGCTCTCGATGTCCACCCGCGCCACGATCGCCAACGCGATCATGTTCATCAGGATGGCGGACCCCCCGTAGCTCATCAGAGGCAGCGTCAAACCCTTGGTGGGCAGCACGCCGAGGTTCACGCCCATGTTGATGAAGGCCTGGCCGCTGATCCAGATGCCCACGCCTTGGGCGTACAGGCCGGCGAACACGCGGTCGAGGGCGATGGCCTGGCGGCCGATGTGGAAGGCGCGGCGCGCCAGCCAGAAGAACGCGGCGATGACGCACACCACGCCGACCAGGCCGAGCTCTTCGCCGATCACCGCCAGCAGGAAGTCGGTGTGCGCTTCGGGCAGGTAGTGCAGTTTCTCGACGCTGGAGCCCAGACCCTGGCCCGTAAAACCGCCGCGGCCGAAGGCGATCAGCGAGTGCGACAGCTGGTACGCCTTGCCCAGCGTGTACTTCTCGTCCCACGGATTGAGGTACGCAAAGATGCGCTCGCGGCGCCATTCGCTCAGGGTGATCATCAGCACGAACGCGCCGATCAGCACCGCGGTGATCAGCAGGAACATGCGGCCGTTGACACCGCCCAGAAACAAGATGCCCATGGCGATCATGGCGATCACCATGAACGCGCCCATGTCGGGCTCGGCCAGCAGCAGCACCCCGACGACGAGCACGGCGAACGCCATCGGGAGCACGGCTTTCCAGAAATTCTCGCGGGCGTCCATCTTGCGGACCATGTAGCCCGCGGCGTACATCGCCATGGCCACCTTGGCCAGCTCGGACGGCTGAAAGTTCAGCAAGCCCAGCGGGATCCAGCGCCGCGCGCCGTTGATGCGGTGCACGCCGGGAATGGGCACCAGCACCACCACCAGCAGCACCAACGCCAGGCCGAAGAGCCATGGATTGGCCTTTTCCCAGAAGGCGATCGGGATCTGCACCACCACCAGCGCGGCCACGCAGGCGATGCCCAGCGACATCACGTGACGCACCAGAAAGTAAGTCGGCGTGTAGTTGGCGAACTTGGGGTTGTCCGGCATCGCGATCGAGGCGCTGTAGACCATCACCGCGCCCAGCGCCAGCAGCGCCAGCACCACGCACACCAGGCCCTGATCGAACCCGAGCAGGCGCGCCGGGGCGGCGGTGGATGTCTGGATCCAGTCGCGCACGGGAATGGCCGGGTTCGCTTCGGCATCGTCACGCCCGCGCCAGAAGGCCAGGCGCGCCATCAGCGCGGGCAGCCCGAAGGAGGCCAGCGCCTTCATGCCGGCACCCCTGCGTCGGCGGCGATCGCCTGCACCTCGGCCACGAACACCTCGGCGCGGTGGGCGTAGTTGCGAAACATGTCGAGGCTGGCGCACGCCGGGCTGAGCAGCACCGCATCGCCGCTGCGCGCCTGAGCGAAGGCCCAGCGCGTGGCAGCTTCGAGCGTGGCGTGGCGCTGCAGCGGCAGCTCGTCGATGCCGACCAGCGCCGCTTCGATGATCGGCGCGTCACGGCCCAGCGTGGCCACGGCACGCGCGTGGCGCTGCACGGGTGCGGCCAGCGGCGCGAAATCCTGGCCCTTGCCGTCGCCGCCCAGGATCACCACCAGCCGGCCGGGCGCGCGATCAGCGCCCAGGCCTTCGAGCGCGGCCACGGTGGCGCCGACGTTGGTGCCCTTGCTGTCGTCGAACGCGTCGACACCGTGGATGGTGGCCACGTGCGCCACGCGGTGCGGCTCGCCGGCGTACTCGCGCAGACCATGCAGCATCGGGGCGAGCGGGCAGCCGATGGCGTGAGCCAGCGCGAGCGCGGCCAGCGCGTTGGCCGCGTTGTGACGGCCTCGCACGCGCAGCGCGTCGACCGGCATCAGGTGCTGGATGTGCAGCGGCTCGCGCTCGGCCGGCTCGCCGGCACGCAAGCGCTTGGGCGCGGCGCTGTCGTCGGCTTCCAGCGCGCGCACCAGCCAGGTCATGCCGTTGTCGGTGATGAGGCCGTAGTCGCCGGGCTCACGCGGCGCATCGGTGCCAAAGCGCACGGCCGCTCGTGTGAGCAGCCGCGCGGCGCGGGCCGCGGCACCCGGCTTGGCCGCAGCCACCGACGCTGCCGTGGCCACCGCCTGCGCCGCAGCGGCCAGCGATTCGACCTGCGGGTCGTCGCGGTTGACGACCATCACCGCCGAGCGACCCCACACCCGCGCCTTGGCGGCGGCGTAATGGGCCATCGAGCCGTGCCAGTCGAGGTGGTCGTCGGTGAGGTTGAGCACCGCGGCGGCATCCGGCTCGAAGCCGCTGACGCCATCGAGCTGGAAGCTCGACAGCTCGAGCACCCAGACCTTGGGCAGCGCGGCTTCGGCGTCCGCGGAGCCGTCCACGGGCTCGGTCGACCCGTCGGCCTCGCGCTCGAGCGCTTCGGTCAGCGTGCCCAGCAGGGTCGGCCCGATGTTGCCGGCGACCGCGACGCTTCGGCCGGCGCACTCGACGAGCAGCGCGGTCATCGCGGTGGTGGTGGTCTTGCCGTTGGTGCCCGTAATGGCGATCACCTTCGGCGCGTAGCCGCGCTGCGCTTTCAGATCAGCCAGGGCGCGGCTGAACAGGTCGAGCTCGCCTTGCACCGGCACGCCGCGCTGCGCGGCCAGCGCCAGCACCGGCGCGATGCACGCATCAAGCGGCGCCAGGCCCGGGCTCTTGAGCACCATTTGCACGCCGTCCATCGCAGCGGCGGCATCCAGCGCGCCGGTGATCAGCTGGGCGTCAGGCACCGCAGCGTGCAGGTTGGCAGCCTGGGGCAGCGCGGCGTTGTCAGCGCTGGCGTCAGCGCTCAGACGCGAATCCCAGGCCCGCACCGTCGCGCCGCCGCGCGCGCACCAGCGCGCCATGGCCAGCCCGGACTCACCGAGGCCCAGCACCAGCACCGTGATTCCTGCGAGGGCGTTCATGGTCGTGGCGGCCTCAACGCAGCTTCAGGCTGGCCAGGCCGATCAGGCAAAGCAGCATGGTGATGATCCAGAAGCGCACGACGACCTGCGTTTCCTTCCAGCCGGACTTCTCGAAGTGGTGGTGCAGCGGCGCCATCTTCAGGATGCGGCGGCCCTCGCCGTAGCGCTTGCGCGTGTACTTGAACCAGCCCACCTGCAGCATCACCGACAGCGCCTCGACGACGAACACGCCGCCCATGATCCCGAGCACGATTTCCTGGCGGGTGATGACCGCCACCGTGCCCAGCGCGCCGCCCAGCGACAGCGCACCCACGTCGCCCATGAACACCTGCGCCGGGTGCGTGTTGAACCACAGGAAGGCCAGCCCCGCGCCGGCCAGCGCAGCACAGAACACCAGCAGCTCGCCGGTGCCCGGGATGTACGGGAACAGCAGGTACTTGCTGTAGACCACGCTGCCGGTGACGTAGGCGAACACGCCCAGCGCCGAGCCCACCATCACCACCGGCATGATGGCCAGCCCGTCGAGCCCGTCGGTGAAGTTCACCGCGTTGCTCGCGCCGACGATCACGAACCACGTCAGCGTGATGAAGCCGTACACGCCCAGCGGGTAGCTCACCGTCTTGAAGAACGGCACGATCAGGTCGGCCGCCGGCGGCAGGTCGTTCGAAAAGCCGCTTTGCAGCCAGCGCCCGAAGAGCTCGAGCACGCGCAGGTTCGAGGTTTCGCTCACGCTGAAGGCCAGGTAGAACGCCGCCAGCAGCCCGATCACCGATTGCCACAGGAACTTGTCGCGCGAGCGCATGCCCTCGGGGTTCTTGTCGACCACCTTGCGCCAGTCGTCGACCCAGCCGATGGCGCCAAAGCCCAGCGTCACGATCAGCGTGATCCACACGAAGCGGTTGCTCCAGTCGAACCACAGCAGCGTCGACACCGTCACGGCGATGAGGATCAGCACGCCGCCCATGGTGGGCGTGCCGCTCTTGGCCAGGTGCTCCTGGATGCCGTACTGGCGGATCGGCTGGCCGATCTTCAAGGCGGTCAGCCGGCGGATGACCATGGGGCCGAAGGCCAGACCGATCAGCAACGCGGTGAGCGCAGCCATCACCGCGCGGAAGGTGATGTACTGGAAGACGCGGAAGAAGCCGAATTCCGGCGACAGCGTTTGCAGCCACTGGGCCAGGCTAGGCAGCATGGGCGGCTCCCGAAGTGAGTGGCGCTGTGGCTTGCAGCGCGGCGACCACGCGTTCCATCTTCATGAAGCGCGAACCCTTGACCAGCACCGACGCCGCGGCAGGCGCTTCGGGCAACGCGGCGAGCAGCGCCTCGACGCTGTCGAAGTGGCGCGCCGCACCGAAGGCTGCCGCGCTGTGCGCGCACAGCGCACCGGCGGTCCACAGCGCGTCGAGGCCGCGGCGGCGGGCGGCCTCGCCCACCTCGCGGTGAAAGGCCGGGCCCTGGTCACCCACTTCGCCCATGTCGCCCAGCACCAGCCAGCGCGGTGCGCCGAGCGCGGCCAGCACCTCGATGGCGGCGAGCACCGAGTCGGGGTTGGCGTTGTAGGTGTCGTCGATGAGCGTGACGCGCTGCCCGCCGCGCTCGATGAGGTGCGCCTGCGAACGGCCCTTGACGGCGCTGAAGGCCTCCAGGCCACGCACCACCGCGTCGAGCGGCGCGCCGGCGGCCAGCGCGCACGCGGCAGCGGCGAGTGCGTTCTTGACGTTGTGCAGACCGGCCACGCGCAAGGCGAACGAAGCGCTGCCCGCGGGCGTGCGCAGGGCCACGGCCCAGTGGTCGGCCGACCAGGTGGCATCGGCGCTCACATCGGCATCGGCACGTCCGAGCGCGAACGTGAGCACGCGGCGCGCGCCGGCCAGCTCGCGCCACAGCGGCGTGTGCGGCTCGTCGGCCGGGAACACCGCCACGCCATCGGCACCGAGCGAGGCGATGACCGCGCCGTTCTCGCGCGCGACCGCCTCGACGCTGGCCATGAATTCCTGGTGCTCGCGCTGCGCGTTGTTGACCAGCGCCACCGTGGGCGCGGCCAGCGCCGCGAGTTCGGCGATCTCGCCGGGGTGGTTCATGCCGAGCTCGACCACGGCCGAGCGGTGCGTGCCCTGGCGCAAGCGCAGCAGCGTGAGCGGCACGCCAATGTGGTTGTTGAAGTTGCCTTCGGTCCAGAACGCGGCCTCGCCGTGCCAGGCGCGCAGGATCGAGGCCACCATCTGCGTGACGGTGGTCTTGCCGTTGCTGCCGGTCACCGCGATCAGCGGCAGCTCGAAGCCCGCGCGCCAGGCCGCCGCCAGCGTGGCCAGCGCGTGCAGGCTGTTGCTCACCTGCAAGCCCGGCAGGCCGCAGTCGGCCACGCCACGCTCGGCCAGCACCGCAGCGGCACCCGCCGCGCGCGCGCCGGCCACAAAGTCGTGTGCGTCGAAGCGCTCGCCGCGCAGCGCCACGAACAGGTCGCCCGCGCGCAGGCTGCGGCTGTCGGTGTGCACGCGCAGCAGCGGCGTGGCGCCGTCGCCCACCAGCTGCGAGCCGGGCAACATGCGGTGGGCCTGAGCGAGCGTCAGCATCATGCGCACACCCCCGCCGCCGCCGTGCGCTCGCGCAGTGCGCCGAGCGCCTCGTCGACATCCGAAAACGGCAGCTTGACGCCGGCGATGTCCTGGTCGGTCTCGTGTCCCTTGCCGGCGATCAGCACCACATCGCGCGGCCCGGCGTGGGCCACGGCGTGGGCGATGGCGGCGCGCCGGTCCTCGATCACGCGTGGCGCCGGCGTGGCCGCCATGCCCGAGGTGATGGCGGCCAGGATGGCCGCGGGCACCTCATGGCGCGGGTTGTCGCTGGTCACGACCACGTGTTGCGCTTGCGCTTGCGCGATGGCGCCCATGGCCGGACGCTTGCCGGCGTCGCGGTTGCCGCCGCAGCCGAACACGCACCACAGCTCGCCGCCGCGTGCGGCGGCCAGCGGCTGCAGCGCGCGCAGCGTCTTGTCGAGCGCATCGGGCGTGTGGGCGTAGTCGACCAGCACCTCCGGCGAGTGCAGATCGGCGGCGTCGGATCGCACGCGCTGCATGCGCCCGGGCACCGGGGTGAGTCCGTGACAGGCACGCGCCACGTCGTCGAGCGACACGCCCAGCACGCGCAGCGAGGCCACGACGGCCAGCAGGTTGGCCACGTTGTAGTCGCCGATCAGTCGGGTGCGCAGCGCCACCGGAGGCAGCCCGGCCTCGACCAGCTCGAACGCCAGCCCGCCGTCGACGTAGCTCACGTCGCGAGCCACCAGGCGCGCCGTGGGGTGCTGCTGCGGGTTCGTCGAGCAAGTCCACAGCCGCAGGTCGCTGGTGGCCAGCGAGCGCTGCAGCGCCTCGCCGCGCGGATCGTCGATGTTGAGCACCGCCGCACGCAGGCCCGGCCACGCGAACAGGTCGGCCTTGGCCTTCCAGTAGGCGTCCATCGAGCCGTGGAAGTCGAGGTGGTCCTGGGTGAAGTTGGTGAACACCGCGATGTCGATGTGCGTGCCCCACAGCCGTCGCTCGGCCAGGCCGATCGACGAGGCCTCGATCGCTGCGGTGCGCAGGCCTTCGCCGACAAAGCGCTTGAAGGCGCGGTGCAGCGTCACCGGGTCGGGCGTGGTCAAGCCGGTGGCGGTGAGCACAGCGCTGCCGTCGAGCGGCACCGCGCCGGCACCCAGGGTGCCAATGACACCGCAGCGCCGACCCAGCACCGACAGCGCCTGCGCCGTCCACCAGGTGGTCGAGGTCTTGCCGTTGGTGCCGGTGACGGCGATCACCGCCAGCCGGTCGCTCGGCGAGCCGAAGAACGCACTGGCCAGCGGCCCGGCGGCGGCCTTCAGGCCGTCCATCGCGGCGATGCGTTCATCGTCGAAGCCGAAGGCATCGGCACCATCGGCCTCGATGACGCAGGCGCGCGCACCGGCATCCAGCGCCTGTTGCACATGCTCGCGGCCGTCGTGCGCGTGGCCGGGCCAGGCGATGAAGGCGTCGCCCGGTTGCAGCGCGCGGCTGTCGGTGGCCAGGCCGCGCACGCCGCGCTGCGCCAGCCACGTCAGTGCGGCAGGAACCGATCCGAGCAGGCGCTGCGCCATCAGAAGCTCTCTTCCACGGCGGCCAGCGGCTGCGCCTGAATCTGCGCGCGCACCTCGATGTCGGGCGACACGTTGAGCACGCGCAAGGTCTGCTGCACCACCTCGCTGAACACCGGCGCGGCCACCTCGCCGCCGTAGTACTTGCCGGCGGTGGGCTCGTCGACCATGACCGCCACGATGATGCGCGGGTCGTTGATCGGCGCCATGCCGACGAACCACGAGCGGTACTTCTTGACGCTGCCGCTGGCGTAGCCCTTGCCTTCTTGCTTGTAGGCGGTGCCCGACTTGCCGCCCACCGAATAGCCGATGGTCTGCGCCTTCGGCCCGGTGCCGCCCGGGCCGGCGGCCAGCTGCAGCATGTGGCGAACCGCCTGGGCGGTCTGCGGCGACAGCACGCGCATGCCGGCCACGCGGGTGTGGTCAGGGCGATCGGCCGGCTTGAGCAAGGTGACCGGAATGAGCTCGCCGTCGTGCGCGAACACGGTGTACGCGTGCGCCAGCTGGAACAGCGAGGCCGACAGGCCGTAGCCGTAGCTCATGGTGGCCTGCTCGATCGGACGCCAGGTCTTGTAGGGCCGCAGCCGGCCGCCGACCACGCCGGGGAACTCGATCTGCGGCTTTTGTCCGAGACCGATCGCGGTGTACAGCTCCCACATCTCGCGCGGCTGCATCTGCATCGCGATCTTCACGGTGCCCACGTTGCTCGACTTCTGGATCACCTCGTTGACCGTCAGCGCGTCGTGCGGGTGGGCGTCGCTGATGGTCGAGCCGGTGATCGTGATGCGCCCGGGCGCCGTCTGGATGATGGTCTCGGGCGTGACGCGACCGGTTTCCAGCGCGAGTCCGATGATGAAAGGCTTCATCGTCGAGCCGGGCTCGAAGGTGTCGGTGAGCGCGCGGTTGCGCAGCTGCTCGCCGGTGAGATTGCGCCGGTCGGACGGCGCGTAGCTCGGGTAGTTGGCCAGCGCGAGCACCTCGCCCGACTGCGCGTCGAGCACCACCACGCTGCCGGCCCTGGCCTTGTTTTCGGACACCGCCTCGCGCAGGCGCCGGTAGGCGAAGAACTGCAGCTTGGAGTCGATCGACAGCTGGATGTCGCGGCCGTCGACCGGCGCCATGCTGTCGCCGATGTCCTCGATGACGCGACCGAGCCGGTCCTTGATGACGTGGCGCGTGCCGTTGCGCCCGACCAGATCGCGCTGAAAGGCCAGCTCGATGCCCTCCTGGCCACGGCTCTCGACGTCGGTGAAGCCCACCACGTGTGCCGCGGCTTCGCCCTCGGGGTATTTGCGCCGGAACTCGCCCAGCCTGTGCAGCCCCGGCAGGCCCAGCGCCAGCGCGTCCTTGGCCACGTGGTCGTCGACCTGCCGGCCCAGCCAGATGAAGTTCGGGCTGTCGTCGAGCCGGTTTTCTAGCGCCTGCGCCTTCATGCCCAGCAGCGTGGCCAGCTCGCGGCGCGAGGCCGGGCTGGCGTCGAAGTCTTTCGGGATCACCCACAGCGACGGCGCTGGCACGCTCGAGGCCATCAGCTGGCCGTTGCGGTCGAGGATGCGGCCGCGGCTGGCCGGCAGCGTCAGCGTGTGCGCGTAGCGGATTTCGCCTTGTTTCAGATAGAACGACGCACCGATCACCTGCACATAGGCCGCGCGACCGAGCAGCACGCAAAAGCCCAGACCAACCAGCGCCACCAGCAGCTTGGAGCGGCCCACCGGCGTGCGCGACACCAGCAGCGGGCTGTTTGAATAGTTGAGCCCGCGCACGCTGGGCGGCACGCGCGAAGCGGCATCCTTGCCCGCGGAAGCGCCCGCGCGGCGGCCCGGCAGCTTCATCGGGACACCACCGCGGCGGAAGCGGGTTTGGCGGGTGCGGCCACGTATTGCGTGATGGCCGGCGTGGCCGTGCGCATGCCGAGCTTCTCGCGCGCCGTGGCCTCGACCCGCGACGGCGTGGCCTGCGCCTGGCGCTCGGTCTGCAAGCGGCCGAATTCGGTTTCGAGCTGGCGCTGCCGGCCCTGCGCGCGGTCGACCTCGGTGAACAAGCGCCGCGACTCGTACGACACGCGCACGAGATACAGGCAGCTGGCCATCAGCACCACGAGCAGCAGCACGTTGAGGCGGCTCATCGGCGCGTACCGAGCTGGAGCACCGGCACGTCGGTGCGCTCGGCCACGCGCATCACCGCCGAGCGAGCGCGCGGGTTGGCGCGCAGCTCGGTCTCGCCGGGCTTGACGCGGCCGATCGAGCGCAGCCGCATCGCGACTTCGGGCGCGAACGGCGCACGGCGATCGAACACCGCCTTGCTTTCGCGCGCGATGAAGGTCTTGACGATGCGGTCCTCGAGCGAATGGAAGCTGATCACCACCAGCCGCCCGCCGGGCGACAGCAACTCGAGCGCTGCGCTCAGTCCTTGCTCGAGCTCCTCAAGCTCGGCATTGACGAAAATCCGAAGAGCTTGAAACGTGCGCGTTGCAGGGTTCTGGCCCGGCTCGCGGGTCTTGACTGCACCAGCCACGACCTCGGACAGCTCCCGAGTGGTTCGAACGGGGTTCCCGCCCTCGCGCCGAGCAACAAGCGCCTTTGCAACCTGTAGAGCAAACCGTTCTTCCCCATAGTCACGAATCACCTCAGCAATGTGGCGCTCGTCGGCGCGGGCCAGAAAGTCCGCGGCGCTCTCGCCACGGGTCGTGTCCATGCGCATGTCGAGCGGGCCGTCGAACCGGAAACTGAAGCCGCGCTCGGGGCTGTCGATCTGCGGTGAGGACACGCCCAGATCCAGCAGCAGTCCGTCGATGCGGCCGACGCCCAGCGCGGCGAGCGTGGGCACGATCTGGCTGAACGCGGTGTGCTGGATCGAAAAGCGCGGGTCGGCCAGCTGCACGTCGGCAGCCGCCGCGGCCACCGCCTGCGGATCGCGGTCGAGGGCGATCAGCCGGCCGGCCGGGGCGAGCTGGCGCAGCAGCGCACGCGAGTGACCGCCGCGGCCGAAAGTGCCGTCGACGTAAATGCCGCTGTGGGCGCGCTCGATGACCTCAGGGTCGCCGTGCGGCGGCGCGAGATGCAGCAAGGCATCGACCGCTTCGTCGAGCAATACGGTGGTGTGCACGCAGGCAGCGTCTTGGGTCATCGCAGGGCAACTCAGAACGAGAAGCCCTTGAGCGCATCGGGCATCTCGCCGCGCATGATTTCGGCCTCGTGTGCGGCGTGACGCGCAGCGTCCCACAGCTCGAGGTGGCTGCCCATGCCGATCAGCATCACGCTGCGGTCGAGCCCGGCCGAGGCGCGCAATTCGGGCGCGATCAGCACGCGCGACGAGGCGTCGATGTCGACGTCCATGGCGTTGCCGAGAAACATGCGCTTCCAGCGCACGGCATCCATCGGCAGCGCGCTGATCTTGTCGCGGAAGTCTTCCCAGGCCGGGCGCGGAAACACCATCAGCGGGCCGTCGGGGTGCTTGGTGATGGTGAGCTGGGTCACG
>NCFZ01000043.1 GCA_002281415.1 Burkholderiales bacterium 28-67-8 | reverse complement strand
AGGACAAGCGCACTTTCGCTTTTCCTGAGCTTGACCTTGCTGTTGCTGCTGCTCAAGAAATCAGGCTGGCGGCACCATCTGGAATCCAGATCGTCAGTTGAAGCTTCAAATGGTCGAGGTGGTCAGCTGGTCGTGGTCTCGGTGATGCTGGCTTTCGTGGTGCTGGGTCTGGGCAGCCGGCTTTACCGAAATGGGGTGGATTCGTATCGGGTGGCATACCCATCGGTCAAGCAGTCGGCGATGAATTCGGCTTCTGACTGGATCCGGCTCAACACGGATCCTGCGGCGGTGGTTCTAGACCTCGAAGACCGTACGGCAGGGCATCTGCAGTTCATCCGCAAGACGCAGCGAGACAGTTTTTCGGTCTACAAATTTGTGCCGACCACCAACGCGCTGATTTACGAGTGGTACCAGCGGGTGCTGGCGCGCGATCTCCTGGTGAAGGATATTTCGGCGCTGCCGGCGGTCAAGAACAAGTATCGAATCGACTACATCTTGAGCGAGCGACCACTGTCGGGCGAAGCCCTCAAGCCGGTGTATCAAAACGAGTTCTTCCATCTCTACGCGGTCTGATCGCGCGAGCGTCGATTCTTCTGTGGATCCCACTTTGGCCCTTGCCCCGAGCCACGACATCAACCTGCCGCCGTCCGATCTGCCTGCGCAGTGCGATGTGATCGTCGTGGGGGCGGGCCCCGCAGGCAGCGCGGCGGCGCTCACGCTGGCGCGCGCCGGGTTCGACGTGTTGCTCGTCGATCAGCAGGCGTTTCCTCGCGACAAGGTCTGCGGCGACGGGCTGATCCCGGATGCACACCATGCGTTGCGCCGCCTCGGGCTGCTCGACGAGGTGTTGGCGCAGGCACAACCGGCCGGCCATGTGGGCGTGATCGGTCCGCGCGGCGGCCGCGTCGATGTGCCGGGCACGCTGGCGGTGCTGCCGCGACGCGAGCTTGATTGGATCTTGTGCCGTGGCGCGGCGGCGGCCGGCGCGCGCATGTTCGCGCCGCTGCGCTTCGTGGGCCCGCTCGAATCGACCGTGGACGGCGTGTCGCAGGTGGTCGGCGCGCGGCTGCGCTCGGGCGACACCACGCACGAGGTGCGCGCGAGTTGGCTGCTGATCGCCAGCGGCGCGCCGCCGCAGGCTCTGCAGGCCGCCGGCGTGTGCGAGCGGCGCACGCCCAGCGGCGTGGCGTTGCGCGGCTACGTGCGCAACCCGGCGCTGGTCGGCCGGCTCACCGAGCTCGAGGTGGTGTGGCATCCGAAGATGAAGCGCGGCTACGGCTGGATCTTTCCGTGCCCGAACGGCGTGTTCAACATCGGCGTGGGCGTGGCGCACAGCCATGCCAAGCGCCGTGGCGAGGCCGCGCGCGGTGGCGCGACGATGCAAGACGTCAACCTGAGGGCCATGTTCGAGGCGCTCACGCGCGTGCACCCCGCCGCGCGCGAGCTGGTGGGCGGCGGCGAGTGGGTCGGCGAGCTCAAGGGCGCACCGCTGCGCTGCTCGCTCGAAGGCGCGCAGCTGTCGCGCCCCGGCTTGCTGGTGACCGGCGAGGCCGCGGGCAGCACCTATGCCTTCACTGGCGAGGGCATCGGCAAGGCGATGGAAACCGGCATGCTGGCCGCCGAAGCGGTGATCGAGGGCCGTCGCGATGCCGCGGGCGAGTCGCAGGTGCGCGCCACTTACGAGCAGCGGGTGCGCGCCCTGGCGCCGCGCTACGCAATCTACGAGCGCGCCAACGCCGTCAACGACCACCCCTGGCTGGTCGACCTGCTGGTGTGGAGCGCGCGCCGCAGCCCGGGCCGCCTCAAGCGCATGAGCGGCGTGCTCGAGGAAGCCCACTTTCCCAGCAGCCTGACCAGCCCGAGTGCGTGGTGGCGGCTGTTGTTCGACCGGCGCTGAAGGACCGACCCATGTGCCAACTGCTCGGGATGAACGGCAACACGCCGACCGACATCATGTTCAGCTTCACCGGGTTTGCCACCCGCGCCGAGGAGCATCAGGACGGCTTCGGCATCGCCTTCTTCGAGGGCGCCGGGCTGCGCTTGTTCGTCGATGCGCAAAGCGCGCGTCATTCGCCGGTGGCCGAGCTGGTGCAGCACTACCCGATCCGCTCGAACCACGTGATCGCGCACATCCGCAAGGCCACGCAGGGCCGCGTGGCGCTGGAAAACACCCACCCGTTCGTGCGCGAGCTGTGGGGCCGCTACTGGGTGTTTGCGCACAACGGCAACCTCACCGGCTACGCGCCGCGGCTGCACGCGTCGTTCCACCCGGTGGGCAACACCGACAGCGAGCTGGCGTTTTGCTGGCTGATGCAAGAGCTGGTCAAGGCGCACGCCAGCTTGCCGCCGGTGGCCGAGCTCACGGCCACGCTGCGCGAACTGGTGCCGCAGATCGCCGCGCACGGTACCTTCAACTTCATGCTCAGCCAAGGCGAGGCGCTGTGGGCGCACTGTTCCACCAAGCTGAGCTACCTGGTGCGCCAGCATCCGTTTCACGAAGCGCGGCTGCAAGACGGCGACATCAGCGTCGACTTCTCGCAGCTGACCACGCCATCGGACAAGGTCGCGGTGATCGTCACCGAGCCGCTCACGCGCGACGAGCCCTGGGTCGCGTTTGCGCCCGGTGAGTTGAAAGTGTTCGTGGCCGGCGAGCCGTTGGCGGTGTGAGGCGAGTGGCCCGCCGCGGTCTGGCCGCCTGAACCTAAGATGCGCCCGCCCGATCCTCACCTTGCCAACCCGCCCATGAATGCACCCGTCACCCCCATCCCGCGCTTTGACACGTTTTACCGGTACGACGCGCTGACGCAGTTGCTGGCCGATTACGCCGCGGCGCACCCCGAGCTGGTGTCGGTGGTGTCGATCGGCAAGAGCCACGAGGGTCGCGACATCTGGCTGGCGGTGGTCACGAATGCAGCCACCGGCATCCACACCGACAAGCCCGCGTTCTGGGCCGACGGCAACATCCACGCCGCCGAGCTGACCGCCAGCACCGCCTGCCTGTACTACCTGCACCAGCTGGTCACCGGGTACGGCAGCGACGCGCAGATCACGCAGCTGCTCGACACCCGCGTGGTCTACCTGTGCACGCGCCTGAATCCCGACGGCGCCGAACTCGCGCTGGCCGACCGCCCGCGCCACATCCGCTCGTCGACGCGGCGCTACCCGTGGGCTGAAGACCCGGTCGACGGCCTGACCATGGAAGACATCGACGGCGATGGACGTGTGCTCATGATGCGCATCCCCGATCCGCACGGCGGCCACAAGCGCTGCGAGGCCGACCCGCGGCTGATGGTGCCGCGCGAACCCGGCGAGTTCGGCGGCGAGTACTACCGCGTGATGCCCGAAGGCACGCTCAAGCACTACGACGGCCTGACCGTGAAGGTGAACGCCGATGTCGAGGGCCTGGACCTGAACCGCAATTTCCCGTCGCAGTGGCGCCAGGAATACGAGCAGCCCGGTGCGGGCCCCTACCCGACGAGCGAGCCCGAGGTGCGCGCGATGGTCGACTTCATCACCGGCCACCCCAACATTGGCGCGGCGATCAGCTTTCACACCCACAGCGGCGTGATCCTGCGGCCGATGGGCACGCAGGCCGACGAAGACATGATCCCCGAGGACCTGTGGTCGTTCAAGCGCTTCAGCGCGCTGGGCGCCAAGCTCACCGGCTACCCGGCGGTCAGCGCGTGGCACGAGTTCAAGTACCACCCGAAGGAAATCATCACCGGCGCACAGGACTGGGTCTACGAGCACCTGGGCGCGCTGTGCTGGACGGTAGAGATCTGGGCACCCAACGCCGAAGCCGGGATCACCGGCTACCCGTGGATCGACTGGTACCGCGAGCATCCGGTGGAAGACGATTTGAAGTTGCTCAAGTGGAGCGACGAGCAGTGCGGCGGTCAGGCCCATGTCGAGTGGCGTGCGTTTCAGCACCCGCAGCTCGGCGCGGTCGAGATCGGCGGCTGGGATTTTCAGAACTACTGGCGCAACCCGCCGCCGCACCTGCGTGAACGCGAGGCTGCGCGGTTTCCGACGTGGATGACGCAGGTGGCGCTCAGCCTGCCGCGGCTCGAGCTGCTGCGCACCGAGGTGCGCGCGCTCGGTCCCGACACCTGGCGCGTGCGCCTGGCGGTGGCCAACAGCGGCTGGTTGCCGTCGTACATCAGCAAGCGCGCGCTCGAGCGCAAGGTGGTGCGCGGCGTGATGTTCGAGATCCACCTGCCTGCGGGCAACGGCACCGAGGTGCCGGCGGTCTCTCTGGTCAGCGGCAAGTCGCGCCATGAGGGCCCGCAGCTCGAAGGCCACGCGCCCAAGAATTCGCTGCTGTCATTGCCGGGCGGCAACGTGACGGCCGACCGCGCGGTGGGTGAGTGGGTGGTGCGCGCCCCCCAGGGCACGCGGCTGGCCGTCAGCGCGCGCGCCGATCGGGCCGGCGTGGTGCGCGCTGAAGTCAGCCTGGACTGACCCAAGCCACCGGTCGTGCAGCCGATGTGGCCGCCGCGCGGTGTCAGCGCGCGGCGTTCAGCTGCTGGCGTGTGGCCTCGGCCACGCGACGTGCCGCCACCGCGTAGTCGTCGCCCGCACTGGCGTAGAGGATCGCGCGCGATGAATTGACGGCGATCGCGCCGGTGGTGTGTCCGTCCTGCGAGCGCCAGCCCGCGCGCACCGTGGCCGCAGCGTCACCGCCTTGCGCGCCGACGCCCGGAATCAGCAGCGGCAGCGTGGGTGCCAGCTCGCGCACCCGGGCGATCTCGGCCGGGAAGGTCGCGCCCACCACCAGGCCGATCTGGCCGGTGCGGTTCCATGCGCCTTGCGCCAGTCGCGCCACGTGCTCGAACAGCAAGTCGCCGGGGCGACCGTCGGCGCCGACCAGCCGCTGCGCCTGCAGGTCCGAGCCGCCCGCATTCGACGTGCGGCACAGCAGGATCAACCCCTTGTCGGCGTACTCGAGGTAGGGCTCGATCGAGTCGTGGCCCATGAACGGCGACAGCGTCACTGCGTCGGCACGGTAGCGCTCGAAGGCCTCGCGCGCATATTGCTGCGCGGTGCTGCCGATGTCGCCGCGCTTGGCGTCCAGGATCACCGGCACCTGAGGCGCGACCGCGTGGATGTGCGCGATCAGCTGCTCGAGCTGGTCTTCGGCACGGTGCGCCGCGAAGTAGGCGATTTGCGGCTTGAAGGCGATCGCCTGGTCCTTCGTGGCGTCAACGATCGCGGCGCAGAAGTCGAAGATGCGCGCGGCATCGCCCTTCCAGGCGCCGGGAAACTTCGCAGGCTCGGGGTCGAGCCCGACGCACAGCAAGGAGTCGTTGGCGCGCTCGGCCGCGGCGAGCTGGTCGGTGAACTTCATGGCAATAGCGCTCAGCCGATGCGACGTGCCAGTTGCGCGGCCAGCCCGGTGTACGAGCCTGGAGTCATCGCGAGCAGGCGCTCTTTTTCGGCCGCCGGAATTTCCAGCGTGCCGATGAACTGGTGGATCGATTCGCGGGTGATCGACTTGCCGCGCGTGAGCTCCTTCAGGCGCTCGTACGGGTTGGGCAGGCTGTAGCGGCGCATCACCGTCTGGATCGGCTCGGCCAGCACTTCCCAGGCGTCGTCGAGGTCGGCGGCGAGCTTGGCTTCATTGACCTCGAGCTTGCCCAGGCCGCGCAGCAGGCTGTCGGCGCCCAGCAGCGCGTAGCCCAGTGCCACGCCCATGTTGCGCAGCACGGTGCTGTCGGTGAGGTCGCGCTGCATGCGGCTGATCGGCAGCTTCTGGCTCAGGTGCGTGAGCAGCGCGTTGGCCAGAC
The DNA here is from genome assembly GCA_002281415.1 of Burkholderiales bacterium 28-67-8. Lineage (GTDB taxonomy): Bacteria > Pseudomonadota > Gammaproteobacteria > Burkholderiales > Burkholderiaceae_C > PBB1. The sequence continues at coordinate 8,281 of NCFZ01000043.1, read as the reverse complement.
CGAAGTTGCCTTCGGCGTTCTCGAAGTCGATCGGGTTGACCTTGTGCGGCATCGTGCTGCTGCCGATTTCGCCTTCCTTGAGCCTCTGCTTGAAAAAGCCCAGGCTGATGTAGCTCCACACGTCGCGCGACCAGTCGATGAGGATGGTGTTGCTGCGCGTGATGGCATCGAACAGCTCGGCCATGCAGTCGTGCGGCTCGATCTGGATCGTGTACGGGTTGAAGGTCAGGCCGAGCTGCTGCTCGACGACGCCGCGGCTGAACGCCTCCCAGTCGACCTCGGGGTAGGCCGCCAGGTGCGCGTTGTAGTTGCCCACCGCGCCGTTCATCTTGGCGAGCAGCTGCACGCCGGCGATGCGCGCACGCGCCGTCAGTAACCGCGCCACCACGTTGGCGACTTCCTTGCCCAGCGTGGTGGGGCTGGCGGTCTGGCCGTGGGTGCGGCTGAGCATGGGCAGATCGGCCAGACCGTGCGCCAGCGCCGTCATCGACGCGATGATGCGATCGAGCGCAGGCAGCATCACCTCGGCGCGCGCGGCTTGCAGCATCAGCGCATGGCTGGTGTTGTTGATGTCCTCGCTGGTGCACGCGAAGTGCACGAACTCGCTGGCCGCGAGCAACTCGGGCGTGCCGGCGAACTGCGCCTTGAGCCAGTACTCGACCGCCTTCACGTCGTGGTTGGTGGTGCGCTCGATGTCCTTGATGGCCTGCGCGTCGGCTTCCGAGAAGCCGCTCACCTTGGCTCGCAACAGCGAGCGGGTGGGGGCCGACAGCGGCGCGAACTCCGGCAGGCCGGCATCGGACAGCGCGATGAACCACTCGACTTCGACCTGCACGCGGCGGTGCATCAGGCCGTATTCACTGAGCAGCGCGCGCAACGGCGCGACCTTGGCGGCGTAACGGCCGTCAAGCGGCGACAAGGCGGTGAGCGGAGAAAGGTTCATCAGGCAGGCGCGGCCACGAGGCCGCGATGGGGGCAAGAAGTGGCCGAAGTTTAGGCGCCAGGGCGTGCGGCCCGGCCCGTCGGCGCCGGACGGCATGGGGGTGTGGCTCGCCGGGTTGGGTCAGACCGGGCGCAACGCCCTTGCGTGGAAACCCCCGTCGTTAGAATGAAATTCACATTCCGTTACACCCCGTCTTTCCTCCTGCGGCCACACGCGTCACGCGTTCCTTCATGAAACTCCTCGGTTCGCTCACCAGTCCTTACGTGCGCAAGGTTCGCGTCGTGCTGGCCGAAAAGAAGCTCGACTACCACCTCGAGCTCGAAGACGTGTGGGGCGACGACCGCATCCAGGCGTCCAACCCGCTGGGCAAGGTGCCCTGCCTGGTGATGGAAGGCGGCGAGGCAGTGTTCGATTCGCGGGTGATCGTCGAGTACGTCGACACCTTGTCGCCGGTGGGGCGGCTGATTCCCGAGCGCGGCCGCGAGCGCGCCGAGGTGCGCACCTGGGAGGCGCTGGCCGATGGCGTGCTCGACGCCGCGATCGCCGTGCGGCTCGAGCAGACCTGGGCCGGTCGCGCCGAGGGCGAGCGCAGCGCCGCCTGGGTGGACCGCCAGATGGGCAAGGTGCATTCCTCGCTGGCGGCCATGAGTGCCGGCCTGGCCGACAAGCCCTGGTGCTGCAACGGCAACCACCTCACGCTGGCTGATGTGGCCGTGGGCTGCGCGCTGGCGTACCTCGACTTCCGCTTTGCGCACATCGACTGGCGCGCCTCGCATGGCAACTTGCAGCGCCTGTCCGAAAAGCTCTTCGCCCGCCCCAGCTTCATCGACAGCCAGCCGCCCGCCGCCTGAGCAGCGCGGCTCCTCAGGCGGGTTTCATCACCTTGAAGCTGCCCGCCTGCGCCATCGGCCAGTAGAGCCGGAACACGTTTTGCGGCAGTTCGCCGGCGAGCAGCGCGCCCGGCTTGACGAACGGCAGCAAGTTGCTCAGCAGCTGGACCTTGTTGTCCTCGGTGCGGCGCACGATGTGATCGGCGGTGATGTCTTCGGGGTGCTCCAGCCCGGCCGCTTGCACCAGTTCTTGCAGCGCCTTGAGCGTGCTGTGGTGAAAGTTGAACACCCGCTCGGCTTTGGTCGGCACCACCAGCGCCTGCTGGCGCAGCGGATCCTGTGTGCTCACGCCCGTCGGGCACGCGCCGGTGTGGCAGGTCTGGGCTTGCACGCAACCCAGCGCGAACATGAAGCCGCGCGCCGAATTGCACCAGTCGGCGCCCAGCGCCATGGCACGCACGATGTCGAACGCGCTGACCACCTTGCCCGCGCAGCCGATCTTCACGCGGTGGCGCAGGTTTAGCCCCACCAGCGTGTTGTGCACCAGCATCAGGCCTTCTTGCAGGGGAGCGCCCACGTGATCGGTGAATTCCAGCGGTGCGGCGCCGGTGCCGCCTTCGCCGCCATCGACCACGATGAAGTCAGGCGTGATGCCGGTCTCGACCATCGCCTTGGCGATCGCGAACCACTCCCACGGGTGGCCGATGCACAGCTTGAAACCGACCGGCTTGCCACCTGACAACCCGCGCAGGCGGTCGATGAACTGCATCATTTCGATCGGCGTGGTGAAGGCGCTGTGGCTGGCCGGACTCACGCAGTCGACCCACGGCGGCACGCCGCGCGCCTCGGCGATCTCGGGGGTCACCTTCGGGCCGGGCAGCACGCCGCCATGGCCCGGCTTGGCGCCCTGGCTCAGCTTCAACTCGATCATCTTGACCTGTGGGCTGGCCGCGTTCTGGGCAAACAATTCGGCGTTGAAGCTGCCATCGGCGTGGCGGCAGCCGAAGTAGCCCGAGCCGATTTCCCAGATCAGGTCGCCACCTGTGCCATCGGCGAGCGCCCCGCGGTGGTAGCGGCTGATCGAGCCTTCGCCGGTGTCGTGGGCGAAGCCGCCGCGCCGTGCGCCCTCGTTGAGCGCCAGGATGGCGTTCGCCGACAGCGCGCCGAAGCTCATCGCCGAGATGTTGAACACGCTGGCGCTGTAGGGCCGGGTGCACGGCGTGCCGGTCTGGCCAGCCTGGACGCCGCCGATCACGATGCGAAAGTCGTGGCTGGGCAGCGTGGTCGGCTGCAAAGAGTGGTTGATCCACTCGTAGCCCTGCGCGTTGACGTCCTTCTGGGTGCCGAACGGGCGCTTGTCGGACTCACCCTTGGCGCGCTGATAGACCAGCGAGCGCTGCTGCCGCGAGAAGGGCGCCGCTTCGCTGTCGCCCTCGATGAAGTACTGGCGGATTTCCGGGCGGATCAACTCGAGCAAGAAGCGCAGGTGGCCGATCACCGGGTAGTTGCGCAGGATCGAGTGGCTTTGCTGCCGCGCGTCGTAGCCGCCGAGCAGCACCAGCGCCCCGAACGCCAGCGGCACCAGCCAGAACCAGGCATAACCATGGGACAGCGTGACTTCCAGCCACAGGCTGATCGCGAATCCCGCCGCGCAGGCGACCCAGGCGGCGTAGCGCAGCGGCACGTAGGCCTCGATCTTCGAGAGCCAGGCAGTCATCGGGGATGTCCTCGCAAACCTGCACATCGGTCGCTGATCACGATGCTAGCGGCAGGTGGTGCGTTTCCGACCCGCGAACAGACCCTCGCAATTCGCCTGCCTTGCGGTGCTGCTTTGGCGCCCAGGTCGCGCCGGGGTGGCTGGCTATACTGGCTTCAGCGCTGATTTGCTCCGGCTTGCGGGCGCTCTACAAAACCCGCTAAACACAGGACTTCCGAGACCCCGCTTTTTTGCGCGTCCGCCGGCGCCAGTCGCCGCTTCCTTGACCCAGGCTCGAGCCGCTGTGCGGCACAGCCGCCGACCGTGTGCACGTTGATGAATTCGCTGGGACACGTCCGACCGCAAACGATGTCGTTCGCGCAGGCTCTGCCGCTGCGCAGCGGCGCGATGCTGCGCGACTACACGCTGACGTTCGAGACCTACGGCACCTTGAATGCCGAGCGCTCGAACGCGGTGCTGGTGTGCCACGCGCTCAACGCCAGCCACCATGTCGCGGGCACCTACGAGGGCGATCCGAAGAGCACCGGCTGGTGGGACAACCTGGTCGGCCCGGGCAAGCCGCTCGACACAGACCGCTTCTTCGTGATCGGCGTCAACAACCCCGGCTCGTGCTTCGGTTCGACCGGCCCGACGCACCTCAACCCGGTCACACAGCAGCCCTACGGCGCCGACTTTCCGGTGGTCACGGTCGAAGACTGGGTGGATGCGCAATCGCGGCTGTGCGAGGCGCTGGGCATCGCGCAGCTCGCCGCAGTGATCGGCGGCAGCCTGGGCGGCATGCAGGCGCTCGACTGGGCGATCCGCTATCCGCAACGCATCAGGCACTGCATCGCGATCGCGACCGCACCCAACCTGTCGGCGCAGAACATCGCGTTCAACGAGGTGGCCCGGCGCGCCATCGTGACCGATCCCGACTTCCATGCCGGCCATTACCAGGCGCACGGCGTGGTGCCGCGACGCGGTCTGCGCGTGGCCCGCATGATCGGCCACATCACCTACCTGAGCGACGACACGATGGCCGCCAAGTTCGGCCGCAACCTGCGCGAGGCCACCGAGCCGCGCTACACGACGCAAGACATCGAGTTCGAGATCGAAAGTTACCTGCGCCACCAGGGCGACAAGTTCAGCGAGTACTTCGACGCCAACAGCTACTTGCTGATCACCCGAGTGCTCGACTACTTCGACCCCGCGCGGGATCACGGCGGCGACCTGTCGGCCGCGTTCGCCGCGGCGCGCGCGAAGTTCCAGCTGGTGAGCTTCACCACCGACTGGCGCTTCCCGCCGGCGCGTTCGCGCGAGATCGTCAAGGCGCTGCTCGACAACCGGCTCGACGTCAGCTACGCCGAGATCGCCGCGCCGCACGGCCACGACGCGTTCTTGCTCGACGATCCGCGTTACCACGGAGTGCTGCGCGCGCGCTTCGAGCGCATCGCCCGCGAGATCGCTGAGGAGGCCGCGCGATGAACGACCGGCAAGCGCTCGAACTCATCGCCGATCTGGTGCCGACCGGCTCGCGCGTGCTCGATCTGGGCTGCGGCTCGGGCGAGACGCTGGCTTACCTGCGCGACCATCGCCAGTGCACCGGCTACGGCATCGAGATCGCCGACGCCAACGTGCTGGCCTGCGAGCAGCGCGGCGTCAACGTGATCCAGCTCAACCTCGAAGAAGGCCTGGCCATCTTCGACGACCAGAGCTTCGACGTGGTGCTGCAGCTCGACACGCTCCAGCACTTGCGCAACACCGAACGCATGCTGATCGAGACCGCCCGCGTCGGGCGCATCGGCATCGTGTCGTTCCCGAATTTCGCGCATTGGCCCAACCGGCTGAGCGTGGTCGGCGGGCGCATGCCGGTGACCCGCGCGCTGCCCTACGAGTGGTACGACACGCCCAACATCCGCGTGAGCACGTATGCCGACTTCGAAGGTCTGGCGCAGCGTTGCGGGCTGCGCATCCTCGATGCGTTCGGCATCCAGAACGGTGTCTGCGTGCGCCGCTGGCCGAATCTGATGGCCAGCGTGGCCGTGTTCAAGTTCGAGCGCGGCTAGGACCTCGCAGCACCTGCTGCCTTTGATGTGACCCTGATGTGGAGTTTCCAGAGATGACGACGCCCGACCTGCAAGCCCTGATCGCCCGCATGGGCGTGGCCGCCCGCGCTGCCAGCGCCCGCATGGCCGCAGCGCCCACGGCCGCGCGCAACCGTGCGCTGGTGGCGCTGGCGGGCTTGCTGCGCGCCGACACCGCTGCGCTGCGCGAGGCCAATGCGCTCGATCTGGCTGCCGCCACCGCGGCCGGCACGCCCGCGGCCATGGTCGACCGGCTGAAGCTGACCGACGCGGTGATCGCCACCGTGGCCGAAGGCTGCGAGCAGATCGCCGCCATGCCCGATCCGATCGGCGAGATCACCCACTTGCGCCAGCGTCCGAGCGGCATCGCGGTGGGCCAGATGCGCGTGCCGCTGGGCGTGTTCGGCATGATCTACGAGAGCCGGCCCAACGTGACGATCGAGGCGGCGTCGTTGTCGATCAAGAGCGGCAACGCGTGCATCCTGCGCGGCGGCTCGGAGGCCATTCATTCCAATTTGGCGCTGTGGAAGCTGGTGCAAGCCGCCTTGGTGGAAGCCGGTTTGCCCGCTGAAGCCGTGCAGCTGGTGGAGACCACCGACCGAGCCGCCGTGGGCCACCTGATTGCCTCGCCCGAAGCGGTGGACGTGATCATTCCGCGTGGCGGCAAGGGGCTCATCGAGCGCATCTCGCGCGAGGCCAAGGTGCCCGTGATCAAGCACCTCGACGGCAACTGTCATGTCTACGTCGATGCCACCGCCGAGATGGCGCTGGCGCTGCGCGTCACCGACAACGCCAAGACGCAGAAGTACAGCCCGTGCAACGCCGCCGAGTCGCTGCTGGTTCACGCGGCGGTTGCCGGTGAGTTCCTGCCGCGCATCGGCGCGCTGTTTGCCGCGAAGGGCGTCGAGATGCGCGGCGATGCTGCCAGCGTGGCGTTGCTGTCGGGCGTCCCCGGCGCGCGCGTGGTGGCGGCCACCGAGCAGGACTGGTTCGAGGAGTACCTGGCGCCCATCATCAGCGTCAAGGTGGTGGCCGATCTGGACGAGGCCATCGCGCACATCAACCGCTGCGGTTCGCACCACACCGACGCCATCCTGACCGAGCACCATCCGAGCGCCATGCGTTTTGTGCGCGAGGTCGACTCATCCAGCGTGATGGTCAACGCCAGCACGCGCTTTGCCGACGGCTTCGAATACGGCCTGGGCGCCGAAATCGGCATCAGCACCGACAAGCTGCACGCCCGCGGCCCGGTGGGCCTGGAGGGACTGACCTCGTTGAAGTGGGTCGTGCTGGGGCAGGGCGAAGTGCGCACTTGAGCCGAACCGTGTCGCGGCTGACGCAGTGATCGCTCCCGCATGAGCACCACCCAGATCGCCTTGTTGGCGTTGTGCGCGCTGTTGCTGTTCTGGGGCGTGGGCGCCTACAACCGCCTGGTTGCCTTGCGCAACGCGATCGCTCGCGCCATCGCGCCGCTCGAGTCGCAGATCCGGCAGCGCCACGACCTGTTGCTGCGCTGGTGCGATGGGCTGGCCCCGGTCCTCGAGCCGTCCACGCAGTGGAGCGATGCCGTTCGGGCCGCTTGCGCCCAGTTGCAGGGGGCCGGTGATGCGCTGCTGGCGCAACCCGCCTCCGCCCCCTTGGCGAGCAGTGTGCGTCTGGCCGAGTCGGTACTGACCTCGGCACGCCAGCGCCTGCTGGCCGCATTGCCTGCCGGTCACGAGCGCCTGAGTGGTCTGGAGACCGAGTTTCTCGTCGAGCAGCTGACGGCCGCTGACAACACACTGGCGTTTGCCCGCGATCAGTTCAACGTGGCGACCGATCACTACAACCGGGCTGTGCGGCAGTTCCCGACGTGGGTCATCGCCCACCTGTTTGGCTTCAGGGTGGCCGGCACCCTGTGACGGCCGACAAGCCCCGGCTCAGCAGCCCTGGCCCATGATCGAGGCGGTGGCCACCAACTCGTTGAACAGCGCGAGCGACACCTGACCTGACACCGCGTAAGGGTCGAGCTCCGGGCGCTCCGAATACTTCAGCAGCAGGCCCGGATTCAGCCGGTTGAGGTTGACCTGCCCCATCGACCAGCTGGCAAAGCTGCGTTCGCCAATTTCCTCATAGCTCAGCAGCACCACGTCGTGGTGGCGCGGGTCGTTGGCGATGCGGTTGTAGAGCGCGCTGACCGGCGAACGTCCGCCCTCGAGCACCTGCAAAAAGATGCCGCCGGAAAAGCACAGCACTCCGGTCACGCCTATCCCGGGGTTGTTGGCCTTGGACTTCTTGAGGATCGCAGCCAGAGTGTCCTGATCGACGGAATCGGCGGCGCGGCTGGCATACATCAAGCGCACGAGCATGGGTTTCTCCTGGGCGGCTGGCGGGGGTTCGAACGGTCAGCTCTTGGTCTGGTCGAGCAGGGACAGAAATTCGCGGCGCAGGTTGGGGTCTTTCAGGAAGGCGCCGCGCATCACGCTGTTGACCATCTTGGCTGAAGTGTCCTTCACGCCGCGCCAGTGCATGCAGAAATGATCGGCCTCCATCACGATGGCCAGTCCGTCGGGCTTGACGCGGTCTTGCAGCTCGTTGGCCAACATCGTCACCGCTTCTTCCTGGATTTGCGGCCGGCTCATGATCCATTCACAGATCCGCGAGTACTTGGACAGGCCGATCAGGTTGGAGTGCTCGTTGGGCAGGATGCCGATCCACACCCGACCCATGATCGGACACAGGTGGTGCG
>NCFZ01000042.1:14258-15055 GCA_002281415.1 Burkholderiales bacterium 28-67-8 | reverse complement strand
TTGGGTTCGTCGTCGTACGGTGATGTGCGCCTTGGACGCCTGGAGACGATCTCCCGCGAGGCCAATCGCCGCGTCAATGACGTGAGCGGTGAAAACGAACTTAACATCGCCGAATCAGTTGACAAGTACAACAACGGTACGGCAGAGGGTTCGCAGGCTCGTCCCCTGTTCCAGAATTTCGGCACACGCATCGACAACGCAATTTCGTACCGCTCACCAAGCTTCGGTGGTCTTCAGGGCTTCGTGACGGTAGGTTTGGGTGAGAACTACAAGTTGACGACGGTCACCCCTGTGGCCGCAGGTGCTACCACCACAAAGGACACCTACGGTTTCGAGTACCGCGGTCTCGGCGCGATCTATAACCTCGGCCCGTTCAATGCCTCAGTGAGCTACGAAGAGCTGGCGGGCGCCAGAACCAGCGGTGGCAGTTTCGACAACACGGTTACGGTTGGTGCCAATTACGATTTCGGTATGGTCGCTGTGTATGTTGCCTACCAAAACTCCACCGACCTGCCTTCGGATGCACTTTCCGGTGGGCTTTCCTCTTCAACCGGGAGTGCACTCCACACCGCTTCCAACGTCGATCATGATGCCTTCAACTTGGGCTTTAAGGTCCCGGTCGGAAACTTCACGTTTAAGGTGCAGTACACCGAGTCCAACATCAGCGGCCTCAACACGACGACGTACAACGTCAGGAACGGTGAGTTGCATCAGTACAAGTACGGCGGCAGCGTCAGCTACGCGTTCTCGAAGCGCACCTCGATCTATGCGGTTGCCAGCGCCCGTGGCGGCGACGT
>NCFZ01000042.1:0-14253 GCA_002281415.1 Burkholderiales bacterium 28-67-8 | reverse complement strand
GTGCCCGATGCCCACGATGGTGCCCAACCCGATGGCTCGGGTGCTTTGTGGCGGCCCTTCGAACTTCCGTTCAAGCGAGCGACTCGGTACGCACCGGTCAGCCTCGACGGTCGTCGGGTCATCCAGGCCGATGCCGACAGCTCGGTGAGCCTTTACAGGCGAATGCTGCGTACCGAGCCGTCCGAATTGGGCCGAGTCTCGTTTTCATGGATGGTGCCCGAGCTCATCTCGGGAGCTGATCTGAGCCGGCAAGACGCTGAAGACGCACCGGTGCGTCTGGTGCTGGGTTTCGACGGTGATCTGGCCCGATTGCCGGGCAAGGACCGGCTGCTGTTTGATCTGATCGAAGGCATCGTCGGCGAGACGCCGCCCTACGCCACCTTGATGTACGTGTGGGACAACCGCGCTGCCGTGGGTTCGGTGATCGTGGCCGCCCGCACGGGCCGCATTCGCAAGATCGTCGTCGACTCCGGCCCCACGCAAACGTCGGTCTGGCGGTTTCATGAGCGCGACATCGCCAGCGACTTCAGGCTCGCCTTCGGTGAAGAGCCCGGCGCTTTGACCTCCATCGCGCTGATGACCGACAGCGACAACACGCACACCCAAGTGCGCGCCTACTACGGCGAGGTCCGGCTGCTCGAGCGGTCTGCCGTGAAGCCCTAACGACCTCGCGTTGCGGCGGCAGCGGCTGCGCTGAGAATCGGCGCTTCGATCGACCTTGCGTACCTCCGATGCCCCTGCTGGCTTTCATCTGTCGACGACTCGCCCAGGCCGTGCTGGTGATGCTCGCCGTGAGCCTGTTGTCGTTTTCGCTGTTCCAGTTTGTGGGAGACCCGGTGACGAATCTGCTCGGCCAGGATGCCACGCCGCAACAGCGCCTCGAGCTGCGCCATGACCTCGGGCTCGACCAGGGATCGGTCACCCAGTTCGCGCGCTTCGTCGCTCACGCGCTGGAAGGCGAATTTGGCATCAGCCTGCGTCAGGGGCGCGCGGTTTCGACGTTGATCTCCGAGCGCTTGCCCGCCACGCTCGAGCTGTCGCTGGTGGCTGCGCTGATGGCCGTGGCGTTGGGTATTCCGTTGGGTGTTTACGCAGCACTTCGGCGTGGTCGATGGGGTGCCCATCTGTTGATGGCGGTGTCGCTGATCGGCGTGTCGCTACCGACGTTTCTGATCGGCATCTTGCTGATTGCGGTGTTCTCGGTCACGCTGAACTGGTTGCCGAGCTTCGGCCGCGGCGAGGTGATGAAAATGGGCGCATGGAGCACCGGCTTGCTCACCGCCGATGGCTGGCGGCATCTGGTGTTGCCGGCGATCACGCTGGCGTTGTTTCAGCTCGCGCTGATCTTGCGGCTGGTGCGATCTGAAATGCTCGAGGTGCTGCGCACCGATTACATCCGTTTCGCTCGGGCCCGCGGCCTCACGAATCGCTCGATCTACTTCGGCCACGCGTTGAAGAACACGCTGGTGCCGGTCATCACCATCACCGGGCTGCAACTGGGTTCGTTGATTGCGTTTGCTATCATCACCGAGACGGTGTTTCAGTGGCCAGGCATGGGTGCGCTGTTCATTCAGGCGGTGCAGTTCGCCGACGTTCCGGTGATGGCGGCCTACCTGTGCCTGATCTCGCTGATCTTCGTGGTCATCAATCTGCTGGTGGACTTGCTCTACTTTGCCGTCGATCCGCGGCTGCGCATCGAGCGCTCGGGTGGCGCTGCATGACCGTGAGTTTCGCGGCGCTGCGCGGATTCCTCGGTGGCGAACTGTGTCATCGCTTCACGCATTCGCCGTTGGCGGTTATCGCTGCGCTGGTGGCTTTGATGTGCGTGGCCGCCGCCTTGTTCGCCGGCGTGTTGGCGCCGCATCACCCCTTCGATCTGGCCACGCTGGAACTGGCCGATGCGCTGCTGCCGCCGGCGTGGTTGACCGAGGGACGCACCATCTATTGGCTGGGCACGGACGATCAGGGCCGCGACATCCTGTCGGCGTTGATGTACGGCTTGCGCATCTCGCTGTTCGTGGGGCTGGCGTCGGTGATGTTGTCGACGGCCCTGGGCGTGGCGCTGGGCCTGTTGGCGGGTTTTGTTGGCGGCGTCGCTGACGCTTTCATCATGCGCGTGTGCGACGTGATGCTGTCGTTTCCGGCGATCCTGGTGGCGTTACTGATCGACGGCGTGGGCCGCGCGCTGTTCCCGGGCTCGCATGAGGCACTGGCCTACGCGGTGCTCGTCATCGCGATCTCGCTGACTGGCTGGGTGCCCTACGCACGCACGGTGCGCAGCGCAGCGATGGTCGAGCGCCAGAAGGAGTACGTGCAGGCGGCACGCGTCATCGGCGTGGCGCCGCTGCGCATCCTGCGCCGCCACGTGCTTCCCAACGTGATGGGTCCGGTGATGGTGTTGGCAACCTTGCAGGTGGCCTCAGCGATCCTGATCGAGGCGACCTTGTCGTTTCTGGGCGTGGGTGTGCCGCCGACGTCGCCGTCGCTGGGCACGTTGATCCGCACGGGCAATGACTTTTTGCTGTCCGGCGAGTGGTGGATCACGCTGTTTCCCGGGCTGCTGCTGGTGGCTGTGGCGCTCAGCGTCAACCTGTTCGGTGACTGGCTGCGCGACGCCTTGAACCCGAGGCTGCGCTGAGATGACCGCCTTGCTTGAAGTCAACCGCCTTTGCGTCGAGTTCCAGACGCGCCACGGCTGCGTGCGAGCGCTCGACGACGTGTCTTTCAGCATCGCGCCCGGCGAGACGCTCGGTCTGGTGGGCGAGTCGGGTGCGGGCAAGTCGCTGACCGGCGCGGCCATCATCGGCTTGCTTGAGCCGCCGGCGCGCCTTTGTGGCGGGAGCATCGTGTTTGACGGCCAGCGCATTGATCAGTTGCCCGACGCGTCGTTGCGGCGCCTGCGCGGCCGACACATCGGCTCGATCTTTCAGGATCCGCTGACCGCGCTGAACCCGCTCTACACGGTCGGCGCGCAACTCGTCGAGACCATCCGCACGCACCTGCCGTTGAGCGCGGCAGACGCCACCGCCCGCGCGGTTCAACTGCTCGAAGAGACTGGCATTCAGGGCGCCGCTGCGCGCCTTGGTCAGTATCCGCATCAATTTTCTGGCGGCATGCGCCAGCGCGTGGTGATTGCGTTGGCGTTGGCCGCCGAGCCGCGGCTGCTGATCGCCGACGAGCCGACCACCGCGCTCGATGTGTCGGTGCAAGCTCAGGTGATTTCGCTGCTCAAGCGGCTTGGCCGGCAACGCGGTCTGGCCGTGCTGCTGGTCACCCACGACATGGGCGTGATCGCCGAGGCCTGCGACCGCGTGGCGGTGATGTACGCCGGGCGCATCGTCGAGATCGGCCCGGTGCGCGAAGTGATCCACGCCCCCGCGCACCCGTACACGGCTGGCCTGATGGAGTCGATTCCGCCGATGACCGGCGAGCGTGAGCGGTTGCTGCAGATCGACGGTGCGATGCCGCGCCTGGGGGCGACGCCGAAGGGGTGCGCGTTTCATCCGCGTTGCCCGCGCGAGATGGCGCGCTGCCGCACCGAGCGGCCCGAGTTGCTGCCGGCAGGCGCGAGCCGTGCGGCTTGCTGGCTCCATGACGGGGAGACCTTCCGATGACGGCGTTGCCAACGCCCGACGGCACGACACCGGTGGCACCGCTGATCGAGGTGCGCGATCTCGCCAAGTCCTTCGAGGTGTCATCACCGTGGCTGGAGCGGGTGCTGGCGCGCGAGCCGCGCCGCTTCGTTCGGGCCGTGGATGGCGTCACCTTCGACATCGAACGCGGACAGACGCTGGCGCTGGTCGGCGAGTCGGGCTGCGGCAAGAGCACGGTGGCTCGCTTGCTGGTCGGGTTGCACCAGCCGGAAGCGGGCAGCATTCGGTTCGACGGCATCGACTTGCCGCAGACCTTGAATTCGCCACGGGCCGGTACGCTGCGGCGCCGCTTGCAGATGATCTTTCAGGACCCCTACGCCAGCCTCAATCCGCGCTGGACGGTGGCTGACATCGTGGGCGAGCCTCTGATCGAGCACCGGCTGGTTGCAGATCGCCTGGAACTTGTCGAGCGCGTGGGCGCACTGCTGAGCTCGGTCGGCCTGTCAACCAGCGATGCTGATAAGTTGCCTCACCAGTTCTCGGGCGGGCAGCGCCAGCGCATCTCGATCGCGCGGGCGCTTGCGACGAACCCCGAGTTCTTGGTGTGCGATGAGCCGACCTCGGCGCTCGATGTGTCGGTGCAGGCGCAGGTGCTCAACCTCATGGACGACCTGCAGCGCCGCCACGGACTGACGTTCCTGTTCATCTCGCACAACCTTGCGGTGGTGCGCCATGTCAGTGACCGGGTCGGCGTGATGTACCTCGGACGGCTTGTCGAACTGGCCGATCGCAGCGTGTTGTTTGCGCGACCGGTGCATCCGTACACGCGCATGCTGCTCGACGCGATCCCTGATCTGGCGATGAGCGGCCGCGTGCGTCAGCCGACACCAGGCGAAGTGCCGAATCCGATGCAGCCACCGACGGGGTGCGGATTCCATCCGCGCTGCCCGAGCGCCAACGAGCGCTGCCGTGTCGAGCGGCCGATGCTGCTGCCGTTCGAGGGTGCGATGGTGGCCTGCCACGCGGAGGCAGAGGGGCGCTTGTGAGCGCCCGATGCCATCAGCCTTGGACCGGCAGCAGGTGCTCGTGGCGAAACAGATCGGCCGGCGTTTCGCGCTCGCGAATCAACCAGACCTGATCGCCCGAGACCATGACCTCAGCCGCTCGGCCGCGGCTGTTGTAGTTGCTAGCCATGCTCATGCCGTAGGCGCCTGCGGACAGCACCGCGAGGTGATCGCCGGGCTGAACGGCCAAAGCACGGTCACGCCCCAGCCAGTCACCTGATTCGCACACCGGACCGACCACGTCGCACATCACCGGTGGGTTGGCCCGCAGCCGGCACGGCACGATGCCCATCCAGGCCTCGTACATCGCCGGACGCATCAGGTCGTTCATGGCGGCGTCGACGATGCAGAAATTCTTGCCATCGGCGTCGTGCGCAGGCTTCAGGTACAGCACCTCGGTGACCAGCAACCCGGCATTGCCCACCAGCGAACGACCCGGCTCGAACATCAAGCGACGGTGCCCATGCCCGCGCGCATCGATGCGCTGCAAGAGCGCGCCGATCAGGTCGGCGGCAGACGGGGGCTGCTCGTCGGTGTAGGTGATGCCCAGGCCGCCGCCGAGGTCGAGGTGGTGCAACCGCGCGCCGGTGGCTTCAACCGCTTCGACCAGATCGAGCACCCGGTCGACGGCATCGAGGTAGGGCGAGACCTCGGTGATCTGCGAGCCGATGTGGCAGTCGATGCCGACCACTTCGACCCCCGGCAACGAGGCCGCGTGGGCGTACACCGCCACCGCACGCTCGTGTCCGATGCCGAACTTGTTGCCCTTCAGCCCGGTGGAGATGTACGGGTGTGTCTTGGGATCGACGTCGGGGTTCACGCGCAGGCTGATGCGTGCGGTGCGTCCCGACTCAACGGCCACCGACGACAGCGCGTCGAGTTCGGCCTCGCTCTCGACGTTGAAGCACATCACGCCGGCAGCCAGTGCTTGGCGCATTTCGGCGCGCGTTTTGCCTACGCCGGAGAACACCACCTTCGACGGCTCTGCTCCGGCGGCCAGCACGCGCTCGAGTTCGCCCGACGACACGATGTCAAAGCCGCAACCCGCCTGCGCGAAGGTCTGCAGCACCGCCAGACTGGAGTTGGCCTTCACGGCATAGCAAATCAGGTGATCCCGACCGGCCAGCGCCTGCTGATAGCCCGACAGCGCAGTCAGCATGGCGGTGCGCGAGTAGGCGTAGAGCGGCGTGCCAAAGCGTGCCGCCAAGTCGGCAACGTCGCAGTCGTCTAGCGTGAGGGAGTCGGCGCGATAGGCGACGTGTGGCGCGCCGGGAAGTGCCGTCACGGCGCGGTGCCCCAGCCCTTCGAGGGGCTGGCAGGACCTGATGCTGCCGCTGGCGCCGTGGCTGTCGCAGGCTCATCGGACGGCGTCCTGGACTGGCCGGGCAGAAAGAGGGACCCTTTTTGACCGCACCCTGAAACCACGCAACCCAGGGCGATCAAGGTGACCACACAAAGCGCTCGAACGGCTGTGGCGACTAAACTTTGTGGACGTTTTTGCATCCGCGGAATTCTACTGACCATGCCCGATCAAGCCCCCCACACGCCGCTGACAGACAGCGAATTCCGCGCCACGGCCGGCGCGGTGTTGTCGGGTATCGAGGCGAGCATCGACCGGTGGCTGCAAGACGATGTGATCGACATCGATGCGAGTCGCACCGGTGGCATGCTGGAACTCGATTTCCCGGACCGCAGCAAGATCGTCATCAACATGCAGCCGCCGCTGCATGAGTTGTGGCTGGCCGCCCGCAGCGGGGGCTTTCATTTCAAGCTGGTCAGTGACCGCTGGATCGACACGCGCAGCGGTGCCGATTTCCAGTCTGTGCTTTCAACTTGCGCCAGCGAGCAGGCCGGGGTGACTTTGCGTTTTTGACGAGGCTGCCGCAGCCATGGGCCGCGCCTGACGGGCTCAGCGGCTGAACATGTCGAGGATGCTCTTGCGCTCGTCCGATCCGGGAGGTTTGGGCGTGCCGTCTTCGAGGCCCACGCTGCTGACGCCGCTGCGCTGGGTGTACTCCTCGTAGAACCACTCTGACCCTATATGGACCAAGCCCTCAGGCGCCGTGGCCGTCAACTCTGCTTCCGGCTTGCCCTTGAGCGCAGCGCTCATGTAGTCGATCCAGACCGGCAGCGACAGGCCGCCACCGGTTTCCCGGTCACCCAGCTTGCGCGGGTTGTCGTAGCCGATCCACACGATGGCCACCATGTCATGCTGGTAGCCGGCAAACCAGGCGTCGAGCGAGTCGTTGGTGGTGCCCGTCTTGCCGTAGATGTCGTGACGCTTCAAGGTGGCCTGGGCTCGGGCGGCGGTGCCGGCGCGGGTCACTTCTTCCAGCAGGCTGTTCATCATGAACACGTTGCGCGGACTGATGGCGCGCATCGACTCATCCAGAGGAGGTGGCTTGAACTCATGCACCAGATGGCCCTTGGCGTCGGTGATCCGGCTGACCAGAAACGGGTTCACCCGGTAGCCGCCGTTGGCAAACACGGCATAGGCGCCGGCCATCTGCAAGGGCGTGACCGAGCCGCTGCCCAGGGCCATCGTCAGGTACGCGGGGTGTTTGTCGGCATCGAAGCCGAAGCGCGTCGCCCAATCCTGGGCGTACTGCGGCCCGATCGATTGCAGGATTCGGATCGACACCATGTTCTTCGATTTGGCCAACGCCTTGCGCATGGACATCGGTCCCTCGAAGGTGCCGTCGTAGTTCTGTGGCTCCCAGGGTTGACTGCCGGTGCTGTCGGCATCGAAGAACAGGGGCGCGTCGTTGATGACGGTCGCAGGCGAGAAGCCTTTTTCGAGCGCCGCCGAGTAAACGAACGGCTTGAAACTCGAACCTGGTTGGCGCCAGGCCTGCGTGACGCGATTGAACTTGTTCTTCGAGTAGTCAAAGCCCCCGACCATCGCCTGGATCGCTCCGGTTTGCGGCTCGAGCGCCACGAAGGCGCCTTCGACTTCGGGCAGCTGCGTTGCCGTCCAGGTGCCGGCGTCGTTCTTCACTACCCGAATGACTGCGCCACGGCGAATATGCGTCTTCGGGTTCGCCTTGTCGCCAAGCCCCGACGTCACCGGTTTCAGCCCTTCGCCCGTGACGGTGATCTGCTCGCCGTCTTGCAGCGTCGCCACCAGTTTGCGCGTGCTGACATCGAGCACCACGGCAGCCTTCAACTGATCGTTGTCGGGGTGGTCGCCCAGCGCTTCGCCGATGCGGGCGTCGAGGTCGGAGGCATTGGCTGGCAGGTCGATGTAGGCCTCCGGGCCGCGGTACACCTGTCGTCGCTCGTAGTCGAGGATGCCGCGCCGCAATGCGCGGTACGCCACCAACTGATCAGCTGAATTGATCGTCAGGTGAACCTGCAAACCCAGCGTGTAGGCGTCGTCGCCGTACTGGGCATGCACGAGCTGGCGCGCCGTTTCGGCAGCGTACTCGCCGTGGGATGGTGATTCGGTCTGCGTGCGGTAGGTCAGCTTTTGCTTGCGGGCCTCGTCTCGCTGCGCCTCGGTGATGAATCCGTTTTCCAGCATCCGATCGATGATGTGGAGCTGGCGAACGGTGGCGCGACGCGGGTTGGCGATCGGGTTGTACGCTGATGGTGCCTTCGGCAGCCCGGCGAGCATGGCGGCCTCGGCAACCGTGATGTCTTTCAAAGGTTTACCGAAATAGACCTCGCTGGCCGAAGCGAACCCGTAGGCGCGCTGACCGAGGTAGATCTGGTTCATGTAGACCTCCAGGATCTGGTCTTTGCTCAGCAGGCTCTCGATCTTCAGCGCGAGCAGGATTTCATAGATCTTGCGGGTGAAGGTCTTTTCGGTCGACAGGTAGAAGTTGCGCGCCACCTGCATGGTGATGGTTGACGCGCCCTGACTTCTTGACTCGCCGAAATTGGCCAGACCCGCGCGAAGGATCCCTAGGTAGTCGACACCGCCGTGTTGATAGAACCGAGCGTCCTCGATCGACAGCACCGCGTCCTTGATCACCTTGGGCAGCTCGGCCGCCGACACGAAGTTGCGCCGCTCTTCACCGAATTCGCCCAGCAGCGCACCGTCCGCCGCATAAATGCGCATCGGAAGTTTCGGCCGGTAGTCGGTGATGCCGCTGATGTCGGGCAGGTTGGGGTAAGCCACTGCCAAGGCGATCGAGCCCAGCATCAATCCGCTCAAGACACCGGCGATCAGCAGACCAACGGCGCCCATGAGCAAGCGGCTCAAACCGGACAGCCACCTCGCCTCTTTCGGGGCGGACGACTGGGCTGCCGAGCCAACGGCCCCGCGACGGGATTCGCTCATGGAGCTCCTGAAAACACGAAAGCGATTATAGGAAGCGGTGCGCCGCCAACACCCGCCAGAACGCTGCCGTAACAAGGGGTCACAAGAAACCACTCACTTGACCTTGCCGAAGCACCGATAACCGACTTTGACCGGTTCGTTCGCGCTCCAATCAAACCGGTTTTCATCGCCCTTTTCGCCATTTGGCTCATAGGGTTTGCTGCTAGCATTGAAGTGATTTCTTAACAGTCAGCCGTATGTTCGGCGCACTGAAGGACAAGGCCTGTGAGCTTTCTGGACACTTTGCTGGGCCGTACGCATCCCCCGATGGTTGGGCTCGATATCAGTTCGTCAAGCGTGAAGCTGGTCGAGTTGGGGCAAGACGAGTCCGGCAAGTTCATCCTGGAGCGTTTTGCCAGCGAGAGCTTTGAAAAAGGCTGGATCATCGATGGCCAAATCGAGAAATTCGAAGAGGTTGCCGATGCCGTGCGTCGGGTGGTCGTCAAGAGCGGCAGCAAGACGCGGGACGTGGTGATGGCGATGCCCCAGTCCGCGGTGATCACCAAGAAGATCATGCTGCCCGCCGGCCTGCGCGAGGAAGAGCTCGAGGTGCAGGTCGAGTCAGAGGCGAACCAGTACATCCCGTTTTCGTTGGACGAGGTCAGCCTTGACTTCTGTGTGATCGGGCCAAGCCCGACCTCGGTCGGTGACGTCGAGGTGCTGATTGCTGCATCCAGAAAAGACAGGGTCCAAGACCGCCAAGGCCTGGCTGAGGCTGCCGGTTTGCGTCCAGTCGTGCTTGATATCGAGTCTCACGCATCGCGTCTTGCGATGTCGCGCATCGTGCGCGCCTTGCCCAATGAGGGGCGGGACTCCCTAGTGGCGCTGTTCGAGATCGGTGCCGACACGACCAGCCTCAAGGTTTTGCTGGACGACGAGTTGCTGTACGACCGTGATCAGGCTTTCGGCGGCTCGCAACTCACGCAACTGATCTCCCGCCAGTACGGGTTTTCGTTTGAGGAAGCCGAGCAAAAGAAGCTGGCGTCCGACTTGCCTGAGGACTACAGCTCCCAGATCCTCGCGCCGTTCGTCGACAGCCTCTCGCAGGAAATCGGTCGCGCCTTGCAGTACTTTTTTACCAGCACGCCTCACCACAAGGTGCATTACGTGATGCTCGCGGGCGGTACGGCGACGCTGCCTGGACTCAAGGACCGCGTGACCGAGTTGACCGGCTTCGCATCCAAGGTGGTCAATCCCTTTGACAACATGGCGTTCGGCAGCGCCGTGCGCGAGAGCAAGCTGTATCGCGAAGCGCCGTCGTATCTGACCGCTTGCGGTCTGGCGATGCGGAGGTTTGCCAAGTGATCCTGATCAACCTGCTGCCGCACCGCGCGGAAAAGCGCAGACGCAAGAAGATCGCTTTCTTCTCGGGGGTTGCTGTGGCCGCCGTCGCCGGCTTGTTGGCGGTGGGTTTGTGGTTCGGGGTCGTGCAGCAGTTGACCGCTGCTCAGCAGGAGCGAAACGATTACCTGAGCCGAGAAATCAAGACGCTCGAAGCTCAGATCAAGGACATCGCCACGCTCAAGGCAGAAATCGAATCGCTGAAGGCTCGGCAAAAGGCCGTTGAAGACCTCCAGGCAGATCGCAATGTGCCGGTTCATCTGCTCAACGAGTTGGTCAAGCAGGCGCCCGAAGGCATCTATTTCAAGTCGGTCAAGCAAGAAGGTCACATGCTGAGCATCGTTGGCGTGGCCCAAACCAACGAGCGCGTGTCCGAGCTTCTTCGCAACACCAGCTACAACTCCGAGTGGCTCGAAAGGCCGGAACTCATCGAGATCAAGGCTGCTGGTGCGCAGACGGTCGACCGTTCGCAAAAGCGCTTGTCCGAGTTTTCGATTCGTGTGAGCGTCAGGCGGCCTCAAGAGGGTGCCGTCGTGGCTGACACCGCCCCCGCGCCGCGCGCCGCCAAGAAGGACTGACCCCATGGCCAAATCCTCATCAGCGGGCGTCGACCTGAACTCTGTATTTCAGGGGGCTGCCACCCAATTCAGGGGCTTGAACGTCAGCCAGCCTGGCCAGTGGCCTGCATTGCCCAAGCTGGCGGCCTTTTTGGCAGTGGCGGCTGCCGTCGTGGTTCTGGGCTGGTTCGCCGTGGTGCTGGATGCCAATGACGAACTCGAGGCTGAGCGGGCGAAGGAACCCACGCTCAAGCAGTCTTACAGGGACAAACTTGTTCAGGCCGTGAATCTTGGCGAACTTCGCAAGCAGAAACTGCTGGTTGAGGAATACGTCATCCAGCTTGAAAAGCAGCTCCCGGGCAAGGCCGAAATGGACGCGCTGCTGTCGGACATCAACCAGGCCGGGCTCGGTCGCGGGTTGCAATTCGAGTTGTTCCGACCAGGGCAAGTGGCTGTCAAGGACTACTACGCCGAGCTGCCCATCGAATTGAAGGTGTCCGGCCGTTTCCATGACATCGGGGCATTCGCCGCCGACGTGGCCAACCTGTCCCGCATCGTGACATTGCACGATCTTTCCATCAGCTCATCGAAGTCGGGCAGCGATGTTCTGTCCATGGATGCGACCGCCCGCACTTACAGATACCTTGACCCCGAAGAGGTCGAAACGATCCGCAAAGGCGCTGCGGCCAAGAAGTCCAGGTCGGGAGCGCAAAAATGACGCTTCGTCCGAAACTGTGGCCGGCGCTCTTCGGTGTCGCCCTGTTGATGACCGCTTGCAGCGGCGAGCAGCAGGAACTCTCCGAATGGATCGCGCAACAGCGCGATGAGGTCAAACCCAGCGTGCAGCCCATCTTGCCGCCCAAGAAGTTCAACCCTCAGCCCTACTTGGCCGCTGAGGCTGTCGAGCCGTTCAGCACCCAGAAACTCACCGTCGCCATCAAGCAGGAGGCACGTCAACCGAGTTCTCTCCTGGCCTCCGAGGTCAACCGCCGTCCCGAGCCCTTGGAAGCGTTTCCCCTCGACAGCGTGACGATGGTGGGCAGCCTGATCAAGCACAACACTCCGTTTGCGCTGCTGAGGGTCGACAAGCTTCTCTACCAGGTCAAGCTTGGGGACTACCTTGGTCAGAACTACGGAAAGATCGTGAAGATCACCGAAACAGACATGTCCATTCGGGAGGTCGTACAAGACGGCAGCGGCGAATGGACGGAGCGAATCAGCTCGATCCAACTCCAGGAGAAGGCTCCATGAATGCCATTCAGAAGATCAACATCATGGGCGACTGGCGCGGGCGTGTCTTGGCGCTCGCATGTTCGCTGGCGGTCTGGTTTCCAGCCATGGCGCAGCCAGTCATCCAGTCCATCAGCACCTCACGCCAAGCCGGCGCGGAGATCGTCACCATCGAGCTGACCGAGGCTCTCAAGGCGATACCTGCCGGATTCGCGGTGCAAAGCCCTCCGCGCATTGCGCTCGACCTGCCCGGCGTTTCCAATGGGACGGGCAAGCCTTCAGTCGAGTTGAATCAGGGCAACGTGCGTACCGTCAACATCGCGCACACCGAGGATCGCACCCGTCTGGTCATCAGCCTCGGCAAGCCTGCGACCTATCGCGCTGAGTTGCAGGGCAAGAGTTTGATCGTCGTGTTGGACGCGGGTGTTTCGCCATCCGTGGCCGCAGTCAACCCGCGCGCCGCCGAGGATGGAGTGCGGTTCGCCGAGGGTCAGAACCGCACGCAGTTGCCTGTGAAGAACATCGACTTCCGCCGGGGTGCCGACGGCGCCGGGCGTGTGGTCGTGGATCTGGCCAATAACCAGGTGGGCGTAGACATTCGGCAGCAGGGGCAAGGCCTGGTGGTCGAGTTTCTGCGCTCCAGCTTGCCTGACAACCTGCGGCGACGGCTCGATGTGGTCGACTTCGGCACCCCGGTTCAGGCCGTGACGGCCGTCCAGATCGGTGACAAGGTGCGCATGGTGGTGGAGCCGCGTGGGGCATGGGAGCACAGCGCTTACCAGAGTGACAACCAGTTCGTGCTCGAGGTTCGGCCACAAAAGATCGACCCGAACAAGCTCACGCAGGGCCCCGGCTTTGCTGGCGAAAAGTTGTCTCTGAACTTCCAGAACATCGAGGTTCGGGCGTTGCTGCAGGTCATCGCGGACTTCACCAATTTCAACGTGGTGACCAGCGACACCGTGACCGGCAACGTGACGCTGCGTCTCAAGGACGTGCCATGGGACCAGGCGCTCGACATCATCTTGCAGTCTCGCGGTCTGGGCCTGCGCAAGTCGGGCAACGTCCTGATGATCGCGCCGAAGGACGAACTGAATGCCAAGGAAAAGGGCGAGCTTGAATCGAACGCCCAGATCGCCGCGCTCGAACCCGTGCGCTCACAGGCGTTCCAGTTGAACTACACCAAGGCCGAAGAGGTGGCTCGAGGGCTGTCTGGCGAGTCCTCTGGCGGATCGGGTGCGGGCGGTGGCGCCGCGGCAACCCGGATCCTCTCGCCACGAGGCACGGTCTTTTCTGAAACCCGAACCAACCAGTTGTTCGTCAGCGACACGCCGGCCAAGCTCGAGGAAATCCAGAGCCTGATCTCGAAGATCGACGTGCCTGTGCGTCAGGTCTTGATCGAGGCTCGAATCGTCGAGGCTGATGACTCATTCGGGCGCTCGCTCGGCGTGCGGTTGGGCGGCCGGGCCGACTATGGGCTGAAGAATTCCGGAGGCACACGTGCGGCCGTCGGCGGCAACCTGAACGCCGTGGGCTTGCAAAGTGGTCAGCTCGCATCGGGCAGTACGGCCACCATGAGCGACCTGAATTTCGTCAACCTGCCTGCCGTGGCTCAAGGTGGTTATGCGCCGGCTTCGATGGCGGTGTCCCTGTTTGGCTCGAGCGCGAACAAGTTCCTCAACCTCGAGATCTCCGCTCTCGAAGCTGATGGCCGGGGCAAGATCATTTCAAGTCCGCGGATCGTGACGGCCGATCAGATCAAGGCGATGATTCAACAGGGCACCAAGATCCCTTACCAGCAAGCGACCTCCAGCGGTGCCACCTCCGTCGCATTCGTCGATGCCACGCTCAAGCTTGAGGTGACCCCGCAGATCACTCCCGAGGGCAACGTGATCATGAGCGTGGAGGTCAACAAGGACAGCGTTGGCGCCAGCACGCAGGGCATTCCGTCGATCAATACCAAATCGGTGAAGACGCAGGTTCTGGTCGAAAACGGTGGCACGGTGGTGATCGGTGGCATCTTCGAGCAGACCGAGCGGTCCGACGAAGCCAAGGTTCCCTTGCTGGGCGATGTGCCGGTGCTGGGCAACTTGTTCAAGACGAAGACCAACTCGATGAAGAAGACAGAGTTGCTGATCTTCCTCACC
>NCFZ01000223.1 GCA_002281415.1 Burkholderiales bacterium 28-67-8 | reverse complement strand
GCCACCGAGATCGTGGCCGAGACGCTGCAGGTCACCGTCAGCGAACGTGGCGCCACCCGCATGGACGACCGCACCTCCGAAGCCTCGATGGAGCGGCGCAAGAAAGAAGGTTATTTCTGATGAGCTCAGCAACACCCGTGGCAGACCACCGCGCCCTGCGTTTCCTGACCGCCGGCAGCGTCGATGACGGCAAGAGCACGCTGATCGGCCGACTGCTGTTCGACAGCCGCGCGATCCTCGCCGACCAGCTCGACACGCTCGAGAAGAAAGCCGCCGGCGCGCCGATCGATCTGTCCTTGCTCACCGACGGCCTCGAAGCCGAGCGCGAACAAGGCATCACCATCGACGTGGCCTATCGCTACTTCGCCACGCGATCGCGCAAGTTCATCATTGCCGACGCCCCCGGCCACGAGCAGTACACGCGCAACATGGTGACCGCGGCCGCCGGCAGCGATGCCGCCGTGGTGCTGGTCGACATCACCAAGCTCGACACGCACGCCACCCCGCTGGTGCTGCTGCCGCAAACGCGCCGGCACTCGCTGCTCGCGCACTTGCTGCGCGTGCCGAGCATCGTGTTCTCCGTCAACAAGCTCGATGCGGTGGCCGACCCGCGCCAGGCGTTCGAGGCGGTCAGCGTGGCGCTGCGCGCCTTCGCTGAACAGGCCGGCATCGCGGTGGCCGGCATCGTGCCGGTGTCGGCGCTGCGCGGCGACAACGTGACGCAAGTGCTCGATACCGGCTGGGACGCCTGGTACCAGGGCCCGACGCTGCTGCAGTTGCTCGAGTCCCTGCCCGCCGCGCAAGAGCGCACCGAAGGCGATCTGCTGGTCCCCGTGCAGTACGTGGCGCGCGAAGGCGAAGGCACCGGCAACCAGCCGCGCACGCTGTGGGGCCGCATCGCCCACGGCAGCGTGAAGGCCGGCGATGAAGTGCAGATCTTCCCGAGCGGCGAGAAGGCCGTGGTCGCCGAAGTGCGGCTGGCCGGCAGCGTGGTCGAGTCGGTCCAGGCCGGTCAGTCGGCCGGCGTGGTGCTCGACCGCCAGCTCGATGTGTCGCGCGGCGACTGGATCGCCACGCCCGCCAGCATCCACGCCACGCCGAGCTTTCCCGCCACGCTGGCCTGGCTGGACACCGAGCCCGCCGTGGTCGGCCGCAAGTACTGGGTGCGGCACGGCAACCGCTGGGTGCAAGCGCGCATCGCCAGCATCGAAAGCCGGCTCGACATCCACACGCTCGAAGCGCGCGAGGCAAGCGAATTGGCGGTCAACGAGATCGGCCGCGTGGTGATCGAAACGCAGCAGCCGCTGCCGGTGGAGGCCTACGTTTCCAACCGCAGCGGAGGCTCGCTGATCATCGTCGACCCGACCACCAACCGCACCAGCGGCGCGCTGCTGGTCGATTCACCCAGGGCATGACAAAGCAGACCCGCCCGAGCGCAGGCCGCGTCGCGTTTGTCGGCGCCGGCCCGGGCCAGGCCGACCTGATCACCGTGCGTGGCGCGCAGCGTCTGGCCCAGGCCAGCGTGGTGCTGGTCGACGCGCTGGTCGATCCCGAGCTGCGCGCGCTGGCACCCCAGGCGCGCTGGCTGCACGTGGGCAAGCGCGGCTACACCGACAGCACCACGCAGGAGGCCATCAACGCGCTGCTCATCAAGTGCGCGTTCGACGTCGGATCAGACGGTCTGGTGGTGCGACTCAAGGGAGGCGACCCAAGCGTGTTCGGCCGCCTCGAAGAAGAACTGCAAGCCATGGCTGACGCGGGCATCGCCTGCGAGGTGGTGCCCGGCGTGACCGCCGCACTGGCCGCCGCCGCTTCGGCGCAGCGCCCGCTGACCCGCCGCGGAACCGGCCGCAGCGTGAGCTTCGCCACCGCAATGACGGCCACCGTGAACAACGCCGCTGACACGCCAGTCGCAGGCGGCCACGCCGACACCGAAGTGTTCTACATGGCCGGCAAGCAGTTGGCCTCGCTGGCACGCCAGCTGATCGCTGCGGGCTGGCCTGCTCACACCGACGCGTGCGTCACCTCGCGCGCCGGCTGGCCGGATGAGCTGCGCAGCGACCACCACCTGACCACCCTGGACCGCGCGAGCATGCTGCACGCAGGCCGCCCAACCGTGGTGGTGATCGGCGCCGGCGCGCGCTCGCTGAACACGTCGACCCCACCCGCCCGAGCAGACATCCCTGCGCCGCAGAGGGTGGGTGCGAGCACGTAAAATTTGTCCGTCGTACGGGCGTCCGGCCCGCCGTTTTTTCAACCCTGCAACCGCAGTCCTACCGAGCCTGAGTCATGACCCACGTAGTCACCGAAGCCTGCATCCGCTGCAAATACACCGACTGCGTGGATGTGTGTCCCGTCGATTGCTTTCGCGAAGGTCCGAACTTC
>NCFZ01000041.1 GCA_002281415.1 Burkholderiales bacterium 28-67-8 | reverse complement strand
GATCTGCTTCATGGCCGAGACCGTCTGCGTGACCGCCTGGCCGCCGTCGCCGGCTTCCTTGCTGGCCTTGGTGGCCATGCCGTCGGTGACCTTGGCGTTGTCGCTGTTTTGCGAAATCGAAGCCGACATCAGGTCGATCGATGCGGTGGTTTCCTCGACCGACGAGGCCTGTTCGCTGGCCGACTGCGACAGGCTTTGCGCGGTGGCGCTGACCTGGTTGGCCGCGCCGGTCAGGGCATCGGCCGCGGCACGCACTTCTTCGATGATGCTGGCGAGCTTTTCGCAGCTGGCGTTGGAGTCCTGCTTGACCTGGTCGAAGGTGCCCTGGGCATCGCGGGTGATGCGCTGCGTGAGGTCACCGCTGGCCAGGCCCGAGAACACGCGGCCCACGTCTTCGATGATGCCGGCGAGCGATTCGCTGGTGGCGTTGGCGTCGTTCTTGACCTGCCCGAAGGTGCCGTCGTAGTCGCGGCTGATGCGTTGCGTGAGGTCGCCTTCGGCGAGTGCGCCGAACACGCGGCCCACGTCCTCGAAGATCACCGCGGTGGTCTCCATCAGCGAGTTGACACCGGCGCACAGGTCGGCGATCGGGCCGGACTTGCCGTCGAGCGGAATGCGCTGGGCCAGGTCGCCCTGGCTGGCCGCGCGGGTGACGGCCTGCGCTTCTTCGACGGCGGTGGTCAGCATCTGCGTGGACTTGACCTGCTCGGTGACATCGGTGGCGATCTTGACGACCTTGAAGACCCGGCCCATTTCGTCTTTCACCGGCGCGTAGACCGCCTGGATCCAGACTTCCTGGCCCGACTTGGTGATGCGCTTGAAGACCTCGTTTTGTGCCCGGCCTTCGTTGAGGTCACGCCAGAACTGGGTGTACGCCGGGCGGGCCGCCTGCGCGGGGTCGACGAACATGCGGTGGTGTTTGCCGACGACCTCGTCAAGCTGGTAGCCCAGCACCGCGAGGAAGTTCTTGTTGGCCGTCTTCACGGTGCCATCAAGATCGAACTCGATGTAGGCGTACGAGGTGTCGATGGCCGACAGGATGCCTCGCGCGTTTTGCCGCTCGATCTCTGCTTCGGTGATGTCGTAGCGCACACCGAGGTACTTCATCGGCTTGCCGTTCTCACCCAGGATCGGCGCGATGACCGCATCGACGTAATACGGCGTTCCGTCCTTCGCACGGTTCTTGACCACGCCACGGAAGATCTCGCCGCGGCCGATCGTCGACCACATCTGCTTGAACACTTCCTTGGGCATGTCGGGGTGGCGCGTGGTGTTGTGGCCGAACCCGATCAGCTCGTTCTTGGGGTACTTCGAGACCTCGAGGAACTTCTCGTTCACGCACAGAATGTCGCCCTTCTTGTCGGCTTCCGACACGATGCTGGTGAGATTCATGATGTCGGTGCGTACCTTCAGTTCGGACTCGACAGCATCGAGCCGCGCCTTGATCTGCGCCAGCGTGGCCTCGGCGTCGGCGCGGGCGCGTTCTTGCGCTTGCAGCTGATCCGAGGTGGCCTTGAGCTGCTCGGCGGCTTGCTGCAGTTCATTGCCCGCGACGAGGCGTGCGATCCAAGAGGTGGTGGGCTGATTCATGATGGTTGGGTCTCCTGTGGCAAGTGAGCGGACGGGCTGGTGTCGCCAGGGTGCCGCGGGGCGTTGAACGTGGATGGCGGCTGCTCCGCCAACTGGCTCAATGAATGGACGTCGAAAATCAGGGCCACCTCGCCGTTGCCGAGGATGGATGAGCCCGACATACCGCGCAGGCTGCGGAACATGCGACCCAGCGGCTTGATGACGGTCTGGTGCTGGCCGAGCAGGCCGTCGACCATCACGCCGTAGCGGCGGCCGCCCGACTGGATGACGACCACGCTGCTGCGATCGGGTTCGGGCGCGTCGAGCGCGTACAGCGAGCGCAGGCTGACCACCGGCAGCACCTGGCCGCGCAGCTCGACGATGCTGCGACCGCGCGCATCGAGTTCGGTCGACGTCGGCCGGTTCTCGATCACCTCGACCACCGCATCGAGCGGGAAGATGAACTTGGACGCGCCCACGCCCACCAGGAAGCCGTCGATGATGGCCAGCGTCAGAGGCAGGCGGATCTCGATGCGTGAGCCTTCGCCCACCTCGCTGTAGACGTTGACCGAGCCGCGCAGCGCTTCGATGTTGCGGCGAACCACGTCCATGCCCACGCCGCGGCCGCTCAGGTTGGTGATCTTCTCGGCGGTCGAGAACCCGGGCTCGAAGATGAGCTTGAGGATGTCGCCTTCGGGCGGCGTCACACCTTGCTCGACCAGCCCGCGATCCCAGGCGCGCTGCAGCACCTTGTCGCGCTGGATGCCACGCCCGTCGTCGACGATGCGAATGAGGATGCTGCCCGACTCATGGCAGGCCGACAGCGTGAGCTTGCCCTGCGCGGGCTTGCCTTCGGCGCTGCGCTGCTCGGGCGTCTCGAGGCCGTGATCGAGCGCGTTGCGCACCAGATGCATCAGCGGGTCGGCGATGCGCTCGACCACCGATTTGTCGAGCTCGGTCTCGCCGCCCACGATCTCGAGCGCCACGTCCTTGCCCAGCTCGGCCGCGGTGTCGCGCACCACGCGGCGAAAGCGCGAGAACGTCTCGCCGATGGGCACCATGCGCAGTTGCAGCGTGCCGTTGCGGATTTCCTCGATCAGGCGGCTGATCTGCGCGTTGGCCTCGATCAGCGTGCCCTGGCGCGACTGGCGCGCCAGCAGCGACGCGCCGGCGCCGGCGATCACCAACTCGCCGAGCAGGTTGATCACGGCGTCAAGGCGGTCGGCCTGCACGCGGATGAAGCGGTTGTCGTCGGCGGGGCCGGCGGCCGCAGCGCCATCGCGCAGTTTTTGCTGCCGCTGCAGCGCGGCGTCGACCACCTTCGGACTCACCGCGGTGGTGGTCTGCAAGATCTCGCCCAGCCGCACTGGCTTGCCGCCGGGTGCTTCGGACGCGGTCTGGATCTGCAACGCCAGCGTCAGCTGCTCACGGCTGATCGCACCGGCGGCGATAAGGATGTCACCGAGGCGCGGGAAATCTTCCATCGACTCGATCAGCGCGGCGATCTCGGCCGGCTGGGTGTCGGGCTCCATCAGGTGAAGCACGCAGTCGTCGCGCACGAAGCTGAAGGCGGCTTCGATCTCCTGGCGCCCAACGGCGGTCAGCAACTCGAACGCCAGCGTGAGGTGGCAGCTCTCGGGGTCCAGCGATTCGATTGCGGGCACCGCCGCGAAGTCGCAAGTCAGGCGCGAGACGGTGCCCAGGCCCGCCACGTAGTTGACGATGGCCAGCGGGTCCATGCCGTTGCGGTAGGTGTCGGGGCCGAACTGCACCGAGACGTGCCAGGCGCGAGCGCCCAAGGCAGCGGCGGCGGCTGGCGTGTCCACCGCGGACGCGGCGGCATCGGCCACATCGCCGCTGGCCAGACGCAGCCGCTCGACCAGCGCCGCGCGGGTCTGCACGTCGTGTTCGGTGTCGGCGAGCGGGTCCTGGGCGGCGGCCACCAGCGCACGGATCTGGTCGTTGCACTGCAGCAGCAAGGTGCTGAGTTCGGGGGTCAGGGTCAGGTGACCTTCGCGCAGCCGGTCGAGCAGGGTTTCGACGTGGTGCGTGAAGGCGACCACCTTGTCGAGCCCGAAGATGCCGGCCGAGCCCTTGACGGTGTGGGCGCAGCGAAACAGCGAATCGAGCAGTTCGCGATCGTCGGGGGCGTCCTCGAGTTGCAGCAGCAGCTGCTCGAGCTGCTCGATCTGTTCGCGCGCTTCGCTGATGAAGGCCGGCAGGGCTTCGGCGATGAAGCTGTTGTCGCTGTCGCGGGTGCTCATTCGGTGACCTCCGCTGGTGCGGTGTTTGACAGCAGGGCCTCAAGGCCCAGCGTGTGGCAGGCGTTGATGAGCAACTGGCTCGCACCCACCAGCTGCAGCGTGCGTTGGCGCGCAGCCAGCGAGTTGGACAAGGACACCAGCAACTGCAAGCCGGCGCCATCGATCTGATCAACCGCTGCGGCGTCGATGCTCACCGGCGTGTCGTCGTCGGTGCTGCCCACGTCAGCCAGCCAGGTGCTCCACTGGGGATGCAGCTCGCTCACGGTGTAGATGGTCAGTTCTGCCGGCAGAACGGGTGTGTCGAGCATGGCGGGCTCCTAGGGCAGGATCAACTTGGACACCGCGTCGAGCAACTGCGGCGGGTTGAAGGGCTTGACGATCCAGGCCTTGGCGCCTGCGGCGCGGCCCTGCTCCTTCTTGGCATCCTGACCTTCAGTGGTCAGCATGATCACAGGGGTGAACTTGTGCCGCGGGTGCTGCTTGACGTGCGTGACGAAGGTGATGCCGTCCATGTTGGGCATGTTCACGTCGCTCACGATCAGGTGCACCTTGGCAGCCTTGTCGAGTTGCGCGAGCCCTTCCTTGCCGTCACCGGCTTCGAGCACGTCGTAGCCGGCACGCACCAGGGCGAGCTTGACCACGGTGCGCAATGAGCTGGAGTCGTCGACGATGAGAATGGTCTTGGCCATGGGTTTGCGCGCTCAGAAGAAGGTGGTTTCGTTGCTGGAGGCCGACTCGGCAGACGCGGTACCGCCCAGGGCGTTGCGCTGCTCGTCGGTGGTGTAGCCCGCGCTCAGCAGCTCGGTCCAGGCCGCGGCATCAGGCGCACGGCCCTCGAGCAGCGAGAGCTGCAGGCAAGCCACCGCGCTGGCGATGGACTGATTGACCTGGTCCATGATCTGGTGGACCCGGTCCTGGAACTGGAAGGCGACCATCAGCTGCTCGACCTGGGCGCGTACCGCCTCGCCGCGTGCGCTCAGCTCCTGGGCGCGGGCATTGAGTTGGGCCACCGCCGAGTCGACCTGCTCGACCACCTGGTTGATGGTCTGCTCGGACTCGCGGATGACGCCGGCGTCGTGCTCGGTGTGCTCGGCCGCCTGGTTGAGCGCCGCGCGCATGCATTGGCCGAACTGGCTGACCTGCGCTCCGATGCGCTTGCCGGTGTCGCCCGATTCGGTCGACAGGCGACGCACCTCGGTGGCCACCACCGCAAAGCCGCGACCGCTCGGGCCGGCCCGCGCCGCCTCGATGGCCGCGTTGAGCGACAGCAAATTGGTCTGGCGCGCCAGCTTGGCGACGTCTTCGGCCATGTCGCCCAGGCTCGCCGAGGCGCCGGCCAGCGAACGCACCGACTGCATCACCTCGTCGCGCGACTGCACGAAGCTGTGAAAGTTCGCCAGCAGGCCGCGCAAACGCGCATCGCAATCGGCCAGGATCTGCGCGCGCTGGTCGAGCGCAGCGGCACTCACGGGCGTGCGCGAGCTGCCGCGATCGGGATCGATGATGGCGTCGAGCTGTTCAAGGATCTGCAAGAAGCCTTGCAGCAGTTGATCGGTGGCTTCGCGCATCTGGGCCTGCGCGGTGCCCAGGTGCGTGGTCCAGGTGCGTGCAGCCTCATCAAGGCGGTCGGCCATCTGGCTGGCGGTGGTCTGTGCCGGGGATTCGGTGCGGCTCGAGCCAAAGCCGGCGCGCACTCGGGTGGCGAACTGCGCCAGGGCCTGCGCGGTGCGGGCCGCCAAGCCCGGAGCACGGGCCGATTCAGCGCTGTCTTGAGTGATCGTGGGTACGTTCATGGGCGTGCGGCTGGGCCGGTTTTCAGGATCACTTCGTGGTTATCGACAATGTTTTGCCCGGCTTGACCCGACTTAGGGTTTGACACCAAGCCGACAGGCTCAATCTAGGGCGCCGGCCAAGGGGGGATCGCTCGAGGAGTGGCAGTATTCCCCGCTACTTCTGGATCGCTGTCGATAGCCCTGCGCGTACGATGGTCTTCGCACCCGAACTGTGCGCGCCCCCTGTCAGGAGTCCACCCATGCTCTACCGTCTGATCTATGCCAGCGAAGCCGCAGGCCACTTGACGCCCGATGGCGTGCAAGCGCTGCTTGTCACCGCCCGGCGTTGCAACCGGCTGCACGACATCAGCGGCATGCTGGCGTTCGACAGCCGGTATTTCTTGCAGGCCATCGAGGGCGACCGGCAGGCCTTGAGCAACCTGTACGGCAACCTGGTGCGCGACACGCGGCACAAGCGCTTGCTGCTGCTGGGCTTCGAGCCCATTGCGCAGCGCAGCTTTTCAGACTGGTCCATGGGCTTCGCCGCCGCCGATGCGAGCGGGCGCCGTGTGTACCTGCGCCACGGGGCGTCGGGCCGCTTCGAGCCGCACCAACTGAATGCGCCCGCCGCGCTGGCGCTGTTGAACGAACTGTCGCAGGAAGCCGAACGCGAGGCCGAGGGCAAGGCACCGAGCGCCACCCCGGCCTGAAAGCCATCGGCCGCTGAGTCGCTGGCGCTTCAGCGGGCGGCGGCTGCCGGCGGCTTGAAGTCGGCGCACGGGTCGGTGCGCTCAGCGCTCGGGGTGAACCACGCGGTGTCATACGGCCCGTCGACGGTGCCGGGGCGGCCGCCATCCGACTCAAGAAACGCCACGCTCACCTCGCGAGCGCCGGCTTCGAGCCGCGCCAGATCGTGCGGCACGCCGATGTCGCGTCGGACGTGACCATTGCCCGCGATCAGCACCACGCGCGCAC
Source organism: Burkholderiales bacterium 28-67-8 (assembly GCA_002281415.1). Classification (GTDB taxonomy): domain Bacteria; phylum Pseudomonadota; class Gammaproteobacteria; order Burkholderiales; family Burkholderiaceae_C; genus PBB1. The sequence goes on along the minus strand of NCFZ01000041.1, from coordinate 11,268 downwards.
CGGGCGCGGCCTGCCGGGCCGCCTGAACCATCGCCATCGCCAGCGCCGCATCGCGGCCACGCTGGGCCAGCGCCATCGGCGCGAGCATCGACGCCGGCAAGGCGCCGCAGTGACCGATGTCCACCTGGTGCAGCAGCTCGGCCTGATGTTCGCGTGTCCAACTCGCGTCCTGGTCAGGGTCGATCAACTCGCGCAAATCAGCCGGCGCCTGCGAAGTGCCGCCGCGCACCAGCCGGCTGGCGTCAGCCCGGCTCAGGTTGCCGCCCGCGAGCGCCGCACCACCGTCCAGCGCGGCCGCAAACACCGGACGGTGCAGCGGCCAGCGCCAGCCGGCGCGGTCGAGCGCACCGGCCGCGATGACGGCTTCCACATCGTTGGGGGTGGCGATGGCCGCGGCCCCGAGTGCGGCGCTGTGCTCGCGGTCGATCTGCTCGAACACCACCACGCTGGGCACGCCGTCCGACAGCAGCCGGCGCAGCAGCGCCGCGCGCAGCTCATGCTGCTGCGCGTTGTCGTGGATCTCGCCGAGCAGCACGTAGCGAGCACCGCGCAGGCGCTGCAGGAGCGCCGCCGGATCGGGCCGTGCGCCGCTGGCATCGACCACGCCAGCGAACACCGCATCGGCCGCCTCGGGCGGCGGCCCGGGCAGGGCGCTGCAGCCGAGCAAGGCCCAGACAGACAGAGCGACCGACGCGAGGCAAAGGCGGCGGCACGAGACGCTCAAGCCGGCCATCGGGCGACAGGCAGGCAGCGCAGCACTCACTGGCCGCTCAGGGTGCAGCGAGTGCGTCGCGCACCGCGCCGGCGGTCAGGATTTCGCTCAGTAGCAGCGGCTCGCGGCCCGGGCGCAGCAGCGCGTACACCGGCACGCCGTTGCGGCCCAGCCGCGCCAGCGCAGCGGTGATGCGCGCGTCGCGGCGCGTCCAGTCGGCGCGCATGAGCATCACGTTCGCGCGCTTGAAGGCCTGCTGCGTGGCGTCGGTGTTGAGCACCAGCCGCTCGTTGACCTGACAGCTCACGCACCACGCGGCGGTGAAGTCGACGAACACGCGGCGCCCGGCCGCCAGTTCGCTGGCGATGACGGCCTCGTCGTAGGGCTGCCAGGCGCTGGCATCGGCGCGCGGCGATGCTGCCGAGCGGGCCGTGTCGGCCGTGCTGCCGCCGATCCAGCCGGTTTGCTGCGCCAGCACCCACAGCAGCCAGGCCACGGTGAGAAACATCGGCAGCGCCAGCACCTGCCGCAGCCGCAGCATCCACGCGCCGGGCCGCGGCAGCCGCGCGCGCCAGCCGGGCATCAGCACCAGCAGCACATAAGGCAGCGCCATGCCCAACCCGAGCACGGCGAACACGCTCAGGCCCACCGCCGCCGGCTGGGTGATCGCGAAACCGAGGGCTGCGCCCATGAACGGCGCGGTGCACGGGCTGGCCGCCACGACGGCCAGCACGCCCGAAGCCAGCGCATCGACCGCCGGACGCTCGTCGCGCCAGGCGGCAAGGCGCTGCGGCAGCAGCAGCGAGACCTCGAACACGCCCAGCAGGTTCAAGCCGATCGCCAGGAACAGCAGCGCCAGCACCGACACCACCAGCGGCTCTTGCAGCTGAAAGCCCCAGCCGATGGCGCTGCCCGCCGCGCGCAGCGCCAGCAGGCCGGCGGCCAGCGCCACGAAGCTCAGCAGCACGCCTGCCGTGTAGGCCAGCGCGTGCGTGCGCAGCGCCACGCCGGGGCGACCCGCGCCGTGCGGGGTCTGGCTCAGGCTGAGCAGCTTGATCGACAGCACCGGAAACACGCACGGCATGAGGTTGAGCACCATGCCGCCCACGAAGGCCAGCAGCAGTGCGGCCGCCCAGCCGAGGTCGGCACCGGCGCCGATCGGCACCGGGCCGGCGTCTGATGCGGCCGCCGCCGCCAGCGCCGCGCTCGCATCGGCGTCACGCAGGGGCTGCGCGCCGGCGGGCATCTCGATCTTGGACACGCGGCGCACCGCAGCACTGAACTCGACCGCGCGCTGCGCACCGCCCCAGGCCTGATCTGCCGCCGCGCCTTGCGCCACCGCGATGCCGCGCAGCGCATCGGGCGGGGTCACGTCTTCGAGCAGGCGCAACTGGATGGCGTAGCCGCTGTCGGTGCGATAGGCCTCATGCACGGCGGTTTCGATCAACTGCTCGGCGTACGGGAACACATGCACCAGCGGCGCCGGCGCGGCTTGGGCGGCGCCGGACCGCGCAAAGCTGACCAGCAGGTCGCGCCCGGCGTGCTGCACATCAACCGCCCAGCCGTCGAGCGGCACCGGCTGCTCGGCGGCCGCGCGCTCGAACAGCGCCGCGTGCTCGGTGCCACCCGGCGTGACACCGCCCGCAGCGCTCACCACCGGCAATTGCAGCCCCAGCGTGACCGTCTCGGGGATGCAGACCTCCTTGCACACCAGCCAGCTGGCCACGGCCTGCAGCTTGAGCGTGCTGCCCACGCGCGCATCGGCCGCCGGCAGGTAGACCTGCGGCAGCAGCAGCTCGCCCTCGAAGCCGTAATTGACCAGCGGGCCGATCCACAGCCGGCGCGGCACCGGCCACACGATCTCGTCGATCTGGCTGCCCGCCGGCAGGCTCCAGTTCAGCGAGGTCGGCAACCCCGAGTCGCCCGGGTTGCGCCAGTAGGTGTGCCAGTGCGGCTGGTGCTGCAAGCGCAGACCGATGCGGATCGGCTGGCCCGGCTGCACCGCGCTGCGCTCGGCGACCAGCTCGGCCGTGACGTGCGCCGTGCTGACTGGCTGCGCGGCGGCGGGCGCGAGCACGGCGGCCAGCGCCAGACCCACCGCCGCGAGCCAGCCGCGCGTCATGTCAAGGCGCGGGGCGCAGCAAGCGCAGCACGCTGGCGGCCGAGCCGGCCTCGGGCGACGGCGCAGTGCGCTCGATCACCACGCCCACCGCCTCGACGTCATCGAACTTGCGCGGCTTGACCACCTTGACGCGCACCCAGGCCGCGCCGAACTCGTCGATCAGCAGGTGCGCAATGGCCTCGGCAAAGGCCTCGAGCAAGGTGAGCCGGTGATCGCGGTAGAGCGCTTGCAGCCGCAGCCGCACGGCGCCGTAGTCGATGGTGTCGGCGATCTGGTCGGTGTCGCAGGCGCGGGCGTGCGGGCGTCCGGCGTGCACATCGACCACGATGGGCTGCGGCTGGTGCAGCTCGGAGTCGTGGATGCCGATGATGGTGTTGCCGGTGAAGCCTTCGATGAAGACGACGTCCATCGCGGGCAGGGCGTTGGCGCCCAACTCGAGCGAGGAAACAGGCTGGGGTCGGGCGGTCAAGGGCTACTCCGGAAGGGACATTCGGGCACGCTGGCAACTGCCTCGACAATGCGCCATTCTACCATTCGACGTGAACGCCATGCCTAGCGCCTTTGCGCTGCTCGACGACCACGGCGCCACGGCCGAGCGCCCCAGCAGCCGCCTGTACAGCGGCTTCGTTCGCGAACACCGCTGCGTCGACGCGGCCTCGCTCGATGCCATCTGGGCGCGGGCCGATGCCGATCTGCGCGCCGGGCTGCACGCGCTGGTGCTGGCCGATTACGAATGGGGCGCGACGCTGCAGGGCATCGCCAGCCCGCACCCGCCATCCGGCGGCGACGCCCCGGCGCTGCGCGTGCTGATGTTTGGCGAGTTGCAGCGACTGACGCGCGCCGAAGTCGATGCCTGGCTCGACGCGCAGGATGCCGACCACGCCGCGGCCGGCGTGATGCACCAGCAGGCCGACACCGACCTGAGCGCCTTCACCGACGCCATCGAGCGCATCCACGAGGCGATCCGCGCCGGCGAGACCTACCAGGTCAACCACACCTACCGGCTGCACGCGCAGGCCTACGGCTCGCCGGTGGCGCTGTACCGGCGGCTGCGCGCGCGCCAGCCGGTGGCCTTCGGCGCGTTCATCGAGCTGCCTGCGGCACCCGGTGATCAGCCCCGCCACATCCTGTCGTGCTCGCCCGAGCTGTTCTTGCGCCACGAGGCGGGCGAACTCACCACGCGGCCCATGAAGGGCACGGCGGCGCGCGCGGATTCGCCCGCAGCCGACCTTGACGCAGCGCAGCGACTGGCGCTCGACCCGAAGGCGCGCGCCGAGAACCTCATGATCGTGGACCTGCTGCGCAACGACCTCGGGCGCATCGCGCTCACCGGCTCGGTGCGCGTGAGCGACCTGTTCGCCGTCGAGCCCTACGCCTCGATGTTCCAGATGACCTCGACCGTGCACGCCCGGGTGCGGCCCGACGTGGGCTTTGGCGACGTGCTGCGCGCGGTGTTTCCGTGCGGCTCGATCACCGGCGCGCCCAAGCACCACACGATGACGCTGATCGCGCAGCTCGAGCGCTCGCCGCGCGGGCTGTACTGCGGTGCCATCGGCTGGGTCGAGCCACCGCAAGGCGATGCGCGGCTGGGCCGGTTTTGCCTGTCGGTCGCCATCCGCACGCTCACCCTGGGCGCGCCGCACGGCGGGCTGCGTGCCGCCCAACTCGGCGTGGGTGCGGGCATCGTGCTCGACAGCCGCGCCACCGACGAGTTCGAGGAATGTGCGCTCAAGGCACGTTTTCTCACGGGGCTGGACCCCGGCTTCGAGCTGTTCGAGACCATGCGTGCCAGTGCCGGCGGCGTGGCGCAGCTCGATCGCCATCTGGCGCGGCTGGCTCACAGCGCGCAGACGCTGGGCTTTGCCTTCGATCGGGCCGCGGCGCTGGCGCTCATCGAGGACTTCGTCAGCCGCCTGCCGACTTCGGACGCCGGCGGAGCGAACGGTTTGGGAGGCGCAGCCGGCGCAATCAGCGCCTTCGCCACCTCAACCAGTGGCAGCGGGCCCCACCGCCTTCGCCTGTCACTCGCCCACGACGGGCGCCTCACGCTCACCCACGGCGCGCTGACCCCACTGGGCGTGGCCGCCGTCACCTCACCGAGCGAGCTCGCAGCCGCGAGCGACACCGTGGGCCTGCTCATCGCCACGCAGCGCCTGAGCGACGCCAACCCGCTGGCCGAGCACAAGACCACGCTGCGCCGGCACTACGACGACGGTGTGCGCGCCGCCGAGCAGGCCGGCGCCTTCGACAGCCTGTTCTTCACCGAAGACGGCCGGCTCGTCGAGGGCGGTCGCACCAGCGTCTTCGTGAAGCTCGACGGCCGCTGGTTCACGCCGCCCGTGACCGACGGCGCCCTGCCTGGCGTCATGCGCGCCACCCTGCTCGAAGACCCCGCCTGGCAAGCCACCGAACGCACCTTGCGCCTCGAAGACCTCGCTCGCGCCGAGGCGCTGGTGGTGTGCAACGCGTTGCGCGGGGCGCTGCCGGCGCATTTATCGACGCCTAACGTGCGGAAGTAGGCACTCCGGACGGTGCAGTTCGGGCTCACGTGCCGGCGGGAACGGCCGATAAAGATCTCAAGGCGGCGGCGCTGTAGCCGGGCCGCCAGTGATGATCCGTATCGACAGGAGTCCCCCATGAAGCTTGAGAACATCGTGTTCGCGGTTGCCGCCAAGATCGACGTGGATCGCTCCTTCGTCTTCGAATATGTGGTCTGCCGCCACATCCAGGCGCTGTTGCTCAAGCACACCGACCTGCCCAAGCTGGTGGTCGATGAGGCGCGGCAGGACTACGCCAACTCGGTCGAGCTGCAGGACTGCATCGACCGGGCCGCCCACTTGTTTCTGGCCGACATGGTGCGCGCCAGCGAAATCGGCGAGGCCGCCGTGGCCCGCTGGCAACTGCCGATCGCGGTCTGACACATCGGCCTGGCCGATGTCCCACCCCACCACAGCCGCGCGCTCACTCCCGGTCTGACCCACCCTCTTCGGTGGCGTCGTCGTCGGAGGGATCCGGCGGGCCGGCCCACACCTGCTGTTCGGCACCCGGGTTGAGGCGCGAGCGCTTGGCAGAGATCAGCCGCAACTCGGCCAACTGCAACAGATCAGCCGCTTCCCAGTCGCCTCGCGCCGGCCGCGCCGACACCCCGATGCACACATCGATGGCGCCAAAGCCCGGATGCACTTCGTGCGCCCGCCCGACGAGGCGGCGGATGGCCTGCGCAAACTGCGTGGCCGTCACGAGCGACGTGCCGAGCAACAGCATCGCGAACTGATCACCGGACAGCCGGGCCACCGTTTCGTGCTCGTGCGCCGAACGGCGCAGCGTGTCGGCCAACGCCTGCAGCGCCAGATCACCGGCCGGGCGGCCTCTTTCGTGATTGATGAGAAACAGGTTGTCCAGGTCGATCAGCAGCAGTGACAGCGCCAGGTTCTTTTCCTGGGCCGCTTCGACGGCCTCGCTCAGGCGGTCCAGAAAGTAGGCACGGTTGTACAGGCCGGTGAGTCCGTCGAGGAACAGCTCGGTTGCGTTCGTCATGGCGTTGACTCTACGCGGCCAGGCCTTTGGATCAGAACCGGTTATCGGGGACTTCGGGCGCCGAGCCGGGCCGCGACGGCAGAGGCACGGCCGCAGCGCGGCGCCGGGTGCGCTCGACATCGGTGTACGACAACGTGCTGTCGCCGAGCGCCGGCTGGCGGTAGATGAGCTTCATGCCGCCGGCAAAGTCCCAGTCGAAGGTGCCGCGCGGTGCAAAGCGCGCCGCGAAGCCCGGAAACGGGCGGCGCGCGCCCTCGGCCGTGAACGGCAAGCCGTACTTTTGCACCAGCAACTGGCGCAGCGCCTCGTTGTCCTGGCCGTAGGGCTTGATGACGAACTGCGCGCTGGCCAGCGTGTCCTTGTCGGTGATCAGTGTGAGTCGCTGCAGCGCCGGCACGCCCGCGTTGCGCACATCGAAAAACACCGTGCCGTCGGCCTGGCGGCTGAGCACCTGCGCCCCAGCCGCACTGGCAGCCGCGACGAAGGCCTCGACCGGGGCGTCCTTCAGCCGCAGGCCGTACAGCGTGAGTTCGATGGTCGAAGTGTCGGGAACCTGTGCCCGCACAGGCGCTGCGAGGCCCATCCAGGCGACAGCGAAACCGGACAGGAGCGCACGCGCCAGGCGGCGCCGGGGACGATCGGTGAACGGTGAGCAACGCATCCGACGAGTTTGGCAGCAGAACAGACGGCAGCGCGGATTTTCGGCCGGCGTCACCGGCATCGGCTTCGCCCGCCGCTCAGCGCAGCATCTCGTCGCCGTCCCACTCCAGCACCCGCCACGCCGTGCGGTAGCCGCCGGCGAGTTCGGCGCGCTGCTCGTCGAGCCGGTGCGCGGCAAAGGCTTCGGTGCGGCCCTCGAGCGCCGGGTGGGTCGAGTGTTCGATCCGCCAGTGCCCGTCGCGCAGCGAGCCGTACGAAATCTCGAAATCCAGCAGCGCCGCGGCCGCTTGCGGGTGGCGCGACACCACCACGGCCAGCGTGTCGCCCGGCGCGGTGCCCTCGGGCCACGGCAGCACCGTGCCGGCGGCGGCGAGCCAGCCGGTCTGCCGAGGGCGCACGCGCATCAGGCATTCGCCGCTGAGCAGCCAGCGCGTGCCACACGGCGCGGCCTCGCCGGCAGCGCCCGCGGTGGATGGCGCCAGTTCGGCCAGCACCATGGAGCGCCCGGTCGAATTCGGGATGCGCTCCCACTCCTCGCGAAAGTCGCCGTTCAGGCCGGTTTCGATCACGGTGCCCTCGGCGCGCTCGAACGCCATCCAGCCGGTGTCGGGTCGGCCGCGGTCGGGCTGCCAGTCGAGGTGGCGGTGCCAGGTGCAGCGCTCGCCGGACGGCGGCGGCCAGTGGACCTCGGTGCGGCCGAAAAAGCCCGTCTGCAACGCCAAGGCCGGGTGGGGCGAAGCGGCGCTCAACACCTCGGCGGTGCGCGCCGCATCGGGCACGCGCAGATCGGCATGCCAGCGGGTTTGCAGCCAGCGCGCCCAGGTGGTGGTGTCGCGCAGGCCGGGAATGTCGAGCTGGTTGCGCCGCCACACGCCGCGGTAGCGCTCGGGCACGTCGGCCCAGCTGTCAGCCGCGGTCATTCGAGCGCCTGCGGAAACGGCGGCAGCGAGCGGTAGAACTCGAAATCGTGGTTGGGCCACAGCCACGCGCCGGTGTCGGCGGCCAGCGCCTTGAGCTTGCGGATGCTCTCGATGGCCTGCGCCTCGCGGCCCTGCCACAGCGTGCCGGGAGCAACCTCGTCGTCGATGTTTTCCTGCAGGTCGGCGGCATCGCCGGCGAGCAGGATCGGCGGGCCTTTGGGCATTTCGATCCACATCGACATGTGCGCCACGGTGTGGCCGGGCGTGGCCACCGCCTGCACGCCGGGGACCACGGTGTATTCGCCGGTTTGCAGCCGGAACTGCAGCGGCGCACCGGCATCGTCGATCAGGTCATCGCCGAACACCGCGATGTCGGCGCCGCTGCGCGCCACCGCCATCTCGTCGGCCTGCACGTGGATTTCGGCACCACAGCCGCAGCGACGCAGATCGCGCAGACCGCCGGCGTGGTCGAAGTGCAGGTGGCCGATGAAGATCACGTCGACATCGGCCGGTGTGAGCCCCAGGCGCGCCAGGTGGCGCGGGATGCGCTGCTCGTCGGTCATGGTCGGCGCGGGAAAGTCGAAGGTCGGCGTCTCGTAGTAGCGCGCACGGGTCGCCGCATCGGCGATCTTGGCGTGGTCACAGCCCACGTCGTAGAGGATGCGCCCGTTGGCGGTCTCGATCAGGTAGGCCAGGATGGGCGCGTCGATCAGCTGGCCGTGGCCGCGCTGGAAGGTGGAGATGGTCTTGTCGTAGCGGTGGGTGGCCGTGAGCAACGGCCACAGCTTGCGAACCTGCGTCATGGGGTTTCCTTGTTCACGCCCGGCCCATCAGCGCGACCAGCGATTTACTGTCGGCAACGGATCCGAAGATGCCTCCTTCGACGCCGATCATCGCCAGCGCCGGCGCTTGCAGCTGAGGCTCGGAAGCGGCACAGGCGTCAGCCACGGTGATGGCGTTCAGGCCGTGGTCGATGGCCGAGCGCAGCGTGGTGTGCACGCAGACCTCGGTGGTCACGCCGCACAGGATCACGGTGTCTATGCCCCAGCCGCGCAGGATCTGATCGAGCTCGGTCTGATGAAACGCGCTGTAGCCGGGCTTGTCGAGCACCGGTTCGCCAGCGCGCGGGCGCAGCTCGTCGACCAGGTCGTGGCCGTGTTCGCCGCGCACCAGCAGGCGGCCCAGCGGCCCGCTCGAGCCGATCTCGGCACCGGCCGCACGGCTGCGCGCGAGCTTGGCCGGCGGGCAGTCGCTCAGATCAGGCCGGTGGCCCTCGCGGGTGTAGACGATGCGCACGCCCGCGGCACGCGCCGCGTCGATGAGCGCGAGCACCGGCGCCAGCGTGCCGCGCAGGCGCTTCACGTCGACACCGGCTTGCGCCGCGTAGCCGCGCGCATCCAGAAAGTCGCGCTGCATGTCGATCACCAGCAGCGCGGTATGCGCTGCTGTGATCGGTGGCAAGGAGGTGTCAGCCGAACTCATGCGTGATCGCCGCCGCAATGCGCACCGACAGCTCGTTGGCCATCGCCTCGCCCTTGTCGGCGCTCGAGCCGCGTGCCGACGACAGCACGCCCGACAGCGGCACCCAGTGCTTGCGGGTCGGGTAGACGTCGTACGGCGGGAAGTCGACCGGCGGCTCGTCGGGGATCAGATCGAGGCGCACCAGGCTCGGGTGGTAGTGCAGCATCAGCGAGGTCTCGATGACCGCGGCGTGCTCCAGCGCGTAGCCCGGAAAGCCATCGGGAAACACCGTGGCCAGCGTGGCCTCGGACAGGAAGTCCCAGTACTCGAGCCGCATGACCTGCAGCGCGGCCGAGCCGCCCACATCGCGCAGCCCGAGGTCGATGCGAGCCGCCCACATCGCGCAGCCCGAGGTCGATGCCTTCGGTGATGAACCACTGGTTCTCGTAGTGGCCGTTGACGATGACCAGCTTGGTCGCGCCGTGGCGGGCGAACTCGCGCACCGCATCGCGCACCGAGCCGATCATGGTGGCCGCATCGACGCTGGTGGTGCCGCAAAAGTGCTGGCCGCCGCCGCACTTGGGCTGCGACTTGTAGCCATACGACAGACCCGGCGCCACCAGCGCACCGATGCGCGCGGCCGCATCGGCGGCCACCGCGGAGCTCAGCATGCCGTCGGTGCCCAGCGGCAGGTGCGGGCCGTGCTGCTCGAGCGCGCCCACCGGCAGCAAGATGGCCGGCCGGTCGCGCTTGAGGCGCGCTTCGTAATCGACCCACGACAGCTGATTCATCCAGACGGTGCTCATGTGATTTCCTTGGGGGTGGTGATGGCGTGGTGGGGAGAGACGGATTCGGCGCTGTCGGTGGCTTCGAGCACGGCGGCGGCCACGATCAGGGCGGCGCCCAGCCATTCGCGCGGCAGCATGGTTTCGTCGCCGATCAGCGTGGCGGTGAGCATCGCCACCAGCAGTTCGGCGATGGCCAGCACGCCCGAGCGGCCGGCTTCGAGCCGCGTCACGCTCCATTGCCAGGTCACGATGACGAGCGCCAGACCGATGAGGGAATAGGCGAGCAGGCCGGCGATGACCCCGCCCGAGGGCATGGCGAGCGCCGGTGCGCCGGCGCCGGCGGCCATCATCAGCAGCGCCACCAGCGCGCAACCCAGACACAGCGCCACCGTCTTGGTGGCCGCGGGGATGGCCTGGGCCGCCCGCGACACGATGTTGTTGCCGGCAAAGCCCATGCCCGAAGTGAGCGCCAACAAATCGGCAGCGGATGGCGGGGCCTCAAACACCGAAAAGCCCCCAACCACCAGAAAGGCGCCGATCAGGGCCAGCGCCACCGCGCCGGCGCGGCGCGGCGAAACCGCCTCGCCCAGAAAGAAGCGACCTCCCAGCACCGACCACACCGGCGCCAGATAGAACAGCAGCATCACGCGCACCACGTCGCCGAGCACCAGCGCGCTCACGAAAGCCGCGTTGCCCCAACCGCCCAGCACGACCAGCGCGAGCAGCAACCGCTTGTCGCGCAGCCACAGCGCGCGCTCGCGCCACAGCCACGGCAGACCGACCACACCGAGCAGACCGTAGGTCAGCATCGCCAGCAGCGGGCCCGACAGGCCGTGTTCGGCAAACGCCTTGAGCGGCAGCCACGACAGGCCCCACATCGACGAGGAAAACAGCAGCACCGCCACCGGCAGCCACGGCGCACTCAGCCAAGCCGCCACGCCGCCCGGTCGGGTCGGGTTCATGCGCAGTCGCCGCTCACGGCATCACCGAGCCGCCGTTGGGGCCCAGCACCTGACCGCAATAAAAGCGCGACAGGTCGGACATCAGGAACAGCACCGTGGCGGCGAT
>NCFZ01000040.1 GCA_002281415.1 Burkholderiales bacterium 28-67-8 | reverse complement strand
GACCACCAAGACCAGCGTGCACGGCGCGATCAACATGCTGGGGCTGGCCAAGCGCGTGGGCGCGCGCATCCTGCAGGCGTCGACCAGCGAGGTCTACGGCGATCCGGCGGTCCACCCGCAGACCGAGGACTACTGGGGCAACGTCAACCCGATCGGCATCCGCTCGTGCTACGACGAGGGCAAGCGCTGCGCCGAGACGCTGTTCTTCGATTACCACCGCCAGCACCGGCTGCAGATCAAGGTGGTGCGCATCTTCAACACCTACGGCCCGCGCATGCACCCCAACGACGGCCGCGTGGTGTCCAACTTCATCGTGCAGGCGCTGCGTGGTGAGGACATCACCATGTTCGGCGACGGCCAGCAAACGCGCAGCTTTTGCTATGTCGATGACCTGATCGAAGCCATGGTGCGCATGATGGCCTCCGATGCCAGCCTGACGGGCCCGATCAACATCGGCAACCCCGGCGAGTACTCGATGCTGCAGCTGGCCGAGGCCGTCTTGCGCCTGACCGGCAGCCGCTCCAAGCTGGTGTTCAAGCCGCTGCCCGCCGACGACCCCAAGCAGCGCCGTCCCGACATCTCGATGGCGCAAGCGCAGCTCGGCTGGCAGCCGCAGGTGTCGCTCGAAGACGGCCTGGCGCCCACCATCGCCTACTTCCGCCGCCTGCTCGATGTCTGACGCACTCCCTGCGGGCACCGCTGCACGCCAGCCGCTGGGCGTGATCTTGCTCACCTTCAATTCGGCCAGCGTCATCGGGCGCACCTTGCGTGCCGCGCTCGAGGTCAGCCGCTCGGTGCTCATCGTTGACTCGGGCTCCAGCGACGACACCGTGGCCATCGCCACGCGGCTGGGCTGCGAGGTCGTGAACCGGCCGTTCAAGCACTACGCCGATCAGCGCAACTGGGCGATCGACGAGTTCGGCGTGCGCAGCGACTGGCAACTGCACCTCGATGCCGACGAGGTGCTCGACGACGTGGCCATCGCCGAGATCAAGCGCGTGCTGGCCGCGCCGGGCGACGCCACCGGCTTCATCTTCCGGCGCCGCACCTACTTCATGGGCCAGGCGCTGCGCTTCGGCGGCAACGACAACTTTCACCTGCGCTTGTTCAAGACCGGCACCGCGCGCTGCGAAGACCGGCTGTACGACCAGCACTTCGTGGCCGATCGCCCCGGCGTGCGCTTGCGCGGCGTGCTGCACGACATGAACGTGGGCAGCCTTACCGAATGGACCGCGCGCCACAACCGCTGGAGCGACATGGAATCGGCCGAGCTGCTGCGCCCGCACGGCGTGGCCGCCGGCCAGATCCAGGCCCGGCTGTCGAACGACCCGCGCGAGCGGCGCCGCCTCTACAAGGGCCAGTACTACAAGGCCCCGCCGGTGCTGCGCGTGTTCCTGCTGTTCATCTACCGCTACGTGCTGCAGGGCGGTTTCCTGGATGGTCGCGCCGGGTTTTTCTATGCGTTCTTCCAGGTGCTGTGGTTTCGCATGCTGGTTGATGCCAAGCTGCTCGAGAAGCCTCAGTGAGCGTCGCCGCCCTGATCACCCGGCGCCGGCTGCTCAAGGTCGGCGGCTTCGCGTCGGCCCAGCTCGTCGTGCAGGTGCTGGGCTTTGTCTCGGGCATCGCGCTGGTTCAGTTCATGGAGCCCACGCAATACGGCCACTACACGCTGGCCGTGAGCATGGTCGGGCTGGCCAGCGTGCTGCTCGATCTGGGGCTGTCGACGGCGGTGCTCGCGCAAGGCGGACCGCTGCACGACGACCCGGGCGCGCTCGGTGGTCTGGTGGCCGATGCGTTCGTCATCCAGCGGCTGCTGATGCTGCTCGGGGCGCTGGTGCTGGCACCCGTGTTCGGCGCGATGTTCATCCGGCAGGGCCTGGCGTGGCCCGAGATGCTGGTGCTGGCCGCGCTCGCGCTGGGCTGTGGCGCTTTCAACGTGCACAACGCGGTGAGCATGTCGCTGGTGCGTCTGCGTGGTGACCTGGCGATGCAGCAGCGCACCGATGTGGGCGTCAACGCGGCGCGGGCATTGCTGGTCGTGGCCGCCGGCCTGATCTGGCTCGACGCGCGCGTGGCGGTGGTGCTCAATCTCGCGGCGGCCGCAGCCGTGTTCGCGCTGCTGAAAAGCTACCTGGCGAAGCACGTGGACCCCTCGCCGGTGGCTGCGGGCACCCACCGCGCAGGGTTGTGGGACTTCATCCGCAGGCAGGCGCCCAACTCCATCTACTACTGCGTGCTGGGGCAGATCTCGGTGTGGCTGGTGGGGCTGTTCGGCAGCGTCGAGCGGGTGGCCGAGGTGGGTGCGCTGGGCCGGCTGGCCGCGCTGTTCACGGTGATCGGTGCGGTGCTGGGCGCCATGGTGGTGCCGTATTTCGCGCGGGCCTCATCGGCGCGCGAGATGGTCAGCGCCTTCGTGGCGCTCAATGGTTTTTTCGCGCTGCTCAGCGCGGTGCTGGTGGCCGCGTCGCTGGTCTGGCCGCACGCCTTGCTGTGGATCCTGGGCAAGCAGTACAGCGGCCTGGTCCACGAACTGCCATGGATGGTGGTGGCCTCGGCCCTGTCGGCCTGGTCCACCGGCTTGTACGGCGTGGGCGCGGCACGCGGCTGGATCGTGCCTGCCGTGCTGATGATCCCGCTGGGCATCGCCACGGTGGCCCTGGCCGCCGGCGTTCTCGACATGTCGAGCGTGAGCGGCGTCTTCATGATGAACAGCGCCGTGGCCCTGGTGTCGCTGGGGCTGACTTTCGGCATGGTCTTCATGCAGTTGCGGGCCCTGGGCGCAGGACCGCTGAGCCCGATGGGAAACCGATGAACAGCGCCGTGTGCACCCTCTTTGAAGGCAGCTACCACTTCGGGCTGGCCGCGCTGGTCAATTCGCTGCACCGCGCGGGGTTTCGCGGTGAGGTGTTTGCGGGGTATCGCGGGGCGATGCCACCTTGGGCGGGCGCGGCCGAGCCGGCACCGCTGGACGGCTGGCCGGATGCGCGCTCGCTGAAGGTCGTCGAGGGTCTCACCCTGGTGTTCCTGTCGCTCGACACCGACTACCACCTCACCAACTACAAGGCCGACTTCATGCTGGCCTTGCTCGATGGCCCGGCTCGCAGCACCGACGCGTTGTTCTATCTCGACCCCGACATCTGCGTGGCGCAGCCCTGGCGCTACTTCGAGGACTGGGTCAGCTGCGGCGTGGCGCTGTGCGAGGACGTCAACTCGCCGCTGCCTGAAAACCACCCGCGCCGCATCGGCTGGCGGCGCTACTACGCGCAGCACGGCGTGTTCCTGCGCTTTCGCGCGGCGCAGCACGTCAATGGCGGCTTCGTCGGCGTGCACCGCAACGACCGGGCTTTTCTGCTGAGCTGGAAGCAGACCATGGACCTGATGGCCGCCGAGATCGGATCGCTGTCGCTCGCGCTCACCTCCAACGCGGCGTACCGCTCGACCGGCTTTGCCGACTGCTTCGACCGCACCGACCAGGACGCGCTGAACGCTGCCGTCGAGGCCACATCGCAGAGCGTGAGCGTGATCGGCCAGGAGGCGATGGCCTTCAAGGCCGGCAGCGCGCTGCTGCCACACGCCATTGGCGGGCCGAAGCCGTGGCAGTCGAACTACCTGCGCAACGCTCTGTCCGGGATGCCGCCGGGCCCGGCGCACAAGGCCTTCTGGGCCCATGTCGACGGCCCCATTTCCCCCTACACCGCCTCGGTGCGTTCGCGAAAGCGCCTGGCGCTCAAGCTGGCCTCGGCCATCGGTCGCGTGGTCTCGAAAGCGTGATGCCCATGATTTACCAGTCGATCAATCAGGCGGTCTTCGAGCGCATCCCGCGCGCTGCGCGCTCGCTGCTCGATGTGGGCTGCGGCGGTGGCGTGTTCGGCGCGGCGGTCAAGTCGGCGCAGGCCTGCGCGGTGGTGGGCGTGACCTACAGCGAGGCCGAAGCCGTGCAGGCGCGAGAGCGGCTCGACCGCGTCGTGGTGGCCGATCTCAACGGCTTCGATCCGGCGGGCCTGGGCAGCTTCGAGTGCATCGTGTGCTCGCATGTGCTCGAGCACCTGCACGATCCGCAGCAGGTGCTGAGCCGCCTGCGCGGGTGCCTGGCGCCCGGCGGCGTGCTGCTGGTGGCGCTGCCCAACGTGCTGTTCTGGAAGCAGCGGCTCGAGTTCGTGCGCGGGCGATTCCGCTACACCGACGGCGGCCTGATGGACCGCACGCATTGCCGGTTCTTCGACTGGGACAGCGCCGATCAACTGGTGTGCGATGCCTGCTTCGAGGTGATCGAGCGTGTGGCCGATGGCGTGTTTCCGCTGTCGCGGCTGTTCGGACCGGTGCTGGCCGCTCGCATCAACCGCGCGGCGCTGCGGCGGTTTCCGGGGTTGTTCGGCGTCCAGTTCGTGTTGCGCTGCGTGCCGGCTGCAGCCTGAGGTTGACCCCATGTCCGCGCCCCTCGTCAGCATCGTGATCGCGACCTACCGCTCGCGCCACGACCACCTGCGCGTGGCGATCGGCAGTGCGCTGGCGCAGTCGATGGCCGACGTCGAGGTCATCGTCAGCGACGACTCGCCGGACGATGCGCTGTCGGAGCTGATGGCCTCATTCCGCGACCAGCGGCTGCGCTACCGGTACAACGCGCCGGCGCTGGGCGTGGCGCGCAACCACTGGGTGTCGTTCGGCGAGGCGCGCGGCGAGTTCATCGTGATCCTGAACCACGACGACTGGCTGGCACCCGCATTTGTCGAGCGACTGGCGGGCGCTATGCAAGCCGAGCCGCAGGCCGTGCTGGCCTTTTGCGATCACTGGGTGATCGATGTCGAGGGCGAGCGACTCGCCTCCGACACCGACCGCAACACCGCCGCCTGGGGGCGCGCGCAGCTCGGCCGCGGTCTGCACCGTTCGTTTGCGCCGCTGGTGGCCGCGCAGTCCATCCCGATGGCCATGGGCGCGATGTTTCGCCGCTCGGCGCTGCCGGCCTTGCTGCCCGATGATGCCGGCCCGGCCTACGACTTGTGGCTGACCTACCTGCTGTGTCGCACAGGCGGTGCCGCCTGGTACGAGAGCGAGCGGCTGAGCGCCTGGCGCACCCACGCCGGCAACCTGACCAGCGAAGGCGGGCTCGAGTGGCTGCACGGCACCGCCACGTGCTGGGCGGCGATGGCGCGTGATGCGAACTTCGCCGCGCTCCATCCACTCGCCCGCCGCCGTGCCGCCGATTCCTTCAACGGTTGCGCCGTGCGTTCGTGGGCGCACGCTCAGCACGCCCGGTGCGTGCGCTACGCGTGGCAATCATTGGCCTGCACGCCGACCGTCAAGGCCGTGGCCGCGTTGCTGATGCCGCTGCTGCCCAGCCGCTTCGCGCCGGCGCGCTGGGCCCGTGGAGCAGCCACTGCAAGGCACTCGTCATGAACATCGTCCTCTACACCCATCCCGCTTTCCTCGGCTCGCACAGCCACCAGCATTTCGCGCGCATGCTGGTGCGGGCGTACCAGCGGCGCGGCCACACGGTGGAACTGCGCCAGCCCGAGCCGGTGCTGCGCGCTCGCATCGAGGGGCGTTGGGCCAAGTGGGCCGGCTATGTGGATCAGTACCTGATCTACCCCAGAAAGATGCGCCGGCAGATCGCCACCGATGCGTCCGGCACCCTGTACGTGTTTTGCGATCAGGCGCTCGGGCCGCTGATCCCGAACGCGGCGCACCGGCCGCACGTGGTGCATTGCCACGACCTGCTCGCGCTGCGTTCGGCGCTCGGGTTGGTACCCGAAAACCCCACCGGCTGGACCGGTCGCATCTACCAGCGCTACATCCGTGCCGGATTCCAGCAGGCGCGGCACTTCATCTCGGTGTCCGAGAAATCGCGTGCCGACCTGCACGAGCTGGGCGGTGTCCAGCCGCTCACCTCCGAGGTGGTCTACAACGGGTTGAACCACCCCTACCGGCGCCAGAGCGCCGATGCGGCGCGCGCGCACCTGCGGCGTGCCGGCCTGCCGGCGCCCGCGGGCTTCTTGCTGCACATCGGCGGCGGGCAGTGGTACAAAAACACCGAGGGCGTGATCCACCTCTACGACCGCTACGTCGCGCAGCGCGTGGCCGCCGGCCAGACCGTGCTGCCGCTGTGGATGGTGAGCCCGGCGCCATCGCCCGCGGTGCAGTCGTTGATCGATGCGCTGCCGGCTGCGGGCAAGGTGCGCTTTTTCCACGGGCTGGCCACCGACGCCATCGAGGCGCTGTATTCGCTGGCCGGTGCGCTGCTGTTTCCCAGCCACGCCGAAGGCTTCGGCTGGCCGATCGCCGAGGCGCTGGCGTGCGGCTGCCCGGTGCTGACCACCGGCCAGGCGCCGATGCAGGAGGTGGGCGGCCCGCACGCGCATTACCTGCCGCGTCTGGCGGGCGGCTCGGACGCCACCGCGTGGGCCACCGATGGCGGGCGGTTGCTGTGTGCGCTGCTTGACCGGCCCGGCGCCGAGCGCGACGCCGCAGCCCGCGCCGGCATCGAGTGGACGCAGCGCTTCGATGCGCAGCGGGCGATCGACGCCTACTTGCGCATCTACGAATCGGTGCTGCAGGGGGCGTCGCACACGGCGGGCCGGCCGGGGGTGCCATGACGGCGGGTGCGCCACGATTCGGCTCGCTGAACGTCGCGCGTGCGTCGCTGGCGTTTGCCGTCTTGCTGTACCACCTGGGCGGCACGATCGCGCTCGAGAAGTATTTCGACATCCATCTGTTTGCCCGCCTGTTCGGCTTTGGCGAGGCGCGCATCCCGTTCTTCTTCGTGCTCAGCGGGTTTGTCCTGAAGCTGGCGTACGCGCGGCACATCGGTGACCCGAGCCAGTTGCCCAACTACCTGTGGCGGCGCTTCATCCGCCTGTACCCCACGTTCTGGATCATCTTGCTGCTGGTGATGAGCCCGGCGATCCTGTTCCCCGGCCTGCGCGCGGCGATCCCCGACGACCCGTGGTCGATCCTGAAGATGTTCATGCTGGTCACGCAAGGCCCGGCCGAGGGCAACCCCACCGGCGCGCCGGTGCTCATCGTGGCCTGGACGCTGCACTACGAGATCGCGTTCGCGCTGGTGCTGGCCGCCTGGATCGCCAGCCGCAGCCTGGGCACCGTGGTCACGCTGGCACTGGTGTTCAACGGCATCGAGTGCGCCTCGGGCGAGTGCGGCGTCTACCGGAACTTTCTGGCCAGCGCCAACATGACGTACTTCGCCCTGGGGGCTGCCGCGGCGTGGCTGGCCCGGCGTTCCGAGCCCATGCCGCGTGCGACCCCGCTGATGTGGACGGCGTTCGCGGTCTACCTGTTCATCACGTTCACGGCCGGTGATGGGCCCTCGGGACCCATCCCGACACACTTCTTCTTTGCGGGCCTGGCCTGCGTGATCCTGATGTGTCTGGTGCGCGGCGAATCGACCCGTGGCGAGCAAACCAACGCGCCATGGGTGCGCTTGCTCAGCGACTCGTCCTACGCGATGTACCTGCTGCACTTTCCGATCATCAGCCTGGTGTGCAAGCTGGTCGTGCACGCGGGGCTCACGGGCTGGACGGGGGCCGTCGTGGCATTCGTGGTGGCCATCGCCGCCAGTTTGGGCAGCGCCATCGCGTTTCACGTGTGGATCGAGCGCCGCGTGCTCGCGTGGCGGTCTTGATGCGCTGGCGCGCAGGGGGGCCGAACTGGCGCCGGGTGGGAACCGGACTGGTCGCGCTGCTGGCACTGACCGAGCTCGGCCTGCGCGTGGCGGGCCTCGACAACTTTCCGCTCTACGTGAAAGACCTCCAGTTCGGCTACGCGCCGCAGCCGAACCAGGCCGGGCGATTCCTGCAGAAGAACACCTGGGTCTTCAACGACCGCAGCATGGGCGTGGCCCAGCCGTGGCAGCCCGGCGAGCGCACCGACATCTTGCTGGTGGGCAACAGCATCGTGCTGGGCGGCAATGCCTATGACCAGCCCGACAAGCTCGCGCCGCTCATGCAGTCGCAGCTGAACGCCTCGTGCGCAGTGTGGCCGGTGGCGGCCGGCGGCTGGGGCACGGTCAACGAGTTCCGGTTTCTCGATCGCCACCCCGACGTCGTGGCGGGCACCGATTTTTTCGTGTGGGAATACATGGCCCACCAGATGGCCGGCCTGAGCCAGTGGGAGCGCGAAAGCACCCACCCGCTGAGCCGTCCGCTGTGGCTCACCGGCTATGTGGTGCACAAGGCGCTGGATCAGCGCTTTCCGACGGCTGCGCGGTTCGTCGTTCGCAAACCCGAAGACGCCAGGCCCTACTACGCCGAGTTCGAGGCGATGCTCGAGCGGCTGAACCATGCCTCCGGACGGCGGCCGGCGGGAGTCATTTTTCTGTACCCCGATCGGCAGCAGCTCGAGATGGCCCGCGCAGGGCAGGAATGGCTGCCGGATCGGCTCGAGGTGCAGCGCATTGCCGCCAGTCACGGCGTGGTGCTGATCGACCTGGCGGCGATGCCGCAGTGGACCGCCGAGCTCTACAAGGACGGCGTGCACCCCACCCGCGAAGGCAACGTGGTGATGTCAAACATTCTTGCGGACGAACTTCGCAAGATCGCGCACGGCTGCTGATCTGGCGTTCGACCCGCCGACGTCGCCTCAGAGGGGCGCTTGCTGCATCGTTGCGGGAAAGCTCGCAAACAGCCCGTTGGTCGACTGCACGTACCAGCCGCACAGCGCCACGGCGATCAACACCGCCACGGTGACGACGGGGCGCCCGGTGCGGCGCGTGCCAGCCTGCGCCTGCCGGTCGACCAGCTCGAACGTCAAGGCGGCCAGCACCACGCTGGCGGTCAGGATGATCACGCGCAGCTCGGGCGTCAGCGGCATGCCCAGCACCGCCGGAAAGCACAACAGCGGCCAGTGCCACAGGTACAGCCCGAAGCTGATGGCGCCATAAAAACGCAGTACCGGGTGCGCCAGCAGCGCGCGGTTCACCCAGGCCTGCGGCCCGGCCGCCAGCAGCGCCACCGTGCCCAGCGTGGGCAGCACGGCCCAGGCGGTGGGCAGGGCCGTGGCGCCGTCGACCAGCCACACGGCCAGCGCTAGCAGCGCCAGCCCGCCGAAACCAAAGGCGTCGGCAACCCGCGGCGAAGCCCGTCCGCCGCACAGCCGGGCCTCGCGGCACGCCACCGGCCCCTGGCCGACGTAGCGCATCAGGTAGGCCAGCAGCGCGCCGGCCATCAGCTCCCACCCGCGCGTCAGCGGCAGCAGGAGGTGCGCCGACGAGGCCGATCCGGCCAGCAGCGCGCTGAGCAGTAACGAAGCCACCAGCATCGCCACGATGGCGTGCAGCGCCCAGCGGCGGTGCTTGAACATGAGCGCGACGGCCAGCGGCCACACCACGCAGAACTGCGCTTCGATGCCCAGCCACCACAGGTGCGTCAATGGGCCTTGCTGCGCGGCCCGGTTGAGCTGCAAGGCGTCTTGCCACAGGGTCAGGTTCGAGACAAAGAACGCGCCGGTGATCACGCCTTCGCCGATCTGGCGTGCCGCTGCCGGATAGGTGAACAGCACGCTGAAGACCAGACAGAAGAACAGCACCACGCTGAGCGCCGGCACGATGCGCCGGATGCGCCGTGCATAGAAGTCGCCGAGCCTGAAGTCGTGCGCCTCGTGCGCCTTGAACAAGCCGTCGGACACCAGGAACCCGGAGATCACGAAAAAGATGTCGACGCCGACAAACCCGCCGCTGACCCATTGCGGAAACAGGTGCACGGCCAGCAGCGACAGCACGGCCACACCGCGCAGGCCTTCGATGTCGCCACGAAACGACGCGTGTTCGCGGCTGCCGGTCGCGGCGCCCGACGCGCCGTCGAGCGTGCCGTGGCGGTCGCTGCCGGGTGAGGCCGAAGCTGACAAGGCGGAGTTCATCGGGGGCGGCAGACGCGTGAAATATGCACACCGCCATCCTAAGAACCAACTAAGACAGTTGATCGTGCGTCGCCGGGCCGCTCCATAGCCCGTTCGTCCTAGGTGGTCGGTGGCTAGTGCGAACGGGCTAGGCGCGCCGTGGTTTGTGAAGTGATTCCGTCACATGCCCAAACCATAATCACTTCGCTACTGGGTTAGTTACGGCTCGGTACCAAAGTGGTACCGGGCCGAATTTTTTGAACCCGTAGCGTTGCAAGGAGCCCCCGCCATGGCCACGTATGAAGAGTTTCGGTTTGTTGCTGCCCAGCTCGCGTGGCTGGAGCGCCAGCTCCAATCTCAGCCGCTGGCCGTGGACACCGGCACCATGCAGCGCGCCATGGATGCGCTGGTGTGCGCCCGTGCCGTCATCGATCAGCTCGTGGACCTGGGCGACGCCGCACCGGTTCAAGTCGTCAGCACGGCCCCTACCGCGTGGGTGATCCCGCAACACGCCAGCGGTCAGATCTCGCTGCAGTAGGGCGCCCGCCCGGCGATCCGCGCGGTAGCCCTTCGTCACCGTTGGGGTGACGGCACCCGCAGCGCGTCGATCATCTTTGCGACCACGTCGGGCATGGCCTGAGTGGCGCGCCAATCCAGTATTTTTTCGGCCTGGCGCGGATCTGCGCGGCTGATCTGCAACTCATTGGGTCGCATCAACTCGTCACGCTGCTCGACGTGGTAGCGCCAGTTCAGGCCCAGCTTCGAAAACGCGGTGTCGACGAACTGCTCGAGCGTGTGCGTGTGGCCGGTGGCGATGACGAAATCCCTCGGTTGGTCTTGCTGCAGCATGCGGTGCATGGCCACCACGTACTCGGGTGCCCAGCCCCAGTCGCGCGCGATGTCCAGGCGGCCCAGCAGCAGCCGCTCGGTCGAGCCGTTGGCAATGCGCCAGGCCGCCGAGATGATCTTTTGCGTGACGAAGCGCCCGGGTCGCAACGGCGACTCGTGGTTGAACAGAATGCCGCTGCACGCATGCAGCCCGTAGGCGTCGCGGTAGTTGTCGACCAGCCAGAAGGCCGACGCCTTGGCCACGGCATAGGGGCTGCGCGGATGGAACGGCGTGCGCTCGGTCGCCGGCTCACCGGCGGTGTCGCCAAAGCATTCGCTGGACCCGGCGTGGTAAAGCCGTACCGGCTGGTCCATCAGGCGGCACGCCTCGAGCATGTTGAGCGTGCCCAGCACCACGCTTTGCAGCGTCTCTGCGGGCAGCTCGAATGACAACCCCACCGAAGACTGACCCGCGAGGTAGTACACCTCGTCGGGCTTTGCCGCGCGCAGCGCCACGAACACGCTGCGGAAATCCTCGGGTGCCATGGACAGCAGCCGCACGCGATCGCGCAGGTCCAGCCGGTGCAGGTTGGCCAGGCCGCCGCCCTCGACGTCGCGCGAGGTGCCCCAGACCTCGTAGCCGCACTCGAGCAGCCAGCGCGCGAGGTAGCTGCCGTCCTGGCCGCTGATCCCGCAGATCAGGGCGCGGCGTGGGCTGGGGGTCATGGTGATTCCTTTCGGGTGGGCAGGGCGTGACACGACGCGGCAAACGCCGCCGCCTGACGCGTTGCGCTGTGCTGTGCGTACCACTCGCGTGCCGCGTTGACGATCGACTGGCGTGCCTCGACGGTTGTGGCGATGGGCGCGTCGGGTGCGAGCGTCAGGAAGTGGCGTCCGTCCTGAAGCCCGTCAGAGTCGAATCCCGCATCCGCCGTGTTGAGCGAAACGCAGCCGTGCACGGCGTAAGCCGCGAACACCGTGGACTTGCCCAGGTACTTGGGCGGGTAGTCGATCAGCCCCCAGGCCGAGGTTTCGAGCAGCTCGCGCAGCTCGGCGATGTCCAGCCGGCCGGCAAAGCGCACGCTCAGCGCGCACTCGGGCCACGGCGTGGCCGCGCCCGAGCCGACCTCGATGACTTCGGTGAGGCCCTGACGCTGCAGGTTCGCGGCGTGCCGAGGCAGCCGCTCGAGCGCCCGGCGCCGCGTCGACGGCGAGCCGAAGACGATCAATCGGGGCACGCGGCCGCGCGCCGGCAGCGTCTCGCCGGGCTCCCCCACGGTGCTGAACACCGGCTGCACCTCGATCGGCACCGATGCACCCACCTGACGGCGCAGCCAGCGGCCGTGCAGCTCGGTGTTGGTCCACAGCACGTCGCTCAGGCGCGCCAGGCGGCGGGCGATCCAGGCCTGCACCGGCGACAGCCAGAAGGCCGAACCCCAGGGCGGGCCGCTCGCGTACAGCTCATGGAACATCGTCACCAGGTGCAGCCGGTCACCGAGCTCCTGCCGGGCGGCCTCCACCTCGCGCACCAGCCACAGGCACAGACCGCGCGGATGAAAACCGTAGCCCGAGAAATGCAGGATCACCGAGCAAGGCCGGCCTTCGGCGTCAATGATTTCGCGCAGCCGCTCGGTCAGGCCGCGTTGTCTGGCGTCGGATTCGGACAGCGTGACCACATGGCTGGCGAGCCCCACCGCCGCCCACTCGGTGCGCAGGCACTCGAGGTAGTCGCGCACGCCGCCGGTGCCGGTGGGGGCCAGCTGGATCAGGGCACGCTGCGGCGTCACGCTGTCCTCTCGGGTCGGTCCGGTGCTCATCGCGGGGCGCTTTCAGGTGGAAGTGCGTGCTGCGCCACGGCGTTCGACAGCACCCGGGCCACCTGTTCGGAGTGCGCCTGCTGGCAGCCCTCGTTGAGGTGATAAGTCGAGTCGAAGAAGCACGCCAGCGGGTATTGCGAGCGGTTGGGCAGCACGACGAAGCGCTGGCCATGGCGTTCGTACAGGCGGCGCAAACGCTCGATGTCGGCGTCTTCGACCGTGGCCGAGTCGGGCAGGGTGGGCAAGCCGCCCACGACCGTCACGCCCGCCCGGCGGGCCTTGGCGAGGAAAGCCTCGATCACCACGAGTGCGTCCGAGTGTTCCGGGATGTGTCTGTTGTCGATCGCCATGGATCGAACGAACTTGGCGTACGCCTCGCCTTTCTGCGCGGTATGGCCGCTCTCGTCGCCTTGTGGCGTGAGACTCGCAGCGCTGCTGCGGCGCTCGAAGCCGCGGCGCTCAAGGGCCATCTCGATCAGACCGTTGATCAGCGACGACAGGTCGAACGACCCGTAGGCCGCGGCAATGCGCTGCGGGCTGAGTGACCACAGATATTCCCGCTGGTGCTGCACCATCATTGCGTTTTGCATCCCACCGTGCATATCTGAGCTGGAGTGGCGGTACTGGCCGTATTCGAGCGGCATGTAGACCACATCGCCCGCATGCAGCAGGGGCCACCACTGGTCCAACTGGAAGTCGATCCCGAGGCCAAAGGCCAGTGATGCGTTGACGCAGGGACGCTCGAGCACCGTACTGAACGCCGCGCAGCGGTGGCTATAGCGCCCGTTGCTGCCTGCGAAGATGATCAGCTTGGGCGAACTCAATGTGCGCGCGTAGGCGAGCTTGTAATCGAGGCTCTTCTGGATGTCGTCCACCACCAGCGGTCGCCGCACCACCGAAAAGACCCCCAGAAAAGCGACGATCGACAGCAAGACCAGTCCGGCGAGCCACAGCAGTTTTTTCACGGGCGGCAGCTCAGAACTGGAAGTACAAAAACTCGGACGCCTGTCCGTAGATCACGCGCTGCAACGCCAGCGCCGCGCACGGCACCACCAGCGTGTAGCGCCAGCGGGTGCGCAGCTCGGGCACGGTCGGCGCGGCCAGCACGATGGCCAGCCCCAGCGCCAGCATCAGCAGCATCTCGACGCAGCCCATCACGGTGCCGTTGGCCAGATACGGCACCTTGCCCAGGCCATCAGCCACCCGGGCCAGCGCAGGCACGAACTTGATGATCTGGTCGGGGAGCAGCGCGCCGTTCAGCCCGGCCATGCCGCGCAGCATCGACAGCGCTGAGGGCACATCGGGGGCGCGAAAGAACACCCAGGCGATCACCACGGCGAAGAAGGTGAGCAGCCAGGCCAGCGGCGCCGCCACGCGTTGCACGGCCGCGCCGGACAGGCCCGGACCGAGCGCGTTCAAGGCGCGCTGCCAGCCATGAAAGACCATCAGATACAGCCCGTGCAGGCCGCCCCAGATCACGAAGGTCCAGCCCGCGCCGTGCCACAACCCGCCCAGCAGCATGGTGAGCATCAGGTTGCCCTGCTGGCGCGCCAGCCCGCGGCGGTTGCCGCCCAGCGGGATGTACAAGTAGTCGCGCAAGAAGCGCGACAGCGTCATGTGCCAGCGCCGCCAGAACTCGGCGATGTTGCGCGCCTTGTAGGGCGAGTGAAAGTTCATGGGCAGCTGCACGCCGATCATCAGCGCCAGGCCGATGGCCATGTCGCAGTAGCCCGAGAAGTCGAAGTAGATCTGCATCGTGTACGACAGCGCCGCGCCCCAGCCCTCGAAAAAGCTGATGTCGTGCGTGGCGGCCGCGGCAAACGCCGGGCTGGCGTAGCCGCCGAACGCATCGGCCAGCACCGACTTCTTGAACAGCCCCAGGATGAACATCACGCTGCCATCGGCCAGCCGATCGGCGCTGAACCTGAAGATGTCTGCCTTGGCGAACTGCGGCATCATTTCCTTGTGATGCAAGATCGGCCCGGCGATCAGGTGCGGAAAGTAGGTCACGAACAGGCCGTAGCGCAGCGGGTCGAAATCGGC
>NCFZ01000039.1 GCA_002281415.1 Burkholderiales bacterium 28-67-8 | reverse complement strand
CACGCGCCGCGAGATCAAGAACCTCAACAGCTTCAAGTTCTTGCAGCAGGCCATCGACTGCGAAGTCCAGTGGCAGATCGACCTGATCGAAGACGGCGGCGCGGTGCAGCAGGCCACGGCGCTGTTCAACCCGAACGGCAACGGCGGGCGCGGCGAGACGCGCGCCATGCGCAGCAAGGAAGAAGCGCACGACTACCGCTACTTCCCCGACCCCGACCTGCCTCCGCTGGTGATCGCCCCCGAGTGGATCGAGCAGGTGCGAGCCGCCATGCCCGAGCTGCCGCTCGCGATGGCCGAGCGCTTCCAGCGCGAGCACGGTCTGCCCGAGTACGACGCGCTGGCGGCCACGCAAAGCAAGGCGCACGCAGCCTTTTTCGAGGCTGCCACGGCACTTTGTCAAGCCCCGAAGCTGGTGGCCAACTGGATGATGGGCGAACTCGCTCGCCGGCTGAATGCCGAGGGTCTGGGCATCGACCACAGCCCGGTGGGTGCCGCCACGCTGGGCGCGCTGATCACCCGCATCGGTGACGGCACGATCTCGAACAACGGCGCGCGCCAGATCTTCGATGCGCTGTGGGCTGGCGAATCCACCGATGTCGACGCGTTGATCGAATCCAAGGGCTTGCGCCAGCTCAACGACACTGGCGAGCTCGACCGCCTGCTTGATGAGCTGCTGGCGGCCAATGCCAAATCGGTCGAGGAATACCGCGCCGGCAAGGACAAGGCCTTCAATGCGCTGGTCGGCCAGGCCATGAAAGCCACCAAGGGCAAGGCCAACCCGGCGCAAGTGACAGAGTTGCTGAAGAAAAAGCTCGGCTGAAGTTCTCCGGGCGCCTGAGTGGGCCCGGGCTGACGCTAGGGCTTGGGCTTGGCGCTCGCTGGTGCGGCCGTACCGCGGCTCGGCGTGGAGACACCGGACGCCTTGGGCATCGGGCCCAGGGACCCGGGCGCTGCGCCGGCCCACACGGCGCGCAGCCGGGCCAGTTCCACATCAAACGCCGCGTTGATGCGCAGCGTCTCGGCTTCCTGGTTGGCCATCAACGTGCGCTGGGCATCGGCCGCTGATTCATTGCCATCGAGCTGCTGCTTGAGCAGCGGCGGCATCTGACGGCCCGCGTAGAACTCGGCTTCGTCTTGCAGCGGCCTGCGCTCCGCTGCCAGTGCATCAAGCCGGCGTTGCGACAGCTGCAGCGTCCGGCGCACGTCGTCGAGCGCCGCCGCACGGGCGCGCTGGTGGGCCGCCTCGTTGGGGTAACGGCTGCGCAAGTTGCGATCGCTGCGCACGGCGTCCGCCTCGATGGCCGCGCGCACGGCCCTGGCCCGCTCCCGCGCCTCCAGCTCGGCCTGCTCGTCGGCGGTCGGGGCCGGGCTGCGGATTTCACGCGTCGATCCGTCGGGGTTGAGTACCCGGTGCTCGCGCGAAAGGCACTCGGCGATGGGGCGATCCGACGTGATGTGCTTGCCATTGGCGTCAACGCACGCGTAGATCGGTGAGGCCTGCACGGCCACAGTCCCGGTGACCAGGGCCAGACTGCACGCTGCAGCGAGACACGCGCGGCGCATCCGGCGGTCAGACACCGTAGCGTTCCCGATAGCGCGACACTGCCTCGGCGTGCGCTGCGAGCGCGGGAGCCTCGGTCGACTGCAGCACCTGCAACAAATCTGCCAGCGTGGCGATGGCGCACACGGGCAGGCCGAGCTGCTGCTGCACGAACTGCACCGCAGACTCGGTGGCGTCGTCGGTGGCGCGCTCCTGACGGTCCAGCGCGATGGTCACCGCGCTGGGCACGCCACCGGCAGCCTCGATCAGCGCGATCGACTCGCGCACCGACGTGCCGGCAGAGATGACATCGTCAATGATCAGCACACGGCCGCGCACTGGCGCGCCCACCAGCGTGCCGCCCTCGCCATGGTCCTTGGCTTCCTTGCGGTTGTAGGCGTACGGCACGTTCACGCCGAGCCTCGCCAGCTCGACCGCCACGGCGGCCGCCAGCACGATGCCCTTGTAGGCGGGGCCGAACAGCATGTCGAACTGCAACTCGCCCGAGGCGCGGGCCTGCAACAAACGCCGTGCATAGAATTCGGCCAGGCGGCCGAGTTTGGCGCCATCGTCGAAGAGACCCGCGTTGAAGAAGTACGGCGACAGCCGTCCGGCCTTGGTCTTGAACTCCCCGAACCGCAACACCCCGGCCTCGAGCGAAAACGCCACGAAGTCGCGGGCCAGCTCGTCGGTGTTTGCGGCAACGCACCCGGTGGGGCTCATCTGAGGAATCCTGTGCTTCGTCTGGTCACGTTGAATCTGAACGGCATCCGCTCGGCGGCCACCAAGGGCTTCGAGGCTTGGGCCGAGGCCACGAAGCCCGATTTTATGGGCGTGCAGGAGGTCAAGGCCCAGTCCGACACGGTGCTCGGGCGCTTCGAGCAGGTCGCCGGCATGACCGGGTACTTTCATTACGCGCAGAAAAAAGGCTACTCGGGCGTGGGCGTGTACACGCGGCACCAGCCCAGCGAGGTGCGCACCGGCATCGGCAACGCCGAGTTCGACGACGAAGGCCGCTGGGTCGAGCTGTGCTTCGACGACGCCAGCCGGCTCGAGTTTCCGCGTTTCAGCGTGATCAGCTGCTACTTCCCGAGCGGCAGCAGCGGCGAAGACCGGCAGCAGGCGAAATTCAGGTTTCTGGCGCTGATCGAGCCGCACCTCCAGCGGCTGCGCGCCGAGCGCGAGTTCGTCTTGCTGGGCGACATCAACATCGCCCACAAGGAAATCGACCTCAAGAACTGGAAGGGCAACCTGAAGAACAGCGGCTTCCTGCCCGAAGAGCGCGCCTGGATGACGCGGTTGCTCGACGCCGAGGCGGGCGGCGGGCTGGTCGACGTCTTTCGCCAGCTCGACCCCAACCCCGAGCGGTACACCTGGTGGAGCAACCGCGGGCAGGCCTGGGCCAAGAACGTGGGCTGGCGCATCGACTACCACCTGGCCACTCCCGGCATCGCAGCGCGTGCGCGCCACACCGACATCCACCTTGAGCCGAGGTTTTCAGACCATGCGCCGCTGACGATCGACTACGACCTCACGCTGTGACGGCAGCGCCGTTGCCACGGTCTTTTGCATCAGCCGACCCCTGGCGGTCCTACAGTTCGCGGGCCGGCACCGGGCGCGCGACGCAGGTACCTATCTTGCAACGCATCGGCTGCCTTTCGTCAGACCCCTCACCCCCATACACGCCATATTGAAAACCATGCAGTCCGTTCAAGATGTTGAGCTGCAGCTTTCCGGGCCGCAGTCCGATGCGCTGGTCAAGAGCATCGGCATTCCGCCGCGCCCGGCCGTGTTGCTGGAGCTGGAAAAAGAGATCGCCAAGGAAGACCCCGACCTGCGCAGCATTGCCCGCCTGGTGGCCGGTGACGTGGCGCTGACCGCCGCCATGCTGCGCACCGTCAACTCGCCGGCCTTCGGCCTCAAGCGACCCTGCGAGACCTTCGCGCAAGCGGTCGCCATGCTGGGCATCAAGCCGCTGAGTGCGCTTATCACCGACCTGATGGTGCGCCGGGTGCTGCGCGGCATCCCTTTGATGATGCAGCGCTTCCTCGACTACGGAAAGACGCTCAAGGCCTGCAACGACGAACCGGATCGCAGCTTCACGGCCATCGAGCATGAGCACCACCAGGCCGACCACGCCCTCATCGGCGGCATGATGGCGCGCAGCTGGGGTGTGTCGAAAACCGTGTGCCTGGCGATCCGCCTGCACCACGACTATTCGATCTTCCAGAACCCGGACATGCCGCACGACGTCTGCCAGCTGGTGGCCATGGGGCTGCTGGCCGAACTGGCCATCCAGCGCTTTGCCGGCCTGAACCACAGCTCCGAGTGGGACAAGGGCAGCGACCTTGCCATCGGCTCGCTGATGCTGACCGACCAGGACGTCGAAGACTGGGTCGACAGGCTGCTGGAAGACTTCTCGTCAGGCAAGGCCTGATCTTTCTGGCCACGGCCAGCGCCAGTCACAGTGGCTTGGCGCGAACATTCACCTGAAACCCGAGACCGTCATGTCCCTTGAAACCCTCGAATTCGAAACCGCCCCGAACCCCACCGCCAGCGTGATCGTCCTGCACGGCCTGGGTGCCGATGGCAATGACTTCGTGCCCATCGCCGAGGCGCTGGCGCTCGACGCCATCGGCCCGGTGCGCTTCGTGTTTCCGCACGCGCCGGTGCGCCCCGTCACCATCAATGGCGGCATGTCGATGCGCGCCTGGTACGACATCCGCCAGGCTGATCTGGGCCGCCAGGAAGACGAAGGCGGGCTGCGTGAATCGCGCCTGGACATCGAAACGCTGATCGCGCGCGAGCGTGAACGCGGCGTGCCCGCTTCGCGCATCGTGCTGATGGGTTTTTCGCAGGGCTGCGCGATGACGCTGCTCACCGGCTTGCGCCACGCCGAGCGGCTGGCCGGGCTGGTGGGACTGTCGGGCTACCTGCCGCTGGCCGACACCACCGCGGCCGAGCGCAGCAACGCGAGCACCGGCTTGCCGATCTTTCTGGCCCACGGCCGGGCCGATACGGTGATTCCGCTGGCGCGGGCCAGCGCCTCACGCGATGCGCTGCAGGCCCTGGGCTGTGATGTCGAGTGGCACGAGTACGCGATGCCGCATTCGGTGTGCCCGCAGGAAGTGGCTGACCTCAACCGCTGGTTGCTGCAGGTGTTGGGCTGAGGCCCGCTTGCCGCTGCACCGGCGCACGGTGTCTTTCGGGCCGTCAGACGGCGCGCGGCCACTTCAGCGGCTCTTGATGTGGCGCTTGGGGCGGCAGGAGCGGTCAGAGCCGCGAGCGGGACCCTCCGGACAGCCCGAATGATTCGCACTGCCTGACGGGGTCCACCTGACCTGTTTCAAGCAACTGAGACGCGGGCGCGAATCGTTTGATCAGGCCCTGACACGTCCCCTGCGTTTGAGTACCCGGGTCGTTGACGGCTTCTCGGCGCATGTTGGCTCCACAGCCTTTGCGGCCGCAGCCGATCGCAACCGAGCCGTCATCGCGATGGAGATCATCGATATCACGTGCTGCGCCGAGTCGTGAGTCACTTGTGGCGACAGATCGAGATCGCCGGTCAGGTTGTGGTGCATCACGCCGGTCAGTCCGTGCATCGACGACCAGAT
Organism: Burkholderiales bacterium 28-67-8; assembly: GCA_002281415.1. Classification (GTDB taxonomy): domain Bacteria; phylum Pseudomonadota; class Gammaproteobacteria; order Burkholderiales; family Burkholderiaceae_C; genus PBB1. The sequence continues at coordinate 14,498 of NCFZ01000039.1, read as the reverse complement.
GAAGAGCGCGTCGAGATCCACCGCGTTGCGTTGCGCAGCCCCCTCGCCGTGCATGCGCCGCAGCACACCACGCAGGGTGTCGAAACTGTGGCGACCTTCGGCCACGAGGCTCGGGTGCTGCGCCGCCTCGGGCCAGGGCGTGCTGAACATCAGCCGGTACTCGAGCGGGTGCTTCGCCGCAAAGCTGAGGTATTGGCGGCCCATGGACTCCAGGTCGGCGCTCGGGTCGTCGAAGCGCTCTCTGGCCTCGAGGAACCGGGTGAAGCTCTCGAAACAGCGTCGGATCACTTCGGCGAGCAGGTGGTCGCGGCTCGGGTAGTGCTTGTAGGGCGCCTGGTGCGACACGCCCAGGCGTCGCGCGACGTCGCGCAGGCTCAGGTGCTCGACGCCGTGTTCGGCGATCACCTCACGCGCAGCGCGAACGCAGGCCTCCTTGAGTTCGATCGGTTCGGCGGTCTTGGGCGGCATGAGGACAGTATGGAGATGGGTGTTGACAGTGTCAACCTCGGTCGCCGAGAATCTGCCTCGTTGGTTGACAGCGTCAACTCAACGCAGAAGATGCCGTGAATCGATCGGCCGTTCGTCGGCTGAGCCTCGAAGGAGCTTGCACCATGAGCCACATCCCGGCGTCCGCGCCGCCTTCCTCGCGCCTGAAGGCCATGGCCACCACCGAGAGAGGTCTCGAAAGCCCGAGCGTGGCCTGGCTTTCGCAGGTGCTGAGCAGGGCCGTGTGCAAGGCCGTCGCCGTCGGCGTGGCTGGCGGTTTGGCTTGGGCGCTTGCCGGCTGTGCCAGTGCGCCGCCCGCAGAGCCTTCCCGCGCCGCCGGGGCGGTACAGGCTGCAGCTTTTCGCGCATCCACGATCAGCGGCAGCACCTTCGACGCATCGTGGTGGCAGCGCTTCGATGACCCGGTGCTGACCGGACTCATCGACCGCTCGCTAGCCGCCAATCTCGACGTTCGCCAGGCCATCCTGCGCGTCGACGAGGCGCGGGCTGGCAGCGCGGCTGCGGCGTCCCGGCTCGCGCCCACGGTGTCGCTCGGCGGTTCGGTGGCCGACCAGCGCAGCGGACTGCCCACCGAGGTCAAGCGCGGCATGCCCGACGTGCGGTCGATGCGCCTCGCGCCCGAGCTGGGATGGGAGCTTGACCTCTTCGGTGCGGCCCGGGCAGGGGCGAATGCCGCTGCCGCGCAGGCAGCGGCCGCTTCGTTCGGCGTCGACGGCGCACGGTTGCTTGTCGCGAGCGAGGTCGCGCGGCAGTACTTCATCTGGCAAGGTGCCCGAGCGCGGCTGCAGCGGCTGCAGTCGCTCGTGCAGGCGCAGGCCGAGACCGAGCGCCTGACGCGCAGCCGCGAGGCTGCCGGCCAGGCCAGCCGATTCGACGTGTCCCGCGCGGCAGGCGAAACTGCCTCGCTCGCCGCGCAGGTACCCCCCTTGCGCTCGCTCGTGGCAACGACCGAGCACCAGCTGGCGGTGCTGCTCGGCGTGTCGGCGACGACCGGCCTGGCCGAGCTCGATCGCGCCGCGGCGCCCCGGCTTCCCGATGTGCCGCTGCTGGCAGCCGGACAGCCCGCCGAACTGCTCAAGCGTCGCCCCGATCTGCGCGCCGCCGAGCGGCAGATGGCCGCTGAAGATGCACGCCTGCAGGAGGCGCGCGCGGACCTGCTGCCGAAGTTCTTCATCTCCGCGCTGTTCGGCGGCGAGGACCTGACGATCAACGGCCGCGGCTTTGCGCCCGCCCGGTACAGCAACGTCGGGCTCGCCTTCACCTTGCCAATCTTCAACGCGGGGCGATTGAATGCGGCGATCGACCGCCAGTCCGCCCGTGAGCGCAGCGCCGTGCTGGCCTATGAGCGCAGCGTGCTGACCGCGGTGCAGGAGGTCGAGAGCAGCCTCGTCGCGCTGGCCGACGAGCGCGACCGCCTCGCGGCGCTGACCGAGACCGAGGCCCAGCGACGCACCGGCCTGCGCCACGCCGAATCGCTGCTGCGCGAGGGCCAGACCGATCTGCTGACCCTGCTCGATGCGCAGCGTGGCGTGTTGTCTGCCGAGCTCGGTTCCATCGACAGCCGCACGCAGATGGCGCTCGGTGCGGTGCAGCTCTTCAAGGCCATGGGCGGAGGCTGGCAGGTCAACCCGGCAGCGGGCGGCGATCCCGCAAGACGCCCGTCGACCGACGCGCCGTCATCACCACCGATCGCCGCCGTGCCATCGACCGCGCTGGCGATTCACAGCGTTTCCACCGCACTTTCGAAGGAACGCCCATGACGTCCCGCTCCCACGACCTCACATGCCCCGCCACTGCGGCTGCCACGATGCCCACTCGCAAGCCCTTGCGCAGGCACAGCCGTGCCACGGCTGTGGTGTGGACGGCTGCCGCGCTCCTCGCCGGCTGCCACAACGCGCCTGCGCCGGTCGCCGAGGTGCGTCCGGTCTATGTCACCACCGTGCGCAACGACAGCGGCGCCGAGGAGCGTCGCTTCACCGGCAGCGTCGTCTCGCGTTACGAGGGCGACGTCGCTTTCCGCGTCGGCGGCAAGGTCACGACGCGGCTGGTCGATCTGGGGCAGGACGTGAAGCGCGGACAGGCCCTCGCACGCATCGACGTCACCGACTACCAGCTCGGCGCCGATGCCGCAGCCGAGCAGCTGCGTGCGGCCCAGGTAGATGCCGATCAGGCGGCCAGCGACGCTGCACGCTTCAGGCGCCTGCTGGCCGATGGATCGATGTCGGCGGGCGACCTCGAGCGCCAGCAGGCGCGTGCCGACGCGGCTGCGGCGCGGGTTCAGCAGGCCCGCAGCCAGCTCGACGTCGCGCGCAACCGCGCGGTCTACGCAACGCTCGTCGCGCCGAACGATGGTGTGGTGACTGCCGTGCGCTTCGAGGCCGGACAGGTGGTGGCCGAAGGCCAGCCGGTGCTGACGCTCGCCCGGCCCGGTTCGCTCGAGGTGGCGGTTGACATCCCCGAATCGCTCGCGCCGCAACTGCGCGACCACCAGGCGAGCGTGCGGCTGGGTGGCAGCACCTCACCGGTCAGCCTGCGTGAGCTGTCTCCCAGCGCGAACCCGACCACGCGGACATTCCGTGCCCGCTACGCCCTGACCCCAACGGCCGCCGTTGGAGCCAGGCTCGGCAGCACGATCGAGCTGCGGCTGAGCCGAGGTGGCTCGGCCGCCGCGACCACCTTGCCGCTGTCGGCGGTGCTGGCAACACAGCAGCGGCCGACGGTGTGGGTCGTCGACCCACAAGTGGGTCGGCTCGTGTCGACGCCGGTCGAGGTGCTGTCGCAGACCACCGAAACCGTGCGCGTTCGAGGCCTCGCCGATGGCGTGCAGGTGGTCTCGGTCGGCGCGCAGAAGCTCGACGCCGGGCTGGCGGTGCGGCCGGTCGCGAGGCCGCTCGATGCAGCCCTGCCGATCACTGCAGCGACTGCCTCCAAAACTCAGGCACAGGCCGCGAACGCGACCAGCCCCGCATCGGGAACGCGGCCATGAAGTCCTTCAACCTGTCCGAGTGGGCGGTCACGCACCGCGCGATGGTGCTGTTCCTGATCATCGCCACGCTGATCGTCGGCACCTTCTCGTTCACCCGGCTCGGGCGCCTCGAAGACCCCGACTTCAACGTGCCGGCGATGACCGCGGTGGTGGCCTGGCCGGGCGCGAGCGCGCAGCAGGTGCAAGACGAGGTCCTCAACCGCATGGAGCGCAAGCTGCAGGAGATCGACGGCGTCGACTACGTGCGCAGCTTCTCGCGCCAGGGCTATGGCGGCCTGACGCTGTGGATGAAGGGCGGCACCGGCAAGAAGGAGCTTGACGCCGCGTGGTACCAGGCGCGCAAGAAGATCGCCGACGTGCGAGGCACCTTCCCGGAAGGCGTGCGCGGTCCGCTCTTCAACGACGAGTTCACCGACGTCTACGCGATGCTCTACGCCGTGCACGCGCCCGACCTGAAGTGGGATGAGTTGCAGGCGCTGGCCGAGAACCTCAAGCGCGGCCTGCAGTCGGTGCCGGGGGTCAACAAGGTCGACGTGCTCGGCCGCCAGACCGAGCGGGTCGAAGTCGAGTTCGACAGCCAGCGTCTGGCGTCGCTCGGACTCAACCCGCAGATGCTGGTCGACGCCCTCGCCAAGCAGAACGCGATGACGCCGTCGGGCGCCGCCGAGGGCCGTGCCGAACGCACCTACGTGCGCATCAGCGGCGCCCTGCACAGCGTGGCCGACGTGGAGGCGATCCCGATTGAGGCCGGCAGTCGGCTGTTGCGGCTGGCCGATGTGGCCACCGTGCGATCAGCGCTCGAGGACCCGCCATCGTTCACCGTGCGCCACAACGGCGAGTCGGTGCTGGCGATCGGTGTCACCCTGTCGCGCAACAGCAACCTGCTCGCACTCGGCCAGGCGCTCGACCAGCGTCAGGCGGAGTTGCGCTCGAGTCTTCCGGCGGGGGTGACGATGGAGAAGATCGCCGACCAGCCGACGGTGGTCGACGACGCGGTGTGGGAGTTCGAGCGCTCGTTCCTTGAAGCGCTGGCCATCGTGCTCGTGGTGTGCTTCGTGGCGCTCGGCTGGCGCACCGGCATCGTGGTGGCGGCATCGGTGCCGCTGGTGCTGGGCGTGGTCGCCATCGTGATGTACCTGGCGGGCTGGGCGCTCGACCGCATCTCGCTCGGTGCGCTGATCATCGCGCTCGGCCTGCTGGTCGACGACGCGATCATTGCGGTGGAGATGATGGTCGTGAAGATGGAGCAAGGCTGGGACCGGGTGAAAGCCGCGACCTTCGCCTACACCTCGACCGCACTGCCGATGCTCACCGGCACGCTCGTCACGGTGGCCGGCTTCATGCCGGTGGGCTTCGCGAAGTCGATCTCCGGCGAGTACGCCGGCGGCATCTTCTGGGTGGTCGGCGTGGCGCTGCTCGCGTCGTGGCTGGTCGCGGTTGTCTTCACGCCGTACCTGGGCGTGGTGATGCTGCCAAAGACGATGGCCGCCCACCAGACGCATCACGACCCGTACGACCGGCCGCTGTACCGCCGCCTGCGGGGGGCCATCGACTGGTGCGTGGACCACCGTCGCACGGTGCTCGCGGCGACGGTCGGGCTGTTCGTGCTCGCCGCAGCAGGCATGACGCTGGTGCAGCAGCAGTTCTTCCCCACCGCTTCCCGGCCTGAGTTGCTGGTCGACCTGAGGCTGCGGGAAGGCTCGTCGTTTCGCGCCACCGAAGCGGCGGTCGCGACGCTCGAGCTGGCGTTGAAGGCCGACAAGCAGATCGAGACGTTCACCGCCTACACCGGGGCTGGAGCGCCGCGCTTCTACCTGAGCCTGCAGCCCGAGTTGCCCAACCCGGGCTATGCGCAGTTCGTCATCAAGACGGCCGGCATTCCCGAGCGCGAGGCCGTGCGCGAACGGCTGTTGAAACTGTTCAATGCAGACGAGTTGCTGCCCGACGTGCGCGGTCGGGTGCTTCGCCTGGACTTCGGCCCGCCGGTGGGCTTTCCGGTGCAGTTCCGCGTGATCGGGCCCGACACCGCCCAGGTCCGCGAGATCGCCTACCGGGTGCGCGACGCGGTGCGTACGAGCCCGCTCGTGCGCGACACCCAGCTCGAATGGAACGAGCAGGTGCGCACGCTGCGGGTGCATGTCGATCAAGACAAGGCGCGCCTGCTCGGACTCAGCACGCAGGAGATCTCGCAGATGACGCAGGCCGTGCTCACCGGTGTGCCGGTCACCCAGATGCGTCGCGGCGAGGAGCTTATCGATGTGGTCGTGAGGTCGACTTCCGATGAGCGTCTGGCGCTTGAGCACCTGCAGGACATCTCGCTGTTCTCGCGCACTGGTGCGGTGGTGCCGCTGTCACAGATCGCCACCATCGAGACGGTCTTCGAGGAGCCGGTGCTCTGGCGGCGCAACCGCGACATGATGCTGAGCGTTCGCAGTGATCTGGCCGACGGTGTTCAGGGCCCGTATGCAACACAGCAGATCTGGCCCTCGTTGAAGCCGATCATCGACCGCCTGCCTCCGGGTTACCGCATCGAGCAGGGCGGTGCGATCGAAGAGAGCGACAAGTCGAACGCTGCACTGTTCGCCGTCTTCCCGGTGATGTTCGTGGTGACGCTGTTCTTCCTGATGCTGCAGCTGCAGAGCTTCTCTCGCATGGCCATGGTCTTCATGACCGCGCCGCTAGGGCTGATCGGCGTGGTGCCAGCGCTGCTCGCCTTCAACGCGCCCTTCGGCTTCGTGGCGCTGCTCGGCGTCATCGCACTGGGCGGAATGATCATGCGCAACGCAGTGATCCTGGTCGATCAGATCGATCAGGACATCGCCCAAGGCAGCGCACCATGGCAGGCGATCGTCGAGGCGACGACGCGGCGCGCCCGGCCGGTGGTGCTGACCGCGGCCGCGGCGATCTTCGCGATGATTCCGCTCACCCGCAGCATCTTCTGGGGGCCGATGGCGATCTCGATCATGGGCGGGCTGATCGTGGCCACCGCGCTCACGCTGGCTGCGGTGCCGGCCTTGTACGCGCTGTGGTTTGGCGTGCGCCGGCCTGGCGACAGCGCAGCGGGCGCTGCCGCTTCCCCGGCGAATGACCCGATGAATTCGACAGCAATGACGGGTTGAGGCTCAGGCGCCGCTGGCGCGGTCTCGTGCAGCGTCCGGCGATGCTTGGCTGCGCTCGGCCGGGGCGCTCGGCTTGGGCGGCGAGAACCGCTTGGCCGGTTTGTCGGCACGGGCATACAAGCCCTCGACGGCGGGGATGTTGGCCTCGAGATCGCGGATGCGGGTGGCCCCGGCCGGGTGGGTCGACAGCCACTGCGGCGGCGCGCCCTTGCTGGCCGAGCCCATCTTCTGCCACAGCGTGACGCCGGCGCGCGGCTCGTAGCCGGCGCGGGCCGACAGGTCGAGTCCGATCTTGTCGGCCTCGGACTCGTCGTTGCGACCGAACTTCAACGTGAGCAGCTCGCCACCCTTGTCGGCGAGGAAGCGGCCGCCTCCGCCCAACCCCAGCAGGGCCGAGCCGATCTCGATCACGCCGCGGGTGGCCGCCGACTTGCCCATGCGCTCGCGGGCGTGTTCGCGCAGCGCGTGGGCGATCTCGTGTCCCATCACCTGCGACACCTCGTCGTCGCTGAGCTGCAGCTGATCGAGGATGCCGTAATAGAAGGCGATCTTGCCGCCCGGCATGCAAAACGCGTTGATCTGGCGGCTGCCGAGCAGGTTGACTTCCCACTTCCAGTTCGCCGCACGGGCCGTGCTGCGCAGGTTGGGCGAGTTGCTGAACGGGATCAGCCGCTGGGCGATGGCGCGCAAGCGCACGAGTTGCGGGTGGTTGTCCGGCGCCAGGGCTTTTTGCTGCGCCGCCTGCTGGAGCATCTGCTTGTATTGCTGAGCGGCAGAGGCCTCGACCTCCTCGGCCGGCACCAGCTGCGACAGCGTGGATGCCTCATCCACCTGCACGCCGTATTGAGCCCACGCGGGGATCGCCGACGCTGCGGCCACGCCGGTCAGCGTCTGCGCAAAACGCCGGCGCGAGTGCAAGGCACAGCCGCAACCCGCGTGGTGCCAATGGCCCCAGGTGGATTGCGTGTCGGGCGCGAACGGAGCGTGCGGATCGAATTCAGGCGTCATGACAGTCTCGTGGGCTCGAATGTGGGGCGGGTCTTCAGTCGTCAGCGATGAGAGTGGCCGGGTCGACTTCGAGTTCAACCACCGCCGCGCGCAGCCACCACAGCATCAGCAACGCCGGTGCGGCCAGCACGGTGGACACCACAAAGAACGCAGGCCAGCCGATGGATTCGGCCATCACGCCGGCCAGCGGCCCCACCCAGACACGGCCCACCGAGGCAAACGCCGACAGCAGCGCGTACTGCGTGGCCGTGAAGCGCTGGTTGCACAGACTCATCAGGAAGGCCACGAAGGCGGCCGTGCCCATGCCGCTCGACAGGTTCTCGACCGCGATCACCATGAGCAGGCCGCCGTCGATGTCGGTGGCGTGCGCCAGCTTCACAAAGCCCCAATCGAACGCCGGCACCACCAGCCCGGGCCACACGCCCTTGCCGTTCACCGCCAGCCACCAAAAACCGAGGTTGCTCAGCATCTGCAGCACGCCAAACACCAGCAGCGAGCGCCACAGGCCCAGACGCAACATCAGCGCGCCGCCCAGCAGCGCGCCACCGATGGTCAGCCACAGGCCGATCAGCTTGTTGACCACGCCGACTTCGGCCGGGCTGAACATCATCGACTTGAGCAGGAACGGCGTCATCAGCGAGCCGGCGAAGGCGTCGCCCAGCTTGTAGAGCACGATGAACGCCAGAAACGCCGCCGCCCCACGCTGCGAGAAGTAGCTGCTCAAGCCGCTGAGCAGGGTCTCGAACCGCGCCGCGCGAGCCGCCCACGCTGCCAGCGGCAAGGTGAACGCCAGACCCAGCATGAGCGCGAGCAGGTCGATCCACTTGGTCTTGAGCGCATCGGCCATCGTGCTGCCATCGAACCACGGCGCCAGCAGCGTGCGGGCGATCGGCGGACCCAGCCGGTCGCTGACCACGAAGCCCACCACCACCGCCGCCAGCAGGGCCGCGAAGCCGATCAGATCCTGCCGCGCCACGCTGGAGCGGTCGCCCAGCGCGCGCACGCGCGGCAGCACCAGCGCTGACAACACCGCCGCACCGGCCATCAGTCCCGCCATGAAGCGGTAGACCGCGGGCCACGTCCAGCCGCCGCCCGGGCCGGTGGCGTTGCTCGGGTCGACCCAGATCAGCGCGATGCCACCCGACAGCACCATCGCCAGCCGGTAGCCCAGTACGCTGAGCGATGAGCCCAGACCGCGCTCGCGTGCGGCCAGCAAGTCGGTGCGGTAGGCATCGATGACCACGTCCTGCGAGGCCGCCACAAACGCCACCAGCACCGCCAGCAGCGCGAACGCCTTGGTCGAAGCGACCGGCGAGGTGTCGGCCATCCACAGCAAGGCGCCAGCCAGCGCAAGCTGCGTGAGCACCAGCCAGCCGCGACGACGCCCCAGCCACGGCAACTCGAAGCGGTCCATGAGCGGCGCCCACAGGAACTTGAACGTGTAGGGCAGCCCGACCAGGCTGAGAAAGCCGATGGTGGCCAGATCGAGCCCCTCGAGGCTCAACCAGGCCTGCATCGCCTGACCAGTCAGTGCCAGCGGCAGCCCCGAGGCAAAGCCGAGAAAGGCGACCGCGGCCAGCCGGTGCAGCGCGGCAGCATCGAAGCGGGCGGGTGAGGTGCCTGCGGGCGCGCTTCGGTGGGGGTCGGTCATGCCGAATTCTAGGGACGGGGCTCGGCCACGCCGCCCGGCGCACTTCATCGAGAATTCACCCATGAATCCGAACCATCTGGCATTGCCGCCCAGCTTTTCGACCGCTGACTTCCGAGCCGCGCTCAGCACCTTCGCTACCGGCGTGACGGTGATCACCGCATGCGACGAAAACGGCGTGCGGGTGGGGCTGACCGCCAACTCGTTCAACTCGGTCTCGCTCACGCCACCGCTGGTGCTGTGGAGCCTGTCGCGCAACGCATCGACGATGCCCGCCTTCACCCGCGGATCGCACTACGCGATCAACATCCTGGCGTCCGACCAGCGGCACATCGCCGAGCGCTTTGCCAGCAAGGACATCGACCGCTTCGAGGGCGTTGCCCTGCGCGAGGGCACCCGCGGCGCGCCCATCATCGAAGGCGCGATGGCGGTGTTCGAGTGCTTCAACCGCAGCCAGTACGCCGAGGGCGACCACATCATCTTCGTGGGAGAAGTCGAGCACTGCCAGCGCCGCGAAGACGCGCAGCCGCTGATCTATCACGGCGGGCGCTTCTTCACCGAATTGCCACTCTAGGAGCCGTGGGCGATACGCTGGCCCGCGTGCGCGATCCACCCACGCCCATGGACCCTTCCGACAGCCATGCCGCCACCGGGCAGGATGCGTCTGCGCCGCCCGCGCCCACGCTGGCTCAGGCGCTGAGCTTCTGGCTGCGGCTGGGCTGCATCAGCTTCGGCGGCCCGGCGGGACAGATCGCACTGATGCACACCGAGCTGGTCGAGCGGCGCCGCTGGATTTCCGAAGGGCGCTACCTGCACGCGCTCAACTACTGCATGCTGCTGCCCGGGCCCGAGGCGCAGCAACTCGCCACCTACCTGGGTTGGCTGCTGCACGGCACACGCGGCGGTATCGCGGCGGGGGCGTTGTTCGTGCTGCCCTCGCTGGTGATCCTGATCGCACTGAGCTGGATCTACATGGCGCTGGGGCAAACGCCCGCGGTGGCCGGCGTGCTGTGGGGCATCAAGCCGGCTGTGACGGCGATCGTGCTGGCCGCGGCGTGGCGCATCGGCAAACGGTCCTTGAAAAACGCGGCGCTGTGGACGATTGCTGCGGCGGCCTTTGCGGCCATCTGCGTCTTTCACCTGCCCTTTCCGATCATCGTCCTGTGTGCAGCGCTGATCGGCTGGGTGGGCGCCCGCGCGGCGCCCGATCACTTCCGCTCCGGTGGCGGCCATGGCAGCCGCAAAGCACAGCGGGCGCGGGCGGTGATCGACGACGACACGCCCACGCCCGAGCACGCGCGGTTCAGCCGACCCAGGCTTGTGCGGCAGCTGGCCGTGGGGCTCGGGCTCTGGGCTGGCGCGATGGCAGCCCTGGTGGCCTGGGGTGGGCTGCAAGGCACGCTCGCGCAGATGGGCTGGTTCTTCACCAAGGCAGCGCTGCTGACCTTCGGTGGCGCCTATGCGGTGCTGCCCTACGTGGCGCAAGCCGCCGTGATGCAGCACGGGTGGCTGAGCGCGCCACAGATGATCGACGGCTTGGCACTCGGTGAAACGACGCCCGGCCCGCTGATCATGGTGGTGGCCTTCGTCGCCTTCGTGGGCGGCTGGACGCAGCCGATGTTCGGTCCCAACGCGATCTTTCTGGCCGGTGTGGTGGCCGCCTGCGTGGCCACGTTTTTCACCTTCTTGCCGTCGTTCGTGTTCATCCTGGCCGGCGGCGCACTGGTCGAGGCCACGCACGGGCAACTGCGTTTCACCGCGCCGCTATTGGCGATCACGGCAGCGGTGGTGGGCATGATCGTGAACCTGGCCGTGTTCTTCGCGCAGCATGTGCTGTGGCCCGATGGCCTGAGCGGCGCGTTTGGCTGGGCGAGTGCGCTGATCGGGCTGGCGAGTGCCGCGGCGCTGATGCGCTTCGAGGTGAGCGTGATGCGTGTGATCGGCGCGTGCGCGCTGATCGGGTTGGCGCGAGCGCTGCTGGCCTGAGGCCTGCGCAGTTCAGTCGGAGCGCTCGACCGCGCGTTCGATTTGCTGCTGCACGCGACGTGCACCACGCAGCACGAGTTCAGGTTCGAGCTGCGCCTGGGGTGCCACCGCCGCCACCACCTCGTCGAGCGTGCCGGGATCGGTCATCAGCGCATGGGCCACCGCCGACAAGACACAGATCGACCGGCGCTGGACCTGTGCCGGCACCTCGCGCGTGGCGTTGACCACGATGTGGAATCGCACGCTGTGCACCGCCGCAGGTGCCAGGCCCCAGCTCTCGCACATGGCCGCGCCCAGCGCATCGTGGCTGACACCGAACTCCTGGTGCTCGAGAAAGACGAGCTCCTCATCGTTTTCGGCGTCGATCATCATGGACAGATACCGCTCCGCCGAGTGGCGAAACAGCACCGCCTTGCCGCACTCCTCGAACAGGCCGGCCGAGTGCGCGGCCCAAGGGTCGACGCCAATGGCGTCTCCGATGCGCCCCATCAACAAGCCGCGCACAGCCGCGCGCTCCCACACCACGGCCAGATCGGGCGCATTGGGAAACACGGCGCGCAGCCCCATCTCGAAGGTGATGCCCGCAACCTCGCGCGTGCCCAGGTACGAGATCGCCTGATGCACGCTTTGGACCCGGCCCGACAGTCCATACAGAGATGAATTGACGGCCTTCAGGACCGCGGCGGCGAGCGCCATGTCCGACTCGACGAGTGCTCCGACCTGCTGCAAATTCACATCGCAGGAAGCCAGCAACGAAGACAGTTTCACCAGCGATTCCGGTTGTGCCGGAATGTCGATGTTGAGGGCGCGCAGTTCAGGAGCGACAGGCATGGGGTTGGGTAAACGCAGGCAACGGGTGGCCGGATCGTAGTCCCGCCGTCCAGGTTCATTGCGGCGAACAACCGGTTCGAGGCCGCCCAATTCATCGGCGTGCGACACCGATGGTTCAAGCGGGTCTGAAAAAGCCGTCCCACGCAGTTTTCACGATCAGCAAGAGCACCACGCACACGAACACGACACGCACGAAAGGCGCTCCGTGACGCAACGCGAGCCGGGTGCCGACCAGGCTGCCGATCACGTTGGACAGCGCCATCATGGCCACCAGGTGCCACCAGACATGGCCCTTGAAGGCGAACAGAACCAGAGCCGACGCATTGGTCGCCGTGTTGAGAAACTTGGCGCTGGCGCTGGCGTGCAAGAAGTCGAACCCGAGCAGCCGCACGAACAGAAACACCAGGAAGCTCCCCGTGCCGGGGCCGAAAAAACCATCGTAGGCGCCGACGATCAGGCCCACGCCGCTGGCCACTGCAGCCTGCTTGCGCCCCTCGTAGCGAGGCGCGTGAGTCTGTCCGAAGTTCTTGCGGATCACGGTGTAAATCAGCACACCCAGCAGGACCATAGGCAGCGCCTTGCGGAAATAAGCTGGGTCGATCACCGTCACGCCCCACGCCCCCGCGGCGCTGCCGATCAAGGCCGAAATCGCCGCAGGCCACAGCGCGCTCCACGGCATTTGGACATGGCGCGCGTACTGCAGCGTGGCCCAGCCCGTACCCCAGATCGAAGCGCCCTTGTTGGTGCCGAACAGCGTGGCAGGCGCGGCGCCCGGGAAGGCCCCGAACAGCGCGGGCACCAACACGAGACCGCCACCGCCGCCAACGGCGTCCACAAAACCTGCGAACAACGATGTCAAGCATCGGTGGGAGGGCGCCAGCGGCGCCGGGAGTCGAGGAAAACCGGAATCCAAAAAGAAAAAGGCGCCGGGGATACCAGCGCCTTTCGATTTTTACTCAGGCCGATGGTGCGGCCCGGTTATCGCGTCTGGGGGTGGTTGCCCCCTTTCGCCAATGATGTCTCCTCATCACCCCGCGAGAGAAGTCACCACCGATGGTGCCTCCGCGAGAAGCAAGACTCTAGAGGTGTCACAACAACGCAGAAATGCGGGTTTTCCCTGCTGTTGTGTGAACGGGATGACGTGCCTCGAGCGAACATCCCGCCGTGAGGCGGCACGGATTTGGCTCGATGCCCTTCAAAACAACACTCCACGATCAACGTATTGGAGAAGCCTTTGCCCAAGATCCGATAATTCATCAATAATCCGACCTCTATTGTCGGTAGCAGCGCCTTTGCTTGAATGGTTCAGGATAGGTTGAAGCTACACAGTTATTCTGTGTTTTCTGGAAAGAAAGGCGCTCGAAATGGGCAACAAACTCTACGTTGGTAACCTCTCGTACAACGTACGTGACGAGGATCTGCAGCAAACCTTCGCGCAATTCGGCACTGTGTCGTCTGCCAAGGTCATGATGGACCGTGAAACCGGTCGCTCCAAGGGCTTCGGCTTCGTGGAAATGGGCTCCGATGCGGAAGCGCAGTCCGCCATCAATGGCATGAACGGACAACAAATGGACGGGCGCGCACTCGTCGTCAATGAAGCGCGTCCGCGCGAAGAGCGTCCAGGCGGCTTCGGCGGCGGCGGCGGTAGCCGTGGCGGCTTCGGCGGCGGCGGTGGTGGTGGCTACGGCGGTGGTGGTGGCGCAGGTCGCTCCGGCGGCGGTGGCGGCTACGGCGGCGGTGGTGGCGGCGGCGGCTACGGTGGTGGCGGCGGTGGCCGTTCCGGCGGCGGTGGTGGCGGCTACGGCGGTGGTGGCGGTGGCCGCACCGGCGGTGGCGGCGGCTACGGTGGTGGTGGCGGCCGCTCCGGCGGCGGTGGCTACTGATCAGGCTTTTGATCAGTGGAGCCGGTGAAGACCCCGGCTTGAACTGAACATGACGGCTGCACCTCAGGGTGTGGCCGTTTTTGTTTGCGCGCGGCTATTCGCCTCGGCGGGGTTTTCGTCCTCGCCCTTGAAATGCCAGGTCGAAAAGGCCATTCGGCAGCACATTGAGCAGCCCTGCCACGAGCCCCATCTGCCAGGGAATCACACGGTGGCTGACTCCCCGATCGATGGCGCGCAGCGCACTGTCGGCAAACGCCTCAGGCGGCATCAGGAACGGCATGGGATACGGATTGCGGCGCGTGAGCGGGGTGTCGATGAAGCCCGGGCTGATGGTCACCACCTTGAGCCCGAAAGGCCGGCACTCGCCTCGCAGGCTCTCGCAGTAACTGATCACCCCGGCCTTGCTCGAGCAATACGCGCCATGTCCCGGCAGGCCGCGAATGCCCGCCACGCTGGCGATGCCCACCAAGGTGCCAGCGCGGCGCTCACGCATTGGTTGCAGGAAAGGCTGAAACGTCGCCGCCATCCCG
>NCFZ01000222.1 GCA_002281415.1 Burkholderiales bacterium 28-67-8 | reverse complement strand
GCGCATCGAGACCAACAACCTGCTGATGATCGTGCTGATCCTGCTGGTGGTGGCGGTGGGCGGCATCGTCGAGATCGTGCCGCTGTTCTTCCAGCGCTCGACCACGCAACCGGTCGAAGGCCTCAAGCCCTACACCGCGCTGCAGCTCGCCGGGCGCGACATCTACACCCGCGAGGGTTGCTACAACTGCCACTCGCAGATGATCCGGCCGCTGTACGCCGAGACCTTGCGCTACGGGCACTTCTCGACGGCTGGCGAGTTCGTCTACGACCACCCGTTCCAGTGGGGCAGCAAGCGCACCGGACCCGACCTCCACCGCGTGGGCGGCAAGTACAGCGACGAGTGGCATCGCGTGCACCTGACCAATCCGCGCGATCTGGTGCCCGAGTCGAACATGCCGGCCTACCCGTGGCTGGCGCGCACGCCGGTCGACGCCGAGTCGCTGCCCAAGCACCTGAGTGCCCTGCGCACGGTCGGGGTGCCCTACAGCGACGAAGAGATTGCGCAGTCGAGCGAGGCGGTCAAGGGCCACACCGAACTCGACGCGCTGATCGCCTACCTGCAGGTGCTTGGCACCTCAGTCAAGTGAGGGCACTGTCATGGACGTGAACACCTTGCGCACCGCGGTGACGGTGCTGTCTTTTGTGGCCTTCATCGGCATCGTGTGCTGGGCCTGGTCGCGCAGCAACCGCGCCGGCTTCGACGAGGCCGCCCGACTGCCCTTTCTTGACGATGACCGGAGCATGAAATGAGCGACTTCTTCTCGAATGGCTGGTCGGTGTTTGTCGCCGTGGCCGCGGTCGTGTCGATGCTGGCGTGCTTGCTGCTGCTGGCCGCGGCCTCGCGCCGCAAGGTGATGTCGGGTGACAACACCACCGGACACGTGTGGGACGGCGATCTGCGCGAACTCAACAACCCGCTGCCGCGCTGGTGGATGTGGCTGTTCATCCTGACGGTGGTGTTCAGCCTGGGCTATCTGGTGCTCTATCCGGGTGCGGGCAGCCGCATCGGCACCCTCGGCTGGTCAAGCGCGGGTCAGCACCAGGCCGAGCAGGCGGCCGCTCGCGCCGCGATGGCACCGGTCTATGCCCGCTATGCGCAGGCCTCGGCCGAAACGCTGATGCAGGATCCGGCGGCCATGGGCATCGGCGAGCGTCTGTTCGTCAACAACTGCGCGGCCTGCCACGGCTCGGACGCACACGGCAGCAAGGGCTTCCCGAACCTGACCGACAACGACTGGCTGCACGGCGGCGACCACGCCACGATCATCAAGACGATCACCGAAGGCCGCGTCGGCATGATGCCGCCGATGGTGGCTGCGGTGGGTGATGCCACCGAGGTGCACAACGTGGCGCAGTACGTGCTGAGCCTGTCGGGCAGCACCCACGATGCCGCTGCCGCTGCAGCCGGCAAGCCCAAGTTCGCGGTGTGCGCCGGCTGTCACGGCGCCGATGGCAAGGGCATGCAGGCGATCGGCGCGCCCAACCTGACCGACAAGATCTGGCTGCACGGCTTTGGCGAAGAGGCCATCGCGGCCATGGTGAACAACGGCAAGACCAACGTGATGCCTGCCCACGGCCAGCGCTTGATGCCTGAGCAGATCCATGTGCTGGCGGCCTACGTGATGAGCCTGTCGCGCAGCAGCACCACGGCCGCGCCCTGACACCGCGCATGCCCATGGATCCCCTGAGACCTGCGACACCGCAGGTCATCCCGATCGTCCCCGTGCCGGCAGCTGCCGGCGCCGAGGGCGAGACCGTCTGGCTGTACGAGAAGCGCCAGCAGATCTACCCGCGCTCGGTCAGCGGGCTGTTCGCCCGCTGGCGCTGGGCGATGGTGTGGATCACGCAGCTGGTGTTCTACGGCACGCCCTGGCTGGTGTGGAACGGCCGGCCTGCGGTGCTGTTCGATCTGGGGGCGCGCCGCTTTTACATCTTCGGGTTGGTGCTGCATCCGCAGGACTTCATCTACCTGACGGCGCTGCTGGTGATTTGCGCCTACTCGCTGTTCCTGTTCACGGCCGTGGCGGGGCGGCTGTGGTGCGGCTTCGCCTGCCCGCAAACCGTCTACACCGAGATCTTCCTGTGGGTTGAGCGCCGCATCGAAGGCGACCGCGTCGCTCGCATGAAGCGCGACGCCGCGCCGCGCAGCTTCGACCGGGTCTGGCGCAAGGGCGCCAAGCACGCCGCGTGGCTGGCCATCGGCGTGTACACCGGCTTCACCTTCGTGGGCTACTTCACGCCGATCCGCCTGCTCTGGGCCGAGTCCTTCACCTGGGGTTTCGGGCCCTGGGAGTGGTTCTGGGTGCTGTTCTACGGCTTCGCGACCTATGGCAATGCGGGCTGGCTGCGCGAGCAGGTGTGCCTGTACATGTGCCCGTACGCGCGCTTTCAGAGTGCCATGTTCG
>NCFZ01000221.1 GCA_002281415.1 Burkholderiales bacterium 28-67-8 | reverse complement strand
GCTGAGCTTTCCGGTGCCCGGCACCTTGATGATCGAGCCGACCGAAAGCGAGCCGCTGCGCGAGCTCGACCGCTTCTGCGACGCCATGATCGCCATCCGCGCCGAGATCGCTTTGGTCGAATCGGGCACCTGGCCCGCGGCCGACAACCCGCTCAAGGCGGCACCGCACACCGCGCAAGCGCTGCTCGGTGCCGAGTGGTCACACCCGTACACGCGAGAGCAGGCAGCCTACCCGCTGGCCAGCTTGCGCCGTGACAAATACTGGGTACCGGTCGGTCGTGTCGACAACGTGCACGGCGACCGGCATCTGGTGTGCAGCTGCCCGCCGGTGGCGGATTACGCGAGCGCGTGAGGCGCCGCTCGTGCCAGGGGCACGGGCGCCTTGCGGTTCAGTTCACGACGGTGGTCCGCTGGGTGCAGCGGGCCACCTCCGGCCAACTCACTCCGCGTCCACGAAGCGCGCCGCGATGTCCTGGAACTGGTCTTGCACAGCCAAGAAGGCATCGACCACGTCAGGGTCGAAATGCTGGCCGCGGCCCTCGACGATGATGGCGGCCGACTTGTCGTGCGGGAACGCCGGCTTGTAGACGCGCCGGCTGATCAGCGCGTCGTACACATCGGCCAGCGCCATCAGGCGTGCTGACACCGGAATGGCTTCGCCGCGCAGCGCCTGCGGGTAGCCCGAGCCGTCCCACTTTTCCTGGTGCGACAGCGCGATTTCCTTGGCGAAGCGCAGGAACTCGACCTCGGTGACCAGCCCGTGCTCGCCGGCGACGAGCGCCTCGTAGCCCAGCGTGGTGTGGGTCTTCATGATCTCGAACTCCTCGAACGTCAGCTTGCCGGGCTTGAGCAGGATGCTGTCGGGGATGCCCACCTTGCCGATGTCGTGCAGCGGCGCCGACTTGAAGAGCAAGTCGATGTTGCGATCCGTCAGGAACTCGGAAAAGCGCGGGTTGGATCGCAGGTGCTCGGCCAGACACTTCACATAGTGCTGCGTGCGGCGGATGTGGTTGCCGGTTTCGTTGTCGCGCGTTTCGGCCAGCGAAGCCATGGCCATCACGGTCACGTCCTGCGTGGTCTGGATTTGCAGCGTGCGCCGCACCACCTCGGCTTCGAGCGCGGCGTTCTGGTCGCGCAGCGCGTGGATGGCGTCATCGAGCGCCAGGTGCGTCCTGATGCGTGCCATCACGATGGGCGGGCTGATGGGCTTGGTGATGTAGTCGACCGCGCCGAGCGCCAGGCCTCGCGCCTCGTCTTCGACGGCAGCGCGGGCCGTGAGAAAGATCACCGGCACGCTGGCCGTCAACGGGTCGGCCTTGAGTGCGCGGCAGACCTCGTAGCCGTCGACGCCAGGCATCATGATGTCAAGAAGGATCAGGTCGGGCCTGCTGGCCGAGCGCGCCAGTTGCAGCGCCCTGTCTCCGTTGTGGGCCACGCGCACCCGGAAGCCCTCTTGCGACAGCAAGCCGGTCATGAGCTCCAGGTTTTCCGGGGTGTCGTCCACCACGAGGATGGTGCGTGGCGTGTCAGGTGTGGGGATCACGGATGGGCTCCTGCGACAGCGTCTGTGGGTTTCAGGTCACGCCGTGCGACTGCATGCAGCGGTGCAGCAGCTGACGGGCCTCGTCGAAAGCGTAGCGGCTCACGGCGTTCGAGTAGCGCGGGTAGTCGTCGCCCATCGCGGCCAGCAGCAGCCCCGCGTGCGAGGCCGACGTGTGCTGGGCATCGGCGTCGCCCTCATCGAACTGGCGCAGCAGTTGCTCCCCGACACGACTCAAGTCAGCCGGATCTGGCAGCGCGACCCTCACCGGCTTGGCCCCGGGCAGCTGTCGTTCCAGCGCAGGCAACAGGTTTGAGAGCGCCAGCTCCAGCGGACGCAGGGTCTGCTCGATGCGCGAGCGCGGCTGCCCCGAGCCGATCGCACGCTCGAGCTGGGCGGCAAGATCTTGCAACTGTGATGCCCCCACACTGGCCGCGACGCTCTTGAACGAGTGCGTCGCGCGGTGAGCCGCTTCGCGCTCTGAGCGTTCGAGCAAGGCACGCGTGTCGCCGGGGAAGCGGCGGTAGGCATCAACGAACTTGCGCAACACCGACAGGTACAAGTCGGGCTTGCCGCCGCTGCGGCGCAGCCCGAGCGCCGTGTCCAGACCGGGGACTGCCTGGGGCAGTTCGAGGCCGGTCGGTGCAGCGGTTGCCGTCACTGACACCGTCGGCGTGTGCACCGCAATGCGTCCCGCCGCGGGCTTGATGTGCGACTGCAACACGGCCACCAGTTTGTCGGGCTCGATGGGCTTGGCCACAAAGTCATTCATGCCGGCGTCGAGGCAGCGTTTGCGGTCGTCGGCCATGGCGCTGGCGGTCATGGCCACCACAGGGAGATCGCTCAGCCCTGGCAAGGCACGGATCGCACGGGTGGCCGTCAGTCCGTCCATGACAGGCATGTGCAGGTCCATCAGCACCAGGTCGTAGTGCCGCTGCT
>NCFZ01000220.1 GCA_002281415.1 Burkholderiales bacterium 28-67-8 | reverse complement strand
GGTACCACTCGATCATCACGCCCGGGTAGTAGGTGAGCCAGATTGCGCCGTGCTTGGGCGCGCGTCCGTCGTGGTTTTCCTGCTGATAGCGCAGCACTTCATCGTGCCAGCGACGGTACACATCGGAGCCGGCCCGCCCGAGCGCCTCGCCCGAGGACGTGGCCACGCCCACGGTTTGCACCGAGTAGTTGCTGCCGATTTCCCAGCGCAGATCGTCCGTCGTGACGAAGTTGCCCAGCCCCGGGTGGAACGGACCGACGTGGTAGTCCTCGAGGTAGACCTCAATGAAGGTCTTCCAGTTGTATTCGCACTCGTGCACATGAACCCGGTCGAGCACATGGCCGGAGAAATCGAGATCGGCGCGCGGCCCCAGCGCGGCCAGATCGGCGGCGATGTCGCGGCCGTTGTCTTCAAAAACCAAACCGTTCCAACTGCGCGTGCGGTAGTTGTTCAGGTGCAGGCAAGGCGATTCGGCGAAGTGCGGCGCACCGATCAGCTCGCCTTTGAGGTCGTAGGTCCATCTGTGCAACGGGCACACGATGTTCGTTCGTGTGTTGCCTCGCCCGTGGAGCATGAGCGCTTGCCGGTGCCGGCACACGTTGGAGATCAGCTCAACGCCGGTGGGGGTGCGCACCAGCACCCGGCCATCGGCTTCCTGGGGCAGCGTGTAGTAGTCACCGGGCTGCGGCACCGACAACTCGTGGCCGAGGTAGCGCGGTCCGTGTCGAAACAGGGTGTCGGCTTCGTGCTGAAAAAGCGCTTCGTCGAAATACGCCGACGGTGGCAACGGCAGGGCATTGCGGCCCGCGAGGTGTCCTGCGCCAAGGGCTGGGACGCCGCGCGTGACTGACAGATCGGACATGTTGGTTCGGATCTCCTGGGCTGGATCGGCGGCTATGAGCCATCGGGCCACGGTCGCGTGGGCCAGCGACCGCATCAAACGCGGGGGAGCCGCACGCGCCTCCGCAGCCCCCGATTTTAGGCTTCGCGGTCCCCCGGCTCTGTGCTGGTGCCCGTGGTTCCCCGAACGTCATGCCGGCGGGGCTGCTGTCTACAATCCGCCAGCCTTTCCAGACCCATGCCCAAGACCTCATCCACCCCTGCCAAAAGCGCCGCCCAGCAGGCTGCCCCGGAGCCGATGCCCGAGACCTACGAGGCGGCGATGGCCGAGCTCGAAGCGCTGGTCGTGGCCATGGAGGCCGGTCAATTGCCGCTGGACCAACTGCTTGACAAGTACCGCCGTGGTGCCGAGTTGCTCAACTCATGCCGTGCGCGCCTCGAAGCGGTCGAGCAGCAGGTCAAGGTGCTCGAGGACGGCCAGCTCAAACCCTGGGTTGCCTCGTGAGCGATCGATCTGAATTTGACGCCTGGGCGCGTGAGCAACTGGCGGCGGTCGAAGACTGCCTGTCGCGCTGGGTGCCCGCTGATGCGCCTGCCGGTCTGGGCGAGGCGATGCGCTACGGCGTGCTCGATGGTGGCAAGCGGTTGCGCCCGCTGCTCGCACTGGCTGCGGCCCATGCGGTCGGCGCGTCGCGCGGGGCCGCATTGCGCGCAGCCTGCGCGGTGGAACTGATTCATGCTTATTCGCTGGTCCACGACGACATGCCGTGCATGGACAACGACGTGCTGCGCCGCGGCAAGCCCACGGTGCATGTGCAGTTCGGCGAGGCCCAGGCGATGCTCGCCGGTGACGCCATGCAGGCGCTGGCCTTCGAGGTGCTCACGCCCGAGTCCGACGCCAGCATGCCACTCTCGCTACAGGCACGTTTGTGCGGCTTGCTGGCACGTGCTGCCGGCTACTCGGGGATGGCCGGCGGTCAGGCGATCGATCTGGCCAGCGTGGGCCGTCCGCTCGACGAACGAACCCTGCGCGACATGCACCACCGCAAGACGGGCGCCTTGCTGCGCGTGAGCGTCCTGATGGGCGCGGCCTGCGGCGATATCGATGAGGGGGTGCGCGATGCGCTGGCCGTCTATGGCGATGCGCTCGGCCTGGCGTTTCAGGTGGTCGACGACGTCCTTGATGTGACGCAGGACTCCGGCGTGCTGGGCAAGACGGCCGGCAAGGACGTTGATGCCAACAAGCCGACCTACGTCAGCCTGATGGGCCTGGATGCCGCCATGCGCCACGCCCGCGAACTGCGTGACCGCGCTCATGCGGCGCTGGCGCAGTCCGGGTTGGCGGACACGGTGTGGCTCGGCCGTCTGGCCGACAAGGTGGTTGAACGGGACAGTTGACGATGACAAACGAGTTGCTCAATTCCATCGAATCGCCCGC
Source organism: Burkholderiales bacterium 28-67-8 (assembly GCA_002281415.1). Lineage (GTDB taxonomy): Bacteria > Pseudomonadota > Gammaproteobacteria > Burkholderiales > Burkholderiaceae_C > PBB1. The sequence continues at coordinate 208 of NCFZ01000220.1, read as the reverse complement.
TGACGTGCGCCGGCTGTCGCGCAGCCAGTTGCACACGCTGGCTGGCGAATTGCGCGACTACCTGCTGCACAGCGTGTCGAAAACCGGCGGCCACCTGTCGTCCAACCTGGGCACCGTCGAACTCACCATCGCCTTGCATCATGTGTTCAACACCCCGCATGACCGCATCGTGTGGGACGTGGGCCACCAGACCTACCCGCACAAGATT
>NCFZ01000038.1 GCA_002281415.1 Burkholderiales bacterium 28-67-8 | reverse complement strand
GTCGTGCTCATCCTTCCTCGCCTCGATCAAATCCTGCTCGATCAGCGCTTTTGCTAGATTGCTGGCCGTCGGTTGACGCACGTCCAGCGCCCGCGCCAAGTCGTTGACTCTGATGCCAGGGCGGTCGCGGACCACGCTCAGTGCCCAGACCTGCGCGCCCCCCAGCCCAGCCCGTTTCTCCATCTGCTGGAAGTGCGTCTTGACCGTGTTAAAAACGAGGCGGAACTGCCTCAGCACGCGTACGGTGCCGTCGGTCTCAGCCGGGGAGGGTTCGGCCCGTTTCCGAGATGTGGCCCTTGGTGCTGTCTTGCGTGTGGTCATGGCGGGCCATGATAAGTTGAGCACATGCTCGGTGCTGGTCCGCCTGGCTTCCAGTGCGAGTTCGGCAGCCACCCGCAACGTCTCCAGCCCACGCACCGGCACGGCTGCCAGCACCTGCGCCATCAGCCTGTCCCCGCCGGCATGGCGCAGCAAGTGGTGCTGCAGCGTCTGCAGCACCTCGGGCATCGCCTTGAACGGTGCCCCGTTGCGCAGCGCTCCCGGCGTGGTCTCAACCAGCGCGATGTCGTACTGCCAGTCGAAGAAGGTCAGGTGCCGCTCAAAGCTGCGCGAGTGCCGAGCCACCTCCACGCCGTCGGCCACCAGCACCAGGGTGTCGGGATACACGCGCAGGCTGAGCCGCTCGTGCGGAAATACCACCGAGCGCCTCGACGGCCCGCGCATGCGCATAGAACAGCATCTCGTGGCCCTGGCCCTGGCCCGGGCAGGCTGTCAACCAGAAGGCGTGCGACGCGGCCAGCTTGGCTTGTGCCACCTTCAGCCTTCGGCGCAAGCCAGCCACGAAGAAGTACCCGAAGCGCCTGTCGAACTGGAAGGCATCGCCCAACTCGAAGCTCATCGGAACGAACGCCGATCGCCTCGGTTCGCTGGCTTGCCGCTCGCGCCAGCAGCGCACCCACACGACAACGCACGGGTAGCTGCCCGCGTATCCCAGCGCCCGGATCTGCTCAAACAGCGCCGTGGCCATTCTGCGCTCGCGAACGCGTCGGTGCAGGTCAGCGCGCAGCGCCGACCTTGGGTTGCTCGGCACACGCATTGAGCACACCGGACTGCGCTCGCTTGGGGTAGTTCGGTTCGGTCACGCCTTCCTGGCGGACCACTCCCGCACGGTGTTCCTCGACGGCCCCGTGCGCTGGCTCACCTCACGGATGCACAACCCATCTCGCAAGTGCTGCCGCCTGATCTTGGCCAACATGCCCACGCTGATCACTCCTGCTTCTACCTGCTCGTCCTTTGAGCAGGTCGGCGTGTTTGCGTGGGTCGGTTTCGCGCGATCGCGCTCCCCTTGGGGGGGTCACTTCTCATTCATCGTCAACACCTTGGAGCGGGCGGATGAAACTGGCCCAGACCAGGGGCGTCAGCATGCGCAGGCGAGCCAGACCGGACAGGTCACTGCGATCGAGGTCAGCCACGGGTCGATTGACCCCTCGATCCCCGCATGGCGGGGATCGAGGCGCGCCGAGGTCACGGCAAACCCGATCAGTCGACACCCTGGGCCGAGAATGAGGGCCATGGCGACTCAATGGATCCAACTCGCAGCCTGCGCGCTGGCCATTGCCTACGCTGGGTCCAAGCTAACCCGCCTGGCCGATGCGATCGGCGAGAAGAAGGGCATGTCCGGCTCCTGGGTCGGTGTGCTGATGCTGGCCGCGGTGACTTCATTGCCCGAACTGGCCACCGGCATCAGCGCAGTCACGGTCGCCAACGCACCCAACATTGCCGTTGGAGATGTCTTAGGCAGCGCTGTTTTCAATCTGGCGATGCTGGTCCTGCTCGACATCCTTCACCGACCGGACACGATCTGCAGCCGCGCCAGCACGGGACACATCCTGTCGGCCGGGTTCGGTGTGCTCCTGCTCAGCGTGGTCGGTGTCAGTGTGCTGCTCCAGCGCTCGCAACTCCTGCCCGAGTTGGGGTCGATGGGTGCCTACACGCCGCTGTTGGTGGTGCTGTATTTGCTGGCGATGCGCAGCGTCTTCTCCTACGAACAGCGCCACGCAGGAGACCAAACGCCAGCGGGCGAACGGCGCTACGACGCAATCACCTTGTGCCGGGCGGCACTCCAGTTTGGCTTCTGCGCCGGCATCGTGACCCTGGCCGGGATATGGCTGCCCATCGCAGGCACCCGCATCGCCGACGAGATGGGGTGGTCCCGCACGTTCGTGGGAACGCTGCTGGTGGCAGGCGCCACGTCCCTGCCCGAGGTCGTGGTGACGCTGACAGCACTGCGCCTGCGTGCGCTGGACATGGCCATTGGCGGACTGTTGGGCAGTAACCTCTTCGATCTGCTCATCGTGGCCGTCGACGACGTGTTCTACACGCGTGGGTCCCTCCTGGCCGATGTCTCGTCGGTGCATGCGGTGACTGCCTTTTCGGCGGTGATGATGTCCGGTGCAGTGATCATCGGTCTGGTCTATCGTCCCCGTCGGCGACTGCTGCGCACCATGAGTGTGGTGAGCGCCGCGTTGCTGGCGGTTTACCTGGTCAATGTCTACGTGCTGTTTGTGCATCGCGAGTGAGAAACTGCCCGTGTCCGCGTACCAGCAACAGGACTTACAGCAGACGCTGGCGCACGGGCTGCGTGAGGACCATGCGGTTCGCCTTGGTCTGACCCCGGGGCGCCACATGTCCCCGTAAGGGGCGTTCTTCTTTCGCTGTCACGACACGGTCCAAGTCGTCTTTGGCTGCGGCGTCGATCTGTACGACGAGGCCGTCGTTAAGATTGGCAGCATGCTCTGCACGACGGCTGATCTTGGCGTCCTGAGGGGCTGTGTCCTGCATGAGTCGCTCGACATCTACCGGAAGCTTCGCTTGCTGGACGTGCTGCGGGCCATCGGGCACGCCGTTGTGGTTGTGCCCCGCACCATCATGAGGTGCGCATCCTATGGCAGCAGCTGGCCGCGGTCGGACCATGACCGATACCCCAATGTCAGTCTGCAGGCGATCCGCGGGCAGTTCGGCATCACAGTGGCTCACCCCGCGCCTCACTGAAACCGTTGACTCGCTTCTGTCCGCGGCAACTCCGAAGCGGGCATGCTGGCCGTGCTCTGGCTTTGGCAAGCTTCGGCGCCCGGGTCGCTACACTCGCGTTGGGTGCTGGGCCGATTCGCGGAGCAGCAGGTTGTTTGCGTTGGTCGGGCCGCCAGCGCCTAGCCCCGCACGCCCATGCACCCGACACCCGACTCGACCGTTCAGTACATTGCCCTCGGCATCTTCGTGCTGGCTCTGGGACACACGTTCGCAGCCAAGCAGTTCGAACGCCTTTCACATCGATTCCCCAGGCACGCCGGGCTGTTTCACCTTCTGGGTGAGATCGAGGTCGTCTTTGGCTTCTGGGCCAGCATTCTGATTCTCGTTATGGGTCTGATGCAGGGGGGCGACAAGGCCCTGACCTACGCAGAGTCCCGCAACTACACCGAACCGCTGTTTGTTTTCGTCGTGATGGTGCTCGCGGCGTCGCGTCCGGTGCTGCGCACGGTGATCTGGGCCGTGGACAACATCGCCCGCGTGGTGCCGTTGCCCACGCCGGTGGCTAGCGCGTGGTTGGGCCTGGCGGTGGTGCCGTTGCTGGGGTCGCTGATCACGGAGCCTGCTGCCATGACCATAGCGGCGCTGATGCTGGCCCCGCAGATCTTTCGGACGCGGGTGCCTGAGCCGCTCAAGTACCTGGCCCTTGGCGTGCTGTTCGTGAACATCTCCATCGGCGGCACGCTCACCTCCTACGCGGCGCCGCCGGTGCTGATGGTCGCGGCGACCTGGCAGTGGGACAGTGCCTTCATGTCCTCCCACTTCGGTTGGAAGGCTGCCATTGCCGTTGTGGTCAACGCTACCGTCGCGACCTTCGTTCTTCGCAAGCACCTGCATGCCCCGGTGGCCGATGGAACAGCGCCGGAGGCGCCGGTGCCGCTGCCCGTCGTGCTGGTGCACCTTCTCTTGCTGGCCGGTGTGGTGCTGTTCGCTCACCATCCGGTTGCCTTCCTTGGCCTGTTCCTGATGTTCCTCGGATTCACGCAAGCCTACGAAAGGCATCAGAGCCCGCTCATCCTCAAGGAGGCCTTGCTAGTGGCTTTCTTTCTGGCGGGCCTGGTGGTTCTCGGAGGGCTGCAGGGTTGGTGGCTGCAACCCATCGTGTCGAGCCTGGAACCGCTGGCCTTGTTCTTTGGCGCGCTCGGGCTGACGGCGATCACCGACAACGCTGCGCTGACCTACCTCGGGTCCCTCATCACCGGCATCTCCACCGAGTCCAAGTACATGCTGGTGGCCGGTGCAGTCGCTGGAGGCGGCTTGACCGTGATCGCCAATGCCCCAAATCCGGCGGGTGTCGCCCTACTCAAGCGCGGCTTTGAGGACGAGTCGATCGGAGCGGGCGGCTTGCTGCTGGGCGCGCTTGGCCCGACCGTGATGGCGGCAGCGGCGTTTTTGTTGCTTTGATCGTCGCGACGGCCGTTCGTTCGCGTTGTGGCAGCGCCAGGAAAGAGGGTCATTTCGGTCCGTTCCTGCGCATAGTGTCCAACCAGCCCCTCGCCATCCCAGCGCGGGGTCTCTCGCAGTGCAAACACATTGGCATCGCTCAGCGGGGAGTACCTGTTTGTCTCGCTGTTCAGGGCTCTCGCGCAATCGTTCGCGAGTGATCACGCCACGCGACTGTCCGCGATGGAGAGAGCCGACAAGAACAACGATGAATTGAGGGACGATCTCAGGGGCTGCTTGAACCGAATGCGCCAGACGGGCATCGGCGAGGAGTTGTTCGACGTGATCTCGGGCCTCGAGGCGCTGAACCGTCCGCAGCCACGGCCGAAGCAGGCCAGGGCATCGACCTGAACATCAAGTTGGATGATTCCCGGGCTCCGCGAAGGCCAGAGGCGGCGGGTCTCGCAACGCAGCAGGTGATTAGCCCTCGCCCAACCCCCTGAAGCATGCAATCGAGGCGTCCACCATGCCTTCCGAACTGCCGCGATCCCTGTACTGCTCGCGCAGGTAGGTCGCATGACTGCCCACTTTGGCAACCTGTTCGAGATGCGTCAGGGCGGCCGCGTTGCATGGCGCCGTTCGCTTCGCCAACCGTCCCAACGTGTGCAGGATGTCGTCGCGCAAGGACACCGCCTCGCAACTCCCTGGATGCACGATGGTTCCGGCCAGGCCGAATCGGCACGCCTGGAACCGGTTGTAGTTGTAGACCAGGTAGTCGTCTTCGGTCGGCTGGGGTTCCGATCTCTCGAGCAGCAAGCAGCACAGGGCCTGAAGGTAGGCCGCCAGCGCAGCGGCTCGTTCCACGGTGAGCGGGGTGTCGCACACGCGAAGTTCGATGGTGCCGAACTCAGGCTTGGGGCGAATGTCCCAGTAGAAGTCTTTCATGCTCTTCACGATGCCCGTGCGCTCCATGCGCGCGAAGTAGCCACTTTCGAATTCGGTCCAACTCAGGGTAAAGGGCGCTCGTCCACTCAGCGGAAATGCAAACACCGAGTTGAGCCGTGCCGAATGGAACAGCGTGTCCTTGCCCTGAACGAAGGGCGACGAAGCGGCCAACGCGATGAAGTGCGGGATGTAGCGGCTCAGCGAGTGCAACAAGTACAGGGCATCGTCGCCTGATGCGCAGCCCACATGGATGTGCTGGCCAAAGATGGTGAACTGTTTGGCTAGATAGCCGTAGAGAACAGACACCTCCTTGAAGCGAGGCTTGGAGAAGATCTTGCGTTCCGACCACTGCTGAAAGGGGTGGGTACCACCTCCGCACACGCCCACGTTCAGCCGGTCGCCAGCCGCCACCAACGCGTCGCGGATCTGGCGCAACTGCGCCAGAAGTCCGTCGTGATCGGTGTGGATGTCGGTCGACACTTCGATCATGCTTTCGGTGATCTCTGGAACGACATTGCCGGGAAACTTGCGGCGTGCCAGCAGGTCGAGCATGTCGGGGCTGGCGTCGATCAGGTCCAGGTTGCTCAGGCTGACGAGTTGCATTTCCAGCTCGACGCCGAGCGTCAGTGGCGTCGAGGATTTGAACGGTTCGAGTGGCATGTCAGCTCTCCGGAGGCTCGCCGCTCTCGGCGGCCATGATCAGTGCACGCTGAGTCACGATCGGTCCGATCAGCTCGAGCGTCAGAGTCGCCGCCGCCAGCGGCGCCAGTTGGTCGACGAGATCGATGCCCAGGTAGCGGGCTTGCTCCAGAAGCAATATGACAAAGACCGAGATGGGCGTCATCGCCAGGCCAGTCAGGACACCCTTGCGCCAGCTGATGCCGCTCACCCGTGCCAAGCCACCGACGACGGCCACTTTGACCAGCATCCTGACCAAAATGAGTAACAGCCCCAATTCCAGTCCAGCCCACACCCGCTCCCAGGAAATCGTGGTGGCGACGAACACGAACAGCACGATCGCCAGCAACTCGCCCAGCACGCCGAAGTTACGCTGTGTCTGGTTGAGCGCCACACGACGGTGACGCACGACGAACCCGAACGTCAACGAGGCCAAAACGGGCGAGACCTTGAGCGTGTGCGCAATGGCAACGACCAGGATCACCCCGATCGCGAAGCCAACCGTGGCATCGCGGGTGAGCCGTCCGAACTGCCTGAGCACCGCAGGCACGCCGATGCCGAAGGATGCGCCCAATGCCACTGAAGCGACCAGCAGAACCACGCTGCTCGAGACCGCTTGCAGCATGTTGCCGGACGTCTGGAAGGTCCAGAAGCCAACGATCACCTTGAAGGTGAAGACTGCCAGCACGCAGTTGACCGCAGTCAGGTGCAGCGCGCGCTCGGTCACCTGGCCCGAACTGCGCTGCTCGTTGATCAATCGCATCAGCGTCGCAGGTGACGTCGACATGGACAGCGATGCCAGCAGCAACGCGGCCAGCAGCGGCATGTCGAAGCTCAGCGCAAGCGCATAGACGGCGCCGAAGGTCAATGCCGCTTCGAGCACTGCGGTCACACCGATCCACGGGTTCGTGCGCAACCAGCGCAGATTGATGCGGTAACCGAATTCGAACAGGATCAGGCCGAAGGCCACGTTGGCCACCAGCATGACCGTGCCTGAGCTCGCCTGCGACAGCAGTCCGAGTTGTGGGCTGCCGAGCGCGAAGCCCACGATGCCATACAGGCTGATGCGTGGCAGTCCGGTCCACCGGTGTCCCAGCTCCCCGGCCACCCAGGCGAGGGCCACAGCCAGGGGCCAGGCCAAGTCTGTTGCAAGCGCAGTGAAGTCCGTCAGCATGGGCGTTACCGTCACTGACTCGCAGCCACAGTGCCCAGCAGGCGGCGCAGTTCAGCCAGCTTGGACTTGAGTCGGCGTTCGTTGACGGGCCCGGCGCGCAGCAAGATCTTTTGGCCGGCACTCAGCGACTGCAGTTCGGGGTCGGCGAACTCGTAGAGGACCCATGGCCGCAGTGGTTGCATCGGACCGTTGATGGCTGGCAGCCGCACTGCGATCGGGCTTTCCACGTCAGGCGTGGCTATCAACTGGTCGAGCACGTCCAGCACCCTGTCATTGAATTGGCGATTTGGGTAGCCCAAAGCTTCATAGGCTTGCTGAAAGAGCGGATACAGCCGTGCATAGGCGGCGGCGACCTCGCGAAGGTTCACCGTCTCGATGAGCAGCACGTAGGGTGTGTAGCGCAGACCATTGTCGGCGCTGATCACCTCGACATCGCCGTGCGTCTCGGTCATGAATCTGCCCTTCGCGGGGTTGACAGGCCACAGCCTCGAGGCGGCGTGCGAGCGGCCCAGGTTGTCGACCGTGGCCACCACCCTTCTCGCAAAATCATCGAGCTGGAACATGCTCAGCGTGGACTTGCGGCCCACCAGTTCGGTCAGCACGGACTCGACATCGAGCTCGGTGGCGGATGCGACGACGGCCGGCAGTGCGACCGGACGTTCTAAACCGGGTTCGGATGCGGCCATGGACGGGCGCGCGACCGCCGAGGACGCTGGCTTGGCAGTGCTCCACGCCGCCACGCTCGGGGTCTGAGCAGGCTCTCGGTACTGCCCGTACCAGACGCCCGCAACGAGTAGGGCGATCAGACCTGTGCTGACTGCTGCAACTGCGGACTTCTTCACCTGGAACCTCCTTGATAACCGACCGACCTGCCAGGTCGAAAAAACTTGTGCGACGCCAGTTGATGCATCACAACTGGTCCTTCTGTGGCGCGTCATCCTGAGGCTGCGATGGGGGCAGTCGACGCAATTGGATTTGGGCGAGAGTCGCGTAGAGCGGACGCGATAACGCCCTGGAGATGCCGCTCGCAATCAGTGCGCAGGCCATGAGGCTAAGCACCATCGGATGGCCGTCCACCATCTCCATCACGATGATGAATGAGGTCAACGGCGCCTGAGTCGTGGCGGCGAGGAACCCCGCCATGCCCAAAGCGATCAGGGTGGCGGCATGCGGATGGGCGGTGAGCTGTGCCACGTCGTTGCCCAGGGCCGCACCAATGGCCAACGATGGCGCAAAGATGCCGGCCGGCACGCCTGACCAGGCCGTCAGCCAAGTGGCTACAAATTTACAGAGCATGTAGACCCCGGGCATGCTCTCATTGCCCTCGAGCAATCCGCGCGTGTGCAGGTACCCGCTGCCGAACGTTGCGCCATGGGTGGCCGTGCCGATAACAGCGACCGCGAGTCCGCACGCCACGCCGAACGACACGGGTCGTGTCAGCCGCCAGCGGCTGAGCCCGTCGGCGGAACTCTCGCTGAGCGAAATAATCAGCAGGCGGGCGAAAAGCCCACCGGTCACACCACTGCACAGGGCCACGAGCAACCCTGGCAACAGCAACGAGACGCCGACAGTTGGCACATAGATCACACCGAAATAGGTGCCGTTTCCGTAGGCTGACACTGCCACCAGACCGGCCAGTACGATGCCGGAGATGATCAGGCCGCTGCTGCGTTGCTCGGGGGTGCGCGAAAGTTCCTCGATGGCGAACATGATGCCGCCTAGCGGTGTGTTGAACGCCGCAGCGATTCCCGCCGCACCCCCGGCCACCAAGAGCCCGTGCCCGGTGACGGCCGATCCCCTCGGCAGCCAACGCCTTGCGCTGTGCATCACCCCGGCGGCGATTTGCACGGACGGACCTTCTCGTCCCAGGGAAAGCCCGGCCAGCAAGCCCCAAGCGGTCAACGCGATCTTGGCCAGAGTCAGCTTGATCGAAACGAAGTGACCGCGATTGGCCTCATCCACTGAGGTGTCGAATGTCGCTATGACCTGCGGAATCCCCGATCCAGCCGCGCCGGGAAAATGGCGGCATGTCAGCCAGACGATGGCCCCCGTACACGCAGGCGTCCAAACCAATGGCGCCCACCACCAAGTCTCGCGCAGCAAAAAGAATGCTCCCAGCGCCCGCTCGGTCAGCCAGGTGAAACCGACCACGGTGAGGCCGGCAGCCGCAGCCGCCGCAATCACGATGGCTCGTGCCAACCACAGTCGCCAGTCAGAGAACTCGCGGCGGAGCGTAGGGGCAATGCGAGGATCGTGCATCATCGTCGGCGTAGGAGACCAACTCCAGTGGTCGGGGCCACTGAGGGTCCTATCATGGACCTATGGTCAAGCGCACGACGACCGCGGCGGCCTCCGAGAAGGCTTGGCCGGGACTTTTGGGAGACGAAATTAGCGAACCCGCGGTGCAGGTGTTGCGCCGTTTTCGCCTCGTTTTCAATGCCGTCAAAACGCATTTCCAGCAGGTCGAAAAGAAGGCCGGGGTCGGTGGTGCGCAGCTGTGGGCTTTGAGCATCGTCCGCGACCGGCCAGGCGTTGGAGTCAATGACTTGGCAAAGGCGATGGATATCCATCAATCTACTGCCAGCAACTTGGTCAAGACATTGGTCGCGCGCGAACTCATGGTTGGGGCGAGGGACGGTAAAGATCGGCGCACCGTTCAACTTCATGTTCTGCCAACGGGCCGTGCGGTTTTACGCCGCGCACCCGGCCCCTTGACAGGCGTCTTGCCTCAGGCATTGGCAACCCTCGACGCCCTCACGCTCAAGCGCATGGACTCTGACCTTGCCACGCTGATCTCTGCATTGAACGCTGATGAACGCGGGGCCAACATTCCTCTGGGCCAATAGGGAAGCCGCTCGCGCGCCACCGCTTGGGCGTTTAGAAATTTACTGCTTCGGATAGACAAGATCCGCCCTGCGGTTTTCTGCCCAGCCTCCCTCGTTCTGTCCAGTCGACTTCGGTCGCTCCTCGCCCCAGCTGACTGCCTCCATCTGGCTGTCTTTTACGCCGTAGATTTTCAGAGCCTGCAGTACGGACTGCGCCCGCTTCTGGCCGAGTGCCAGGTTGTATTCGCGGCTGCCTCGTTCGTCGGTGTTCCCTTCGATCTTGATGGACAGCGTCGGCTGGGACGCGAGGTACATGCCGTGGCGCTCGATCAGTCCCGAGTACTCAGTCTTGATCGAGAACACGTCGAAGTCGAAGTACACGCTGCGCTCCCTTGAGATCAGGCTTTTGGGGTCGAGGTGGGGTGGCAACGAAACCGCCGCGACCGTCGGAGCCTGAGCCACGGGCGTGCTACAGCCAGCGAGCACAGTGCCCACAAAAACGGCGATGGCGCTTAACCTGGATATTCGCATTTGGTCGTTTCCGATTTCGAATGAAGGCAGTGCCCAAGCGGACAAGCGTCGGCGTCTCTGCCAAGGCATTAAATTCTATAGAAATATTTGTACAAATAAATACTTCAGGATTCGCACGGTGAAAGTTCGGCACAGGCGCCGCATCGACCACGGAGCACTCGGCTAGCTTTTCGACGCGCCCCGACCTTCATAGATCTTTCGGATAACATCACATTGAACGATAACAATGATCGCAATATCGTCGTTAGAGATGTTGACAAGCGCCGACCGAGACCGTGCGGTGGATGCTGCCGTCCGCGCATATCTCCATGAAACCTTGGGAATCGCCCCAGAGGTCAAGCCGTGGCCGGACGCTGGCAGGTTGCCCTACTTTTTGCAAGATGCACTCGAGGTGCGGGAACTGACGCTCCTGGATCGGCCGATTCTCCTGGCCATCGACAAGCAACCCGACAAGCCGGGCTTGGCTCAGGTGCGCAGCCGGATGGACAAGCTGCGCCAACTGGCCGAGCTGCCAGTGGTCTACGTGAGAAGCAGCCTGGCGTCCTACGAGCGCAAGCGCCTGATCGAGCAGAAGGTGGCGTTCCTGGTGCCTGGCAACCAGCTTTATCTGCCCGATCTCGGGATCGACTTGCGCGAGTACTTTCGCAAGCCGCCCGCGGCTGCGGACAGCGCGCTCAGCCCCGCGACGCAGGCCATGCTGATCACCGTCTTGCTGCGAAGGCCGTGGAGCGCCGAGTGGCAGCCCGCCAAGGTGGTTAGCGAACTGGGATACACCGCGATGACCCTGTCGCGGGCCGTCAAAGAGATCACGGCCACCAGCATCGCCACAGTGCGCACCGAGGGCAGGGCGCGCTGGCTGCACACGGAGCCCACCGGCGCGCAGACCTGGGAGCGAGCGAAATCGTTATTGCGCAACCCGATCAAGCGACGGGTCTGGATCCGTCCCTCTTCCCAGTGGGAGCCGCCCCAGATGAGGCTGGCGGGCTTGAGTGCGCTGGCGCGACATTCGATGCTTGCAGAGCCCCAGTGGACGACCTATGCCGTCAGCCCGGCACAGTGGAGAGCAGCCACGCAGGCCGGCGTCGAGCTCTTGCCGCAGCACGTTCCTGGCGCTTGCGAGTGGGAGCTTTGGCACTACGACCCCGCGCTTGTGCCCGATGGTGAGACCGTCGATCCGCTGTCCTTGACGCTCAGCTTGCAAGGCCACACCGACGAGCGAGTTCAACTTGCGCTCGATGAACTTCAAGTGAGCTTTCCGTGGTGAGGGGACTCGACGTCTTTCGCGAACACTTTGCTGGCCATGCCGATCAGTTAGTGCTGATCGGCGGCACGGCCGCGACGCTTGCGATGGAAGATGCTGCGCTTGAGTTTCGTGCGACCAAGGACCTGGACATCGTCTTGCACATCGAAGCGCTCAGAGCGTCATTCGGTGGTGTGTTCTGGAGCTTCATCGAAGCGGGAGGCTACGAAATCCGGCAGGCCAGCGATACCGGCAAGCCCGTTTTCTACCGCTTCCAGAAACCATCCGACGAACGCTTTCCTGCCATGCTCGAGTTGTTTTGCAGAGCGCCCGATGGCATCAAGCTCGCCGAACACAGTCGCCTCACGCCGGTCCCGATCGACGAAGCTGCAGCCAGTCTGTCCGCGATCTTGCTTGATGACGCGCACTACGACTTCATCCTTGCCGGTCGCAAGGGGAGTGCTGCATTGCCGTGGGTCGGCGAGGACAGGCTGATCCCGCTCAAGGCCGTCGCGTGGTTGGACCTCGGCGGGCGCCAGGCCAAGGGCGAATCTGTGGACAGCAAGAAGTCCGCAAGCACGCCAACGACGTGCTGCGCCTGTCTCAACTGCTCGCGCCGGACGCTCGTATCGAGGTCGCCCCAAGGATCGCGCAGGATCTTCTGCGCTTTCTCGATGGGATCGAATTGGATCGCACCATCGATCCGAAGTCCTTCGGGATCAACAGCAGCGTTGCCGAGTTGGTCGAACGCATTGCGCAGGCCTATGGGTTGGGTCGACGGCGCTCGACATGATCACGATGACGTGATCTCTGCTCTGCGCCGCCATCGCGGCGTCGTGACGGTAAAAATAGTGTGAAATAAACCATTCATGACAAGGACTTAAGTCATTTGATGGCGCCGCATTTCGCGGCCAATTTCAGACGACTGGCAGCGCTTAAAACGCCTCCTGATGACCACTGCGCAAGTCAATACACCCCGATAGACCTCGAAAGGTGAGGTTCAAAGGCTCGCCGACAGCCGTCGATAGATGCCGATAGATACTGAGAGCGAGTTTTGAGGCTCAAATCAGATTGACGGTAAAAGTGACGGTAAAAAGTTCGGGGTCGGTGGAGAGTCCCCTGTAAGTCAACAGCTTAGGGGGCTCGTTGATGATCGAGTGGGAATGATTCGGCTTTCCCACGCTCGCCGGGCCCACGAGGCCATTTCGCATCCTCTATAGCTAGTCCGCCATGGTCCGTACGGACCATCTGAGTGTGTCCGTTGTGTCAGTCGCGCGTCACGGCAGGATCCCAGAATTGAAAGCGTTTTCGCCGCCGGTCTTTTTGAAGGTCGGCGACGTTTGTTTTCAATGCTGGAGCGAATCGAATGAAGTCTGTTGTTGCGCGCTCGGCGCTGCTGTTGTTGTGCGGGATGACCGCCCTGCCATCCACGTTCGCTGCGGTATCGACCAGCACGAAGTGGTCGGCCACGTTGCCCGGCACGCCATCGGGCAGCGGCACCTGGACGGTCAGCATGGGCGTCTACAACGCGCAGGGCGTGCTGGTTCGCACCCTGTTGCGCGGTGCCAAGGTGTCGCCCGGCACCATCTCGGGCTCCTGGAACGGTCTCAATGACGCCGGGCTGGCCATGCCGACGGGCGCTGCCAATCCCTACACGATCAAGCTCGCGCATCACGCCATCGGCTATGCGTGGGAGGGCGTGATCGGCAACACCTCGTCGAGCTTCGATGGCTCGCAGGTGCATTCGTACATGCAGCCCGTGAGCAGCATCGCCATCTCAGGCAGCAGCGCTTACCTGGCTGCGGGCTACAACGAGGGACAGCCGGGTCTGTCGGGGTTCGCCTTGTCGGCGCCGCAGCAAGCACTTCGGCCATTCGCCAGCACCGATGCGTTCGCGTCGTACGCCATGGTGGCGGCAGACGACGATCGGCTCTACTGGGCCAACACGGGCGGCATGGCCAAGTCATCCTTTGTGGGTGCATTCAGCCGCTCGACCTCGCTGCCGGTCGCATTTTCTTCGGGCCAGTCCACGTGCCTGAATTACCTGTCGCCGGGAAATTGCTATCCGGCCCAAAGCTACTCGGGCGTCATCGATGTGCAGTCGGCCGCGTCGGGTTCGTCTGTACAACAAGCTGACGGGTGCCTACGTCAATCAAGTCTCGGTGCCGATGGCCGGAGGCACGTTGAACCAGATCGCCATGTCGTCTGCCGGTGACCTGTGGGTGATCTCCGGGGCGACGCTGCGGCGCTACTCCAATCTGGCCAGTGGCCCCGGGCTGGCACTCACGATGAGCAGTGGGTTGAGCAGCCCTCTGGCGCTCGCCGCTGACGCTTCCGGCGGCGTGTGGGTCGCGGATGGCGGTGCCAGCCAGCAGCTCAAGCATTTCGATGTGAACGGCACGGCCGCCGGCGTGATCGGCGCCGCAGGCGGTTACGCCACCGATCCGGCAGTGACGTCCGGCAAGCTGTGCTTCAAGTCGGCAGGCGGCGAGAGAACCGCGCTGGCAACTGCCGCCGACGGCAGCATCTGGGTGGTCGACACGTGCAACAACCGCATGCTGCATTTCGCCGCGTCAGCCTCGAACAGCGATGCGCAGGTGGCCTATTTGCCGGTGGTCTACACCTCGACGGTGGACCACGGCAATCCGCAATGCGTCTATGCAAACTTCCTGCAGTTCTGCAACACGACCGACCACACCGCCGCGCTCCAGCCAGGCGGTGCGGCCTGGCCCCTGGTCAAGAACTGGCTGGGTGGCTTGCCAGCCGGGCTGGTCGATGCCAACGCGCACAACGACGGGTTCGGCGGGCTCACCGTCGTCGAGACCTTGTCGAACGGCCGCACTTACGGGTTGATGACGGTCAATGCGCAACAGTACGTGGTCGAGCTGCCGGCCTCGGGCCCGCTGCGGCTCATTCAGCAGCTGGCCCCGGTTTCGGGTGCCACGACGACCGTGATGTACGAAAACGGCGACCTGGGCTACGCGCTGACCAACACCATTGCCGCCACGCAAACGGTCTACCGCTTGTCGCTCACGGGCTTCAACGGCTCGGGCAACCCGATCTGGGACAGCGCCGTCAGCCAGGCCAGGGTTCCGATGACGTCGGGTTCACCTTACAGCCGCGCTGGCGTTCACACGGGCGTGGTCGGCCCACGGTTCCCCAAGACGGCCTCCGGCCGGGTGGTGTTCTTTGATCAGTCGGTGTGCTGCAGCCTCAATTTCCACCTCGGCGCCGCCGCACTGAACGGCACGTCGTGGCTGTGGCTGGCCAGCCCGTCGGGCCCGCTCGATGGAGTGGGTGCCTACCAGACCCGGGGCATCGACGGCACGGTCAACTACGGCGGCACGGTGGTGGTGGCCAGCGCCAACCACATCGTCTACGGCTACCGCGGCGCCAATTTCACCGACACCAAGAACGGGAAGATCGGCTACGCCAACCAGTTCATGCACTTCGACGACAACGGCTTGTTCCTGGGCCAGTTCGGCGAGGCCACCACCCAGACGGTGCGCCCGATCGGTGCCCAACTCGCTTCCGATCCGATGAGTCTCACGCTGGTGCAAGAAAGCGCTGGCGGCCCGCTCTACGTCTACAGCAGCGACGAGTCAGGCCACGGCGGCATTCACCGCTGGAAGCTCAACGGCGCTTCTGCTGTCTCCTACAAGACCGGCTCGGTTCTGGCCGGCGGCACGGTCACCCTGAACTGACAGCGGTCCAAAACAAACGAAAGACTTGACTCTCATGAATCACAAACATTGGTTGGCAGGCTGTGTGGCGCTGGCCCTGAGCGGTGCGGCCAACGCATCGCTGGTGGTCGGTTGGAGCTACACCTACAGCGGTGCCGGCGCGGCCTTGGGCAGCGGAACCTTCACCGCCGAACTTGCCGATGCGGCGATCGTGGAGTCGTACAGGTACTCCGGCACGTACGACGCGGACCGGCCGCAGGACTTCTATGTGCTCACGTCGGCCAGCGGCACCATCAACGGCAACGCCGTCACGTCGGTGGTCGCCACCGACCCGGGCTTCAACGGCAACGACAACCTGCTGATCCTGCCGGGCTCGCCCAATGCGCTGGCCTACGGTGCGGTGTCCTACAACGGTGTTTCCTTCGGCGATGCCGGCGGCAACTCATGGAACCTGTTTCTGTACGAAGTGCTGGCCGATGCGCCTTACTTCACCTACAACATCAGCAGCGTGCAGGGCGATCTGGGCGCCTCGGGTGATCTGACGCTCACGGTCGAGTCGGGCCTGCCGGTCGCACCGGTGCCGCTGCCCGCGGCCGCCTGGCTGCTGCTGTCGGGCCTGGGTGGTCTGTCGTGGTTCGGGCGCAGCAAGCGCCAGGTCTGATCCAGTCCATTCGCCCCAAGCAAAAGGCCCTTGCGAGTTCATCGCAAGGGCCTTTTGTCTGGAGTGTTCTGGATGGGTCGCCGACTGGGGCCTAGTTTTGCCGGCGCTGCCGCAGCCGTGCGCCGATCAGGAGCATGCCGCCAGCCATCAGCCACATCGTGGCCGGCTCCGGAACGGCCGAGGTGTACTGGTAAGTCACCGTGAACTTGCCGTTGACGTGGCCGTCACCGCCGAACAACAGATCGGTGTCCGTCGTGCGGGCCAGCGTCTCGAAGTCGCCCGCCCAGGCGCTGAAACTGAAGGTGTCCGAGGCGCTGCCGGAATAGATGTTCAGTGCATCCAGCGAATGAGACTTGAGCGACTCCCTGGCCCGGTCTTCGTCCAGGTTGAATTGCCTGACGCACGGCCCCGCATGGTGAACGCCACAGGCGTTCACGCTGCCGGCGTCCAGAAACCCATCCGCCGAGACTTCGATGGTCTTGGCCTGCGTATCGAACCAGCTCACGGTGACCGGAACCGACACCGAGGCATCGGTGAATGAGCCGGCGGCCGTACCGGGGAAGCTGACCACTTCAAGCTTGCCGGCCTTCAACTTCACGCTCAGCGTGAGCTTCACGCTGGTGAGGTCGCCCAGGCTACTGTCGAACTTGTACAGCGAACCCGTGTACGCGTTGAGCTCACCAAAAGGCACGTCGAAGATGCCGCTGGAGTTGCTTGTTGTCAGGGCTTGAGCCCCCAGGGCCGACAGGGCCAGGGCGGTTGCGACTGCGATGGACTTGAGCTTCATGCGGGATCTCCGTGCGGGTGGCGCTGGTTGAGTGACAGACCACCTTTGCCGGGGAGTGTGCAGATCATGTGTGGCACCCGTGTGTGGGCCTCAGGGTTGTTGTCTGGCTCGTTCGGACTAGTCCGAGGTGTCTTGACGTCGGCACACGCCAGCGCGCTGAGGTTTCAACCCGATGGCGAGCAGCAGTCCCGCGAGCAGGATC
The DNA here is from genome assembly GCA_002281415.1 of Burkholderiales bacterium 28-67-8. GTDB lineage: Bacteria > Pseudomonadota > Gammaproteobacteria > Burkholderiales > Burkholderiaceae_C > PBB1. The sequence goes on along the minus strand of NCFZ01000038.1, from coordinate 11,795 downwards.
AACCCCCACTCGGGCAGCGTCGGGATGTCGGCGACCGAGCCTGAAGTGCCCGAACTGGCGCCCGGATCGACCGGGTTGACGACCGCCGACAGCGACAACGTTGCACTCGCCGCGTTGTTGGCGGGCACCGGGTCGGGCTGGTCGGCGCTGACGGTTGCGTTCAGGCTGACCGGTGCGCCGAGGCTGTCGACGTGCAGGCTCAGCAGCTGCGAGGCGAAGGCGCCCGCGGCCACTTCGCCTGCGTTGCAGGTGATCGTGCTTGCCTCAGCCACGCACCCGACAGGCACGCCGGGCACCGAGACGCCCGCGGGCAGCGCGACGCTGGCCATCACCTGCGTTGCCGTGTTCGGTCCGGCGTTGCCCAGCCTCAGGGTGTAGTCGACCGTGTCGCCGGGTTGGGCGGTGGCCGGCCCGGTCAGCGCCACCGACACGTCGGCCTGTTCGGTGATCCAGGACAAGGTGATGTCGCCACCGACGCCATCGGCGCTGTCCACGGCCCACAGGTAGGTCGTGCCGGCAATAGCCCAAAAGCGCAGCCGCGAGGTGGCCTCTTGGCTGCTCGCGTTGTCGTTGCCGGCCACCCGTGTCAGGGTGCTCACGCTGCTGCCGGTGTAGACGTCGAGCTCGGTGTCGAAGTTGCTGCCGGCGGTGCTCAGGCTCACCGGGCCGGAAGTCGCCGCTGTCCAGCGCCACCACACCGACTGCTGTGCGGTCGCCAGCGGCAGCGGCTCGCCCGGTTCGCGCGTGGCGAGGCGGTTGTCGGCTTGCGTCGAGCCGTTGGCTGCGCTCAGCGCCACCGCGTTGATCAGATCGTCATGGGCCGGGCGGGCGGCCGCGCGCAGGTTGAGCCGTGGCAGGCTGCGTCCAGGCGCAGGCCGGCTGTCGGCCACGACGGAGCCGTTCGCCGTGAGGCGGGCTTCGATGGCCGGGGGTGTCTCACCGGGAAACGCGGCGCGCAAGGCGGCGATGGCACCCGCCACATGCGGCGTGGCCTGCGAGGTGCCGCCCATGGTGTGGCCGCCCGCGGTGATCAGGGCGCCCGGTGCCAGCAGCGTGAGGTAGCTCGCGCTGTTGGAAAAGCAGGCCACCCGATCCGCCGTGATGCTGTAGTCGGTGCATGCGCCCGCCGAGGAGCCGGCCCAGGCCAGTCCGCCCATGGCGCTGTCGTACACCGCCCCCACCGAGACCACGCCTGGCACGCACGCCGGGCTGCTCAGGCCATCGGCATACACGCCGTTGCTGTAGGCGTTGTTGCCGGCGGCCACCACCACGCTGATGCCGGCGTTTCTGGCGTTGGTGACGGGTGTGACGAATGCATTTCTGAGTGAGCTCTGGCACTGCCTTGAGTTGCGGCTGCCATCGCCCAGGCTCATGTTGATCGCGACGATGTTGAGCTCGACGCGGTGGGTGATCGTCCAGTTGATCGCGTCGATGATGTCGCTGGTGTAGCCATTGCCGTCACTGGCAAACACGTTCAGGCTGGCCAAGCGCGCCTGCGGCGCCACACCGACCACGATGGCCGCGACGTTGGTGCCGTGCGCGTGGTCGGTGCCCGCGGTGTTGGGTGCGGCGACAAACGATTCCTGCGCCGTCACCAGGCAACCGGCAGGCGTGCCCACCGCCGTGCAACCCCCGAAGGCCGACTGCGCGATGTCGATCCCGTTGTCGATGACGGCCACGGTGCTGCCGTTGCCGATCACGCCAGCGTTGGCCACCACCGGCTGGCCGATGAGCGGCAGGCTCTCGGCGAGCACCGGCCGGTGGATGCGGTTCGCGTGCAGCACTGCCACACCCGGCTGCGCCGCGAGCGCGCGCAGGCCGGCTTCCGAGCGGATGCGCTTGAACGACATCGGCAGGTGGCTGTAGTCGAGCGCGTCTTCGACATCGGGGTGTCGCAGCGAGCGCATGACGCCGTCCTTGAGCTCCCGATAGCGCTGTGAGCGCCACGCCAGGGCAGCGCCATCATCGACACGCCGAGGCAATCTGGCACGGCGCCGTGCCGCATCGCGGTCGATGGCGCTCGCATCGAACTCGACGATCACTCCCACCGGTTCACCGGCACGCACGGCTTGCAGCAATTCGTCGGGGATCGGGGCGGCGGCCGCGTGCTGAAGCACCACCAGCCCAGCCACCGCGATCAGCCGTCGCGCGGTTGCGAACCCGACGTCAAACCGTGGTCGCATGATGGATCCACGGCCATGCGGATGCCACGTGCTCATGGGAGTGAAACGAGCGGGCTGGTTGGTACATCCACACGGTCCGTGGCACGGCCGGGCCGGCCTGACAAGCGCTTGGCCAGTGCGATGGCCAGCGCCGCGCAGAGCAGCCCGAGCACCAGTCGACCGCCGCCCTGGAGGAAGACGTTCCACCACACCAGCGGCGATACGGTGTCGGGGGCGTAGCGCTTGAGCTGCACCAGCCACAGCCACGCCGCCATTGAGCAAGGCACGTTCAGCAGCAGCACACCCGCTTGCAACCCGGTGCCCAGCAGCAGGCGCAACGCCATCTCGAACCACCCGCCCGGCCAGGCCAGCATCCACACCAGCGCGACCAGCAGCGGCTGCAGCACGTTGCCGATGGCAGCACCCACCACCATCGTGGATGCGCCATCCGGCACCACGACCTGGCTGCCGAACACCAGGCTGCGCTCGAGCCGCACCACGGCACCGATCGTTGTCTGGCCTCGGTCGGTCATCAGCTCGAAGCTCAAGACCTTGAAATCATTGGCCACCGTGGCGAGGCCCCACGACAGCACGGGCATCAACCGCGTCACCACATCGCGTGCGTACCCGTGCGATGTCAGCAGCACGACCGACGTGGCCAGCAGCACACGCCACACCAGATGACGCACCGCCAAACCGCCCGGCAGGCTCACGGCGTGAGCGTCCATGGCCGTCGATCGCTGTGTGTGGCAGCACGCTGCAGCCACAGGTGGAAGAACAGCCCCGTCAGCACCACCATCAGCAGCGGGGCGGCCGTCGAGTGCAGCAGTTCGAAAAGCGCCCGGTCACTGCGGTAGGCATAGAACAGCGCCAGGATGCGTGCCTGATTGAGCAGCAGCACCCAGGCCAGCCCGGTGGCCAGGCCCCACAGTCGCGCGCGCAGGGGCATTGAAAACACCACAAACGCCGCGCTCAGCATGAAGGCCACGTCAGTGCCTTCACAGCCGAACATCACGTTCAAGCCACCGCCGGGCGCCACGATGCGCGTGCCTTCGGCTGTGGCGCGCGCTTGCGGCGTGAACAGATTGATCAGCGCGGTGGCGCTGCGCACGGTCAGATCGTGCACCCACAACCGCTCGATCCAGGTGTTGCGAGCCGCCTCCCAGAGCGCCTGAAACGCCACGAAGGATGCGACGAACGACAGCGCGCGCAGCACCCGAAGCGATCAGCGCTGCGCCAGCAACTGCCTCGCCTCGTCGCGACCCGGCAGCGTGGCCTTGCTGTCGAGCGCTTTCTTCAGGTACTCCTGCGAGCGGCTCACGTCACCCGACTTGTTCAGTGCCATGCCCAGGTGCAGTTGCAGCAGCGGCGCGTTGGGCGCGAGCTTCACGGCCTGCTCGAGCAGCGGCGTGGCTTCGGTGTAGCGGGCGAGCTTGTAGTGGATCCAGCCCAGGCTGTCGAGGTAGCCGGGGTTCCTCGAGTCCTTGAAGCGTGTCGTCAGGGCCAGCGCGCGCTCCAGGCTGGCCTTGTCGCCCTTGGATTCGCTGAGCAGGTAGGCCAGGTTGTTGGCGAAGGTGTCGTCCTCGGGCGCGCGCTTGACGAGCGCCTCGTAGGCGGCAATCGCCTCGTCGGCGCGGTTCGCACGCGCCAGGTATTCGGCGCGCAGGGCCGGCAGCGAGGTGTCGGCGGGAATGGCGCGCTCGCCTTCTTCAAGCAGCGCGATCGCTTCGGCCGGGGTGTTGCGCTGCGCCTTGAGGCGCGCCAGCGCGGTGTATCCGGCCGGCACGGTGGGCGCGAATTCGATCATCTTGCGGTAGGCCAGCTCGGCTTGCGGCGCATCGCCCCGGGCGGCGGCGATCTCGGCGCGCAACTGGTACGGCAGCAAGCTCTTGGGCTGCAGCTTGCCCATGGCTTCGATGCGCGCACTGGCCTCGTCGAAGCGACGTTGCGCAATCAGGATGCCCATGCCAAACAGCACCGGCTCGGCAGCGCCAGGTGCGAGCTTGCTGGCCTCGTCGTATTCGCGCAGGGCTGCGTCGTACTTCTTCTGATCGGCGTAGAACTTGCCGAGCTTCATCGATCCGGCCGGGTTGGCGGGGAACTGCGTCTTCAGCGACGCGTAGATCTTCTCGGCGCCGCTCAGGTCTTTTTGCGCCAGTGCCAGCTCGGCCTTTATCTCCCAGGCACGCAGGTTCTGCGGCTCGGACTTGAGCGCCTTGTCGACTTCCGCCGCAGCTGCCTTGTAGTCCTTGGTGTCGGCCATGTCGGCGGCCACCAGCAAGCGCAGGTTGGTGTTGTCGGGCTGGAACTTCAGCGCGTCCATCAGCACCTCGCGGGCCAGCTGCGGCTCGCCGGCTTGCCGGTGCGCTTGCGCGAGCAGGCCGGCCGCCTCGGGCGATCCGGGCTGATCGCGGATCACGCCTCGCAGGTCGATGATCGCGTTGGTGGCGTCGCCATCGGCCAGCCGCAAGCGCCCGCGCATCAGCAGCGCGGTGTTGTCGCGCGGGTTGGCCGCGAGCACCTCGTCGATCAGGGGGCGCGCCTGGCCGGGTTTGCCGGCGGCCATGGCGTCCGCAGCCAGCTGGTTGCGTGCCGTCAGGCCGGCGGGTTCCTTCTTGCCGATGGTCACGATCTCGCCCAGCACCTTGTGGGCATCGGCGAGGCGGTCCGACTGGCGGTACAGGCGCACCAGACCGAAGCGCAGCGTGGTGTCGCTGGGCTTGGCAGCGATGGCCGCCAGATATTCCTTTTCGGCGCCGTCGCGGCCGTGAACCACCGTCAGGAATTCAAGCAGTGCCAGCGTGCGGGCGCTGTCTTCGGGTTGCGACTTGACGGCATTTCGCAGCACGACTTCGGCGCTGGTGAAGTCCTTGCGGCTGGCGTGATACCCCGCCCAGTTGTTCCACAGGTCGTTGTTTTTCGGCGCTTGCTCGGTGGCCCGACGGAAGAACGCCACTGCCTTGGGGTTTGCGGCGGGGTCCGGGTCGGTGGCGGTGATCTGCGCTGCGACTTGCAGCAGGCCCAGGCTCTTGGGGTTGTCGGCCAGCGCGGCTTCGATCACCTTGAGTGCCTCGGCCGGCTTGCCCTGGTTGTTGTACAGACCCGCCAGCAGCATGCTCGCGTCAACGGGCACCGGCTTTTGCCCGGCGATCAGGCCCTTGGCCATCTCGATGGCGGCAGGCAGGTCGCCGTTGCGGGCGGTGAGGGCGGCCTTGATGGTGCGCGCGCCGACATGGGCGGCGTTGACGGCCAGCACCTCGTCGATCGATTTGCCGGCCTTGTCGACCTCACCTGCCAGCAGATAGATGCGACCCAGCGCCACCTTGGCCTCGAGGTGATCGGGCTTGAGTTCGACGGCCTTCGAGAAGCTGCCGAAGGCTCGCTGGATCTCGCGCTTGGCCTCGGCCACCTGGCCGGCCAGGTAATACGCCTCGGCGTTCTTCGGGTCGATCTGCAGCACGTTGCGCACTTCGACATTGGCCTTGTCCCAGTCGGCCAGGCGCACGTACTCGGCGCCTTTTTCAAGCCCTTGCTGGAGCCGGTCGGCCTTGCTGCTGCAAGCGGCCAGCAGCGTGATGGCAGCACAAATGGCGACGGTGCGCAGGGGGTGGTGAAGTTTCATGGCGGAGCTCATGTGAAGGGTGAACGAGCGACCTCAGGTGGCGGCGATGGTGCGGAGCCCGTCGCCGCCGGCTGAGGCATTTCAGGTGGGGCGTGCGTTACAGCCGAGGCGCCTCGGGGCGGATACATCGGACAACTGGTGAGGCTTCATCGCATCCCGGTCCTCAGCGCGGCACGTACTCGGGCAGCAGCGGCGAGATGGAACTCAGGAAGTCAGCCAGCCGCTGATCGGCGGCGGAGATGTCCTCGTTGGGGGCCACCGCCGTGACCAGCCGCATCAGCGCGCCGTCGGTGCGGCTGCGCGAGATCGCGTCGCGCAAGATGAACCACTTGACCTCCACCTCGTTGGTCAGGATGCGGCCGCGCTGGTCGAACCAGTAATAGACCAGTTGGCGGTCCTCGCCCTTCTGGATCAGCGTTCGGTTGACCCGGATGCTTGATGTCACCTGCCCGTCGGCGGCGGCCAGCGGCACCGCCCGCTCGTCGATGCGGTCGATCTTCCAGCCACCGCCGGGGATGCAGGTGCGCGGCGAATGCGACGACGCACCACCGCTCTGGCTCGCGTAGTAGGCGCTGTAGAAGTTGACCCACGGGCCGCTCGACCGGCCGTAGTTGGCGATGAAGTGGTCATCGACCGCCAGCGTGGCCAGCACGTCCTTGTCGAGGTTGTCCCAGTGGCCCGTCCAGCCGCCGGGCAGTCGCATCGGGAACTGCGAATACGGCGTGCGCTGCGGCTTGATCTGGTCGTTCAGCGGCGACCACAGCAAGGCCGCGCCCACGCCCAGCAGCAAGCCTCCCACCAGCATCGGCACCGGAAAGCGGTGGTAGCGGACCGGTGTGCCCGCAGGCACCGGCTCGGGGTACTCGAGGCCGAACACCGCGCGCAGCGATTGCGGCCTGGCGCCGATGTGCGCCAGCACGCTCATCTCGCCGATGAGCAGCGCGATGCACAGCATGAACATGAACCAGCCCTCGAAGTCGTGCAGCAGGCCCTCGGCCATCGACGCGCCCCAGTACTCGACAGTCACCCCGATCAGCCCGATGCGCAAGCTGTTGATGACGATGGTCAGCGGGACGGTCGACACCACGATCAGCACCCGCTTCCACCACGCTCCCTGGAAGAAGCACGCCGCCAGAAAGCCCAGCACCATCAGCGGAAACAGGTAGCGCAGACCGCTGCAGGCATCGACCACCTGGAGCTTGTAGCTGCCCAGGTCGATCACGTTGCCCTCGAGGAACACGCTGATGCCGAACATCCGGATCAGGCCCACCCCGATCTGCGACGACACCAGCTGCAGCTGCTGCGACAGCTCGCGCAACACGAACTGGGGCATCGGGATCATGAAAAACAGCACCAGCAGCGGCACCGCGATGATCCGCGTGCCGCGCCAGCCGATGAAGCCCACCGTCAGTCCGACCAGCGCGATCACGAAGCCACACTGCCCGAAGATGCGGATCGCGCTGGCTTCGCCCACCACGCCCAGCGCCAGCCCCGCGAGCACCAGCGGCAACCCGCTCCAGGAACCCCGCAGCTCGGCTTGCCGCAGGCGGTCGCTGCGCTGCCAGATCAGGAACGCCGAGATGGCAGGGATGAAGTAGCCGTAGCTGTACTCCTCGACCTGTGCCCAGTTCGCGACCATGAACTCCAGGCCGGGAAAGAACGCGGCAATCAGGGCCGCACCGACAAACGCCGCCACGATCCACTGCGCGGGAGGAACCCGCCACACGGGGGCCTGTTGAGAGACGGACGCTGTTGCCATGCCTGATTTCCGGGACTGCTGCACCGAGGGGTGAACTTGCTCGAATGAGGCTAGCGGGGGTTTGTGACATGGTCATGGCCGCGGGTTTGCGGCAGGGCTCGCCACGCATGTCAATGGCCCGACACATTGACGGCTTATGGTGCGACTTCAATCGCACACCTCCATGCCACCCGCCGCCCCGATCGCCGATCCCTACCTCGCGCCCAGCCTGTCGCTTAGGAACCGGTTCGCCCGCGCGCTGTGGGCTCTCGCGCACCTGATGCTGGTGCGCTACTCGCCGCGCCCGTGTCATGCCTGGCGTGCCGCGGTGCTGCGCGTGTTCGGCGCCACGCTGGGGCCCAACTGCCACATCTACGCCGGCGCGAAGATCTGGGCGCCCTGGAACCTCATCTGCGAAGACGCCGTGGGCATTGCCGATGGCGCTGTCATCTACAACCCTGCGCCGATCCGGCTGGGCTCGCACTGCGTGGTGTCGCAAGACGCCTACCTGTGCGGCGCCACGCACGACATCGACGACCCCGCCTTTCCCATGGTGAGCTCGCCCATCACGCTGGGTCCCTATGCGTGGATCTGTGCCCGCGCGGTCGTCGGTCCTGGCATTCAGGTGGGCGAGGGCGCGGTGCTGGGTCTGGCCGGCGTGGCCACCCGCAACCTGCAGCCATGGACGGTTTACGGCGGCGTGCCGGCCCGCGTGCTGAGAAAGCGCCAACACCACCCGATGGACAACGAGCAGCCATGACCGACACACGCACCGCCGCGGACATCGCCGCCAGCTTGCAACCGCTGGGCCCGCGCAGCATCCACGCGCACGTCAGCCGCCCCATCTTGCAGCAGCTGTGCGAGTCGGGTGCCCACACGGTGATGGAGATGGGCTGCGGCAACGGCTGGTTCACCGCCGCACTCGGGCGCTGCGGTTTTGACGTGGTCGGCGTCGACCGCAACCAGGCGCTGCTCGAGAGGGCGGCGAGTGAGCACACTGGCGTGCGCTTTCGGCTCTGGGATCTCACGCAAGACCCCGAACCGGGCCTCACCGGCCGCTTCGATGCGGTGGTGGCGATCGACGTGATCGACCACATGCCGCAGCCGCGCAAGCTGATCGAAGCCGCGCTGCACGTGCTCAAGCCGGGTGGCGTGCTGATCGTCACCGCGCCTTACTACGGCTACCTGAAGAACGTGGCGCTGGCCGTCACCGGGCGCTTCGACCTGCGCTGGGATCCGCTGCTCGATGAGGGTCGCCTGAAGTTCTATTCGCGCGCCACGCTCACGGCCTTGCTGAGTGAATTCGAGCTGCGTGACGTGCAGTTCAGGACGGTGGGACGCATCCCGTTGATTGCTCGCTCGATGCTCATTTCGGCCGGGGCGCCCGACTGACATCGTCTGTGCGGGGCTGACGGCGCGCCCCGTGGGCGCGGCCTTCAGCGCAGTTCGATCGTGCTGCCCATGGCGCCGCGGCCGCGCAGGTCGGCGATGTCGTCCCAGCCGTCGATGCGCCAGCGGTGCACGCCGCCGTGGGCCGATTCGTCGTTGTGATACAGGTACAGCCGGCTGCCGTCGCGCACCAGCGTCGGGCTGAAGGCGTTGCCGCTCAGGCCGGCATCGAGGGCCGGTGCCTCGCGCGTGGAGGGCTGGCCGAACTGGCCGATGAACAGCCCGCCCTCGTCGAAATGCATGAACTGGTTGGCCTGGCCCACCCGTCCGGTTTTCAGGTCCTTGTAGAACTCGCCGTGGTAGCCGTAGACGATGTGGCGCCCGTGGGTCCACACCGCGTTGCCGCCGTAGGTGATCGAGCCATCCAGCCGCTTGGTCTGGAAGCTGCCCTTGCCGTCGAGTGCACCGGTGGGGCTGGCCTGCCACAGCCAGTCGTCGGCGCCGGTGGCAGCCGCGCCCAGGTGAAAGCCTTCGTTGCCCTGCACCGACTGGTCGAGAAACACCACCCGGCCTGAGGCGCTCACCGGAAAGCGCGGCGGCAGCAAGCCGGTGAACGCGCCGCGGAACCACGGCGATCCGGCCGACGTGGGCACGCTGGCCAGCGCGGTGGGCTCGCTCGACCACACCGGGTCGCCCGCCGCATCGAAGCCCTTGAGCGGCAGCCGCAGCACCGTCTGGCGGCCGGGCCCGGTGAGGCTGTAGCCGAGATCGCCGTTTTCGTAGAGCACCTTGGCGGTCATGCGCGGCATCGGCGCAGCCAGCGGCTTGACCACGCGCAGCGGCCCGCTGGCCGGCAGCTCGACGAGGGTCTGGCGGCCGCGGGCCGACAGCATGCCGTAGGTGCGCCCGTTGGCCAGCGTTTCGACCGAGGCGAACCCGCCAAAGCCGCTGTTGGCGGTGCGCTCGTCCGTCAACGACGCCGGCAGCCCGGCCAGCCAGTTGCGCACCAGCTTCCACGACGCACCCGCTTGCAGCGGCGCGTTGCCATCGACGTCGAACTCGAGAAAGTTGGCAAACACGCGCCGCGGGTTGCCGTGGTCAACGGTCGCGGCGTACGACGCCGGCAGGTACGCGATGCGCTCGTCGCTGCGGTTTCCCGCCAGCGCACCGGCGGGGAACCGCAGCATCCGGTTGTTTTGCGTGTCCACCACCCACAGCGAGCCGTCCGCCGTCACGCCCACGGCGGTGCGTTCCTGGTCGCGGTTCGCGCCGAAGAACAGCTTGTCGCCCGCCACGGCAGGGTCGTTGCCGTAGCCGCCCGCCACGCCGATCACTTGCGCGGCCTGTCCCTCGCGGTCGAACCGCTTGAGCTGCTGGCTGGCCCCGCCATCGGCCACCCACACGCTGTCGTCACCCGCTTCGGCGGTACCCAGCGCCAGCGGGCGCTCCAGCATGCTGATGGTGGTGGCGACGCGCGGCTCGCCGTCCAGGTCGGTGTAGCGCAGCACCGTGCGCCCGGAGATGACCCACAGGTCGCCGGCCGGTGACATGGCGAGCTGGTTGAGCGCCTTGGGCTGCAGCCGCACGGCCATGTCCCGGACCAGCGCGCCGGTGGTCTTGTCGAACAGCCGGATCCGGTTTTGTCCGCCATGCGCCACCGCCAGCAGGCGGCCGCGCCGCTGCACGGCCAGCCCGGTGGGCCCATCGCTGGCTTCGGTGTGCAGGTCGATCACGCTGGCGTAGGTCTGGTCGGGGTAGCAGGTCTTGCCATCAGGGCGGAAGTTCAGGCAAACCGGCGCGCCAGCCACGAAGACCGCCCGCGCCGAGGTGGCTAGGTCGTGGGCGCCGATGAACGAGCTGTGCGACATGCCGCCGGTGTTGGCCCAGTACATCCGCACGCCGTCCGAGGCCAGCATCGCGTAGCCCACGAACGGGTCGGTCGAAGGCAGCGCACGGATGTCGACTTGCGGTGCGCCCGACGCGAAGCCATGCAGGCCGGGCTGGCCCTCGTTGTAGCCCACGGCGTAGTGGATGCGGCTGCCCACCGGTGCGATGCTGGTGGGCGGCAGGAACGACCGGTGGGCTGATGGCCCGCCCGCCGCCGCGCTGCTGTTGCCGATCACGCCCTCCCACACATAGGCCATGCGGTGGTGGATGAGCCTGAACTCGACATCGGTGAGCGCCACTGCCTGCCCCTGATCGTCGCGCCCGTCCCAGCTGCGGCGTTGCGCGCCGGCGGGCAGGGTCTCGGCGCGCCACAAGGTGCGCAGCAGCCGGCCTTGCAGGTCGTAGACGCCGGCGCTGGTGATTGCCGCTCGCGGCAGGGTGAAGCTCCAGGCGGTTTCGGCCCCCGCACTGCGGGCAGCACGCGCCGATGCCGGCGCGTCGATCGGCTCAGGCGGCGCCGCAGCGGCCAGCGCGCCGCTGATCGCCAGCGCGCCCAGGCAGGGCAGGGCACGCATCAGCCGGCGTTGCATGGGCGTTGCGCTCAGCCGCAGCTCACACCGCCGGGAACCCGCGGCGTGGCCCGGTGGCGGGTGACGGCGACAGCACCCGCAGCGCCTTGCCGGCATACGCATCCCAGCTGTAAGCGCGTGCCCTGGCGGCGGCCCTTTGCCCCATCAACACTCGCAGCTTCGGGTCGCGGTAAAGGCGTTCCAGGCGATCGGCCAGGGCGTGCGGGTCGCGTTCGGGGATCACGAAGCCTTCCACGCCGTCGCGCACCAGGTCGCCCGGGCCGTTGGCCGTCACGATCACCGGCAGGCCGCAGGCCATCGCTTCCAGCACCACCAGCGGCATGCCCTCGACCAGCGTGGGCAACACGAACACGTCCGACGCGCGGTACCTTTGCGCCAGCGCGGCTCGCGTCTGGTGCGCCACGTGC
>NCFZ01000219.1 GCA_002281415.1 Burkholderiales bacterium 28-67-8 | reverse complement strand
AAGTGCTCGCGCGGACGATGCAGCCAGGTCAGAGCGCCTGTCTCCGGTTCGTAGCCAAGGCACTCGCGCAGGAATTGAACGGGCAGCGTCTTCATGTCAGCGGTTGACGTTGATGATGGTGTTGACCGAGTGCACAGCGCCGGCCAGCTTGATGGCGGCCTGGATCACCGGGGCCTTGCGAGCCTGGCGGTCGGCGGCCGACTGCGTGGAAATCGGCGGGGCGTACACGTAGAAGCCCTTGGACAGCGTGTCGCCGGGGTTCAGCGCGCCGAAGCCGTCGGCCGTCCACACGCCAGGTGCCACCAGACCGTTGACCACGGCCTGAGCCAGGCGGCTCTCGATGGTGGCCAGGATGCGGTTGATGCCCGCGTCGGTCTGCGGGATCTTGGTGGCCGAGGTAAACAGCAGGTTGTAGACCGCCGTCTGTACGTCGTTTTGCAGCCAGTCGGTGCCGTGCACTTCGTCGAAGAAGTAGCCGTTGACCATCACGCCCTCTTGGACGATGGCCGTGCCGTTCTGGTACAGGGCGAAGACGTTGCAGTTCTTGGAGCGCAGCGCGGCGGCCTGGGAGGTCGTGATGTTCTCGGCAGCGACCCCGGGCTCCTGCTTGAACTTGATGGTCAGCGTGGTGTTGCTGCCCTGGAAGTTCACGGTGAAGGCGCGACCGAAAATCGACGCTGCGGCATGCGGGTTGCTGCCGCTGTACTGGATGAAGGTGCGCTTGTAGCCCAGGGCCTTGAGCGAGCTGGCCAGGTCCGTGGTCACGGTCGAGTCCAGCGCCTGGGTGTTGCTGGTGGTGACGCCGTAGATGCGGCTGTTGCCCGTGCCCTCGATGAAGCCGGCCACGGCCAGCACGTCGGCATCGGCCACGGAGGTGGCGGCCACGTAGAGGCCGTACCAATCCACGCTCTTGTCGGCCAAGGTGCTCACGGCAGACAGCAGGGTTTCGGCGGCGATGCCGGCCACTGGGGCGGATGCCTGGCCGGTTTGCAGCTTGAGCAGCGACGACAGGTCGGTGCCAGAGCCGGGGGGCGTGGCGTAGGTGATGGTCGAAGCCGCGCCGGTGGTCGCGCTCACCACGTCGAAGCGGCCAAGGCTGGCATTCCAGGTGACCGTGCCAGAGCCAGCCAGAGCGGTGGTGATGGCCGAGGCCACGCCGTTGAGGTTGGTCTGCGCCGACAGGTTGATGCCGGTCAGGTTCTTGGCCGTTCCGTTGATCGTGATGTTCAGGCCGCCAGAGGTCACGGCCGTGAAGTTGGCGATGGCCTGCTGCGGTGCGGTGAGCACGCCGCCGTGCAGCACCGCTGCCGTGGCGGTCTGGGCCCAGCGGCCCACGTACAGCAGGGAGGGCTGCGGCGTCTGGCCGAAGTACAGCGAGGCGGCCAGGTACTCCTGGGAGGTGGTGCCGAAGTCGCTGGCCACGCCGTCCAGGCTGGAGTACTGGCGCAGGCGCTCGGTGGTGTCGATCACAGCCGAACTGCCCAGGATGAGCAGCGAGCCGAAGTTGCGGGTGGCTGCCGCGATGGGCGACAGCACCACACTGACGTTCACGACGTCAGAGACGGACAGGGACATGAGGGTCTCCGGTTACTTGGTGATGGACACCGGCGCGCTCAGGATGTTGAGCACCGGGTAAGTGCGCCGCACGATGCGACGCAGGGTGATGGGCAGGTCTTGGCGGCGCTGCCACTGCTGGTTGACCAGCTCGGGCACGGCGCGCACCTCGCCAGCGGTGACGAAGCCGATGCCGGAAGCCATCAGGGCCTCGCGGTTTTGGGCAATCTGCAGGCCGTCGCGCAGCATGGCCGCGCGCAGGGCGGCGTCGGGTCCGTAGAAGCTGGCCAGAAGCTCCAGGTCCTCATGGCGCACCAGGTTGTCGGCGCCGTCGCCGCCCGGGTCGTGCGTGATGGCGGCGTTGTCGTCAGGTCGGATGAGGGTCACGCCGATGGCGCACCAGGTGACGGTGATCTCCGGCATGCGCGGCTGGATCGGCTGCCAGCGCGGGCGCACCATGGCGCCAGCCAGGCCCGTGATGCCGGCCACCATGCCCTGCAGGATGACGTCAAGCGCCAGATCCTCTTCGGGCACGGCGATGCTCGCCGGCTGGATGTACCCGCCGGTTGCTGAGGTGTTCGCCATGGGTCAGCCCGCCAGGGGTAGAAGGTCGCAGTAGGCCTGCACGTAACCGAAGTTGCGGTAGTCCGCGATGGACTCGACGATGTAGCGCCGCCCTTGCCAGACCACGATGTCCGCATCCTGGCCAGGGGCCTCGGCGCGCAGATCCGTGGTGGTGGTCACCGTCATATTGCCCTGGGCGTTGTTGCCCGCGTCGGTGCGGCGCAGGCTGTCGCCCTTGCCCGCCGTGACCACGCCGGAGAAGGAAAGCGTCGCCTCGGCGTTACTGGCCAGGCCTTGGGCACTGACGGTCTGCGTGCGGCGCACGCGCACCAACCCCGTGGGCTCGATGAGGTCCGGGTCGTTGAGGACTTCGGAGACATCGAGGAGGGCCATGGCCATTTCCTATCAATAAAAAGCCCCTTACGGGGATCGCTTCAATTCTGTAGTTTGGCC
>NCFZ01000218.1 GCA_002281415.1 Burkholderiales bacterium 28-67-8 | reverse complement strand
CTATCTGGCCTACTGTGAAGCCGCCTTTGCGATGGGCAATACCGATGTCGTTCAGTTCACGTTGCAGCATGACTGAAAGGTCCCTTGCGTCGCGTCGCTGTGTGCTGGGCTTGCTGGCAGCGCCGCTGGTGTGCCAGGCTTTTCCGCCCGCATCGGCTCCGCCCGCACCGCGCGGGACCAGCAACAGCGCACCGCCGCCCGAAGTGCTGCGCGAGTTGCCCTCGGCACGGCTGTTTGGCAGTGGGCGTTTGCGCCGGTTTCTTTTTCGTGTGTACGACGCCAGGCTGTGGACCCGCCCCGGTTTTGACGTGGCGCGCTTCTCGATGGAGCCGCTGGCCCTTGAGCTCGAATACGGCCGCTCGCTGCTCGGGCCGTTGATCGCTGAACGCTCGATCGAGGAAATGCGCCGCGGCGCTGCCATCTCGTCCTCACAGCAAGCCAGCTGGCTGGCGGCGATGCAGCTGGCCTTTCCCGATGTGAACGAGGGCGACCGCATGACCGGCGTGCAGTTGCCGGGCGTGGCGACGCGCTTTTTCGTCAACGGCAAGCTCACCGGCGAAATCCGCGACGCCGAGTTCACCCGTCTGTTCTTCGGCATCTGGCTGGGGCCGCATACCTCCGAGCCGGGTCTGCGCGCCGCGCTGCTCGCGGGTGGGCCGGGCGACTCATGAGCGAGCCGACCCTTGCGGGGGCCGACACCGTCGGCACACGCGCCGAGGTGCTGGGCGAGCACCGCGTGATGGACGCGCTGGTGGGTTGGCGCGCCGGGCTCGGTTACGGCGCGCTGGGCCTGCCACTGGCATTCGTGGCGCTGCCTTTGTATGTGGTGCTGCCCAACCACTACGCCACGCACTTCGGGGTGCCGCTGGCAGCGCTGGGCGCCGTGCTGCTGGGTGCGCGCCTGCTCGATGCGGTGGCCGACCCGTTGATAGGGCGCGCGGCCGATGGCTGGCTGGCCGCGGGAGCGCAGCGCACTTGGTGGGCGATGGCGATGGCGGCGATGCTGCTCGCGGTCGGGTTCGCCGCGCTGTTCTTTCCGCAGGTCAGCGGCACGCCGGCGTTGCTGGCGTGGTGTGCGGGCACGCTGGCGGTGACCTACATGGGCTACAGCGTGGTGACGGTGGCGCACCAATCGTGGGGCGCGCGGCTCGGCGGCGACGCCCGACAGCAAGCGCGCATCGTCGCGTGGCGCGAAGGGATGGCGCTGGCCGGGGTGCTGATCGCCAGCGTCATGCCGTCGCTGGCCGGCATGGCGGCCACCACCATCGTGTTCGTGGTGCTGCTGGTGGCCGGCATGCTGTGGCTGCGCGCGGCCAGCCGGCCGGCGGCGTCCAGCGGTCCGCGCCAGCAGGTGTCGCTCGGGCTGCCCTTCGCCACGCCGGCGTTTCGTCGACTGCTGACGGTCTATCTGGTCAACGGCATCGCCAGCGCGGTGCCTGCCACGCTGGTGCTGTTTTTCATCCGAGACCGGCTTCAAGCACCGGCCTATGAGGCGCTGTTTCTGGCGAGCTACTTCGCGGTGGGCGCAATCTCGATTCCGTTGTGGGTGCGCGCGGTGCACCGCATCGGCCTGGAGCGCGCGTGGCTCGTCAGCATGGGGCTTGCCATCGCCGTGTTCGTGTGGGCCAGTGGACTGGGAGCAGGCGACATCGCCTCGTTCACCGTGGTTTGCGCGCTCAGCGGCTTCGGACTGGGCGCGGATCTGACGTTGCCCAGCGCCATTCTGGCCGGCGTGATCCAGCGTGCCGGGCATGGTGCGCAGTCTGAAGGCGCGTACTTCGGCTGGTGGCATTTCGCGACCAAGCTCAACCTGGCGCTGGCTGCCGGCATCGCGTTGCCGGCGCTGTCGTGGTTCGGCTATTCGCCCGACAGTCGCAGTCCGCAAGCACTGACCGCGCTGACAGCGGCCTACTGCGTGCTGCCTTGCTTGCTGAAGCTCGCCGCTGCGGCACTGCTCTACACGTTGCTGATCCGTCACCTGCAGGAAACCTGATGAAACAACGCCTGATCCTGTGTCTGACCCTTGCCGCGAGCGCCTTGCTGGCGAGTTGCGCCTCGCCCACCGCCGCCGACTACGCGGCGGAAAAGCCGGTGCTTGACCTGAAGACCTATTTCAACGGCGACATCACCGCGCACGGGCTGTTCACCGACCGCTCGGGCAAGGTGGTGCGACGTTTCGTCGTCACCATGAAGTGCACCTGGCAAGGCGACGACGGCGTGCTCGACGAGCACTTCGTCTACAGCGATGGCCAGACGCAGCGCCGCGTGTGGAAGCTGCATCAGCTGGCCGACGGTCACTTCAGCGGCACCGCAGAAGACGTCGTCGGCACCGCTCAGGGGCAAAGCGCGGGCAATGCCTTTCAGTGGGGCTACACGCTGAGGTTGCCCGTCGACGGCAAGACCTACGAGGTGCAGTTCGACGACTGGATGTACCTGATCGACGAACACGTGATGCTCAACAAGGCGGTGATGAGCAAGTTCGGCGTGCGCCTGGGCGAAGTCACGCTGGCGTTTCACAAGCCATGAGCGCGCAGGGCCAGACATGTCACTGAACCCGCCGATCACCGACTGGCGCGGCCGCGTCGTGTGGCTGGTGGGCGCGTCGAGCGGCATCGGCCTG
>NCFZ01000217.1 GCA_002281415.1 Burkholderiales bacterium 28-67-8 | reverse complement strand
TGATTTCGTTGTCCTTCACCATCTTGATCACGTCGGCAACGGTCTTGGCCATCAGGAATCTCCTAGCTGGAAGCTAAATGGGTGTGAGGAAGAAGCGCCGGTGAGGCGCCCCAAAAATGCGCAGGGGAATGTAGCAGAAAGCATGCCTGACGACTGTTGTGCCAGGCGCCCCAAAACGGCACGCCTCATTGCTGTGCGCAAGGTGCAGCGTAAACCCGAACCCGAAACGATGGCAGCAGCGCCCGGCGCCTTGGTCCGGTGCAGCCGAGAGGACTCATCGCACCAACTCGGGGCCCAACCTCGCGCCGAGATCACGCAGGCCCTGCATCAGGGCCGCGTAGGCCGCCTCGACCACGGCACCCTCGCCCTTGACCCCGAGCTCGATGTGCGCGCCCCACTCGGGGTGGTCCACGCTGGGCAGGCTGAACACCCGCACGCCGGCGTGCTGCGCTTCGATGGCCACCATCAGCGGCGTCAGCAGCGACTCCATGGCGCCCTGGACGATCACCGAGCGCTCGGCGGGGTGGACGCTGCGGTGCAGATGGGCGCAGTGCTGGTCGAGCACCCACTCGATCATGCGCCAGGCCATCACCGGAAAGCCGGGCACGAAGTACACGCTGCCCACGAAGAAGCCGGGGATCTTGTTGTACGGATTCGGGATGATCCCGGCGCCTTGCGGAATGCAGCCCATCTGCAGCCGGTGCACGTTGTCGGCCCGGTCAGGCTCGAAGGGCAGGCCCTTTTCAGCGGCCACATCGCGGATGCGCTCGACGATCAGATCGCGCGCCTGCATGTTCAGTTGCAGCGGCCGCCCGAGTGCATCGGCGGCGCACTGGCGCGTGTGGTCGTCGGGGGTGGCTCCGATGCCGCCGCACGAGAACACCACATCACCACTGGCGAAGGCGTCTTTCAGGTCGGCGGTGATGCGCGGCGGGTTGTCGCCCACGCAGCGAGCCCAGTCGAGCGCCAGCCCGCGTGCGGCCAGCAGTTCGATGACCTTGGGCAGGTGCTTGTCGGCGCGCTTGCCCGAGAGAATTTCGTCGCCGACGATGATGAGTCCGAATGCCATGGTGTTGCGATCAGGCCGGCGGCAGCGGCAAGCCGCCGAACGAGCCCATGGGGTTGAAGGGCGATGGCGGCGCGACGGCGGCCGCGGTGCGCTCGGCGCGCAGTTCGGCCAGCGCGTTGAGCGCGAAATGCGAAAACCACAGCGCCGAAAACGCGAACACCAGCGTGTAGATCCAGATCGCCAGCGGCAGCAGCAGCGGTGCGAAGGCCACGAACAGCGCGCCCGAGGCCCACACCACCGACGGCGCGGCACCCAGGTAACCGGTGAGCACCCCCATGAGGAGAAAGGCACCGCGGTGGCGGCGGGCGAGTTCGAGCCGTTCGTCGCGGCTGGCGTGCTCGGCGAGCACGTCGTAGGTCATGACCTTGCAGGTCAGCCAGCCCCAGATCAGCGGCGGCACGATGAGCACCAGTGGCGGGATGAACCACAACGGGATCGACAGCAGCAAGGCCAGCACCGCGACCAGCGTGGCGAACAACGCGGCCACAGCGCCAGCCCAGGCCGATCCGCCGTGTCGGCGCTCGAGCGTCGGGAAGCGCCGATCGGCGACCAGCGTGGTCATCGCCGGCGTCATCAGCGCAGCCACCACCAGAAGCGACACCACCACGACCACCGGCGCGATGACCAGCACCACCAGCAGCGGCGCGAGCACCGCCTTCAGGCCGACCAGACCGAGGCCTTCGAACCAGGCCAGCAACGTCGCCACACCCGCAGTCGAATCCAGGCCTGAACGCACCGACTCCACCATCGGCGACCACAGCCAGTAGCCTACGCCAGCCGCCGCCAGTCCCATCAACACGAGTGGCAGCGCAGACAGCAGGATCACGCGCGGATGCAGGCAGTAAGCTGCGGCGCGCCAGAACGCGTCAAGCAGCGGGCTCATGCCGGCTCACTCGTCGTCGCCCCCGAACACGCCGCCGAGCAGACCACCGCCCAGCACGCCAGCACCCAGCAATGAGCCTTCCTCGCGCGAGCCGCCGCGCTGCGGAGCCGCCGCGAAGACGCGCGAGGCCAGACGCGAGAACGGCAGGCTTTGCAGCCACACCGTGCCCGGGCCGGTCACCTTGGCAAAGAACAGCCCCTCGCCGCCGAACAGCGCCGTCTTGATCTTGCCGACGTACTGGATCTCGAAATTGACATTGGGCGTGAGGGCGACCACACAGCCGGTGTCGATGAGCAGCGTTTGGCCTGGCTGCAGTTCGCGCTTGACCACGGTGCCGCCCGCGTGCACGAACGCCAGCCCGTCGCCTTCGAGCTTTTGCATGATGAAGCCCTCGCCGCCGAAAAAGCCGGTCGACATCTTCTGCTGCAAATACATGCCCAGCGACACACCCTTGGCCGCGCACAGGAAGGCATCCTTCTGGCAGATCAGCGTGCCGCCGAGCTGGCGCAAGTCCATGGGAATGATCTTGCCGGGGTACGGCGCCGCAAAGGCGATGCGCAGCTTGCCGTGGCCCTGGTTGGTGAACACCGTGGTGAACAGCGACTCGCCGGTGATCAGCCGCTTGCCAGCGCCGAGGAGCTTGCCGAACAGCCCGCCGGTGCTCGCCGAGCCATCCCCAAACACCGTGTCC
>NCFZ01000037.1 GCA_002281415.1 Burkholderiales bacterium 28-67-8 | reverse complement strand
GCTGTATTCCGTGCGCAAGACGACCATCGGGTCCTTGCCGTGCATGATGACGTTGCCGGCGCGAATTTCCTGTGCGATTTTCATGACGCTGTCCGTTGAGGGCCCTTGAAGCGGGCGTGTGTGTTGCGAGTGCTGAGACTCGGACTCGCTGCCAGTGACGCAGCGAAAAGCCCTAAATTTTAGCTTCTTTGGCAGGCTGCAGGGCGGCCTGGAAGGTCATCAGCTGGGTCACCAGATCGGCCTGCTTCAAAAGCGCGTCGCGCCACGCCGCGCAGCGCTGGCCCCAGGCCGACATCTGCGCCGCCGAATTCAGCACCGACCAGTCATCGTTCGCCCCCGCCGGGTGGTCGATTGGCGCCGTGTTCCATCGCCAGCAGGCCGCGCGCACCGCAGCGGCTGTTGGCCCGGGCAAACCAGCCAGCGCCAGCGACAAAAACGCATCGAGCTTGGTCAGGTGCGCGGCATCCGATTGCGGGTAGATCTGCCACACGAAGGGCCGCGCAGCCCAGATCGCGCGCACCAGCGAATCCTCGCCGCGCACGAAGTTGAGATCGCACGACCACAGCAGGTGGTCATAGTCGATCTGGGTGAGCCACGGCAGTGCCTGCGTGCGCAGCGCGCCCGAGGTGTCGGCGCCGGCCATCGCACGGCTGACCTGCTCGGTGGCGTGGCCGGGGGTGGTCAGCAAGAGCGTGGGCTGGTGGGCAAGGGCGCGCAACAACTCGGGCAGGTTCGCGTTGTCGTAGCAAAACAGGCTCACCACGCGCTCGCCGGGCAGCGGCGCAATGGCGTGATCGGCGAGCCAGCGCCGGCCATCGAACGTGGCCTGGCGCGACATCAGGTCGGGCTCGCGCAGCAGCCCGCCGGTGCGTTCGGTGAACCCGGGGTAGAAAAAATGCGACGTCAGACCGCGGCCCGCGCCGCTGGTCTGGGGCGAAGGCAACCGGTGGCTGCGCTCGACGTAGGGCTCGGCGCTCAGGTACTCGAGGTTGATCCACAGCGGTGCCGGTGAGCCCGCAGGCGCGCTGGCCATGAGCTTGAGATACGGCTCGGGCAGCGCGCAGCCGAAGGTTTCGATCACCACCACGGCCGGGTCGCTGATGGCCATGGCCACATCGGCGTCGGTCATGGGCCACGGCAGCACATCGACGCCTGTGCAACCTGTGGGCGCCATCCAGGCCAGTGCCCTTGCATCGTCAATCCACAGACGCACGTGGATGCCCCGCGAGGCCAGATCGGCGGCCAGTCGCCAGCCCACGCCGGCATCGCCGTGGTTGTCGACCACGCGGCAAAAGACGTCCCAGGTCATGGGGCGCGGCCGGGGCGCTCGCGGGTCGGAAGGCATCGTTTGATTATCCGAGCCAGCACAATGGCCGCCGATGTCCGACACCCCTGAAACCGTCCCGCCACCGGCCGCCAGCGCCGACGACGCGGCCGTGCCTGATCTGAGCGCGCAGCGTCAGCAACTGCTCGCCGATGTGGCTGCGCTGCCGGCGCTGCCCGGCGTGTACCGCTACTTCGACGCCAACGACGGCGTGCTCTACGTGGGCAAGGCGCGCGACTTGAAAAAGCGCGTGTCCAGCTACTTCCAGAAGCAGCACGGCGGCACGCGCATCGGCCACATGATCACGAAGATCGTGCGCATGGAAACCACGGTGGTGCGCTCCGAGGCCGAGGCGCTGCTGCTCGAAAACAACCTCATCAAGGCCCTGAACCCGCGCTACAACATCCTGTTTCGCGACGACAAGAGCTACCCGTATCTCAAGATCACCGGCACCGGCAGCCCGACGGGCAAGGGCTCGGTGGCGGCGCAGTACCCGCGCATGGCCTACTACCGCGGCCCGGTGGACAAGCGCCACCGCTACTTCGGCCCGTACCCCAGCGCCTGGGCGGTGAAGGAATCGATCCAGCTGCTGCAAAAGGTGTTCAGGCTGCGCACCTGCGAAGACAGCGTGTTCAACAACCGCAGCCGGCCGTGCCTGCTGCACCAGATCAAGCGCTGCTCGGCGCCTTGCGTTGAACTGATCTCGCCCACCGACTACGCCCGCGACGTGCTGCACGCCGAGCGCTTCCTGCAAGGCGATCAGCAAGAGGTGATGGACACGCTGCAGTCGCAGATGATGGCTTTCGCCGAGGTGCTGCAGTTCGAGCAGGCCGCCGAGATCCGCAACCAGCTCGCCGCGCTGTCGCAGGTGCTGCATCAGCAATCGGTGGAAGACAACAGCGGCGTCAGCACGAAGGACGTCGACATCCTTGCGGTCAAGGTGCAAGGCGGCCGCGCCTGCGTCAACCTGGCGATGGTGCGTGGCGGGCGACATCTGGGCGACCGGCCGTATTTCCCGGTGCATGTCGAGGACGCCACCTCGCTGGCGGCGGGCGATGCGGCCGGTGAGCCGGGCACCGCTGCGCCTGCGGCGGTTGAGGCGCTGGTGCTCGAGGCCTTCATCGCGCAGCATTACCTGGACGGTGGCATGCCGCCTTTGCTGGTGCTGAGCCACGCGGTCGACAAGTCGCTGATCGAGGCCTTGTCGGCCCACAGCGGCATCAAGGTGAGCGTGCAGCACCAGCCGCGTGACGCGCGCCGCGTGTGGCTTGACATGTGCATCAAAGGTGCTGACTTGCGGCTGGCGCAACTGCTGGCCGAAGAAGGCTCGCAGCAAGCACGCACGCGTGCGCTGGTCGATGCGCTGGGACTCGAGGTCGATCAGCTCGACGCCTTTCGCATCGAATGCTTCGACATCAGCCACACCGCGGGCGAAGCCACCCAGGCGTCGTGTGTGGTGTTCGAGAACCACAAGATGCAAAGCGCGCAGTACCGCCGCTACAACATCGACGGCATCACCGGCGGCGACGACTACGCGGCGATGCGCCAGGTGCTCATGCGCCGCTATGGCAAGGTCGCCGCGCAGTGGTCGAAGTGGGCCGAGGCGAGTGATTCGGCCGCCGATTTGCCTGATGCCGCCGCGCCGGATCAGGCCGTTGATGCCACGGTCATCGTCAAGCCCGAGCTGCGCCTGCCCGATCTGGTGCTGGTCGACGGCGGGCGTGGCCAGGTCAGCATGGCGCGTGAGGTGTTCGAGGAGCTCGGCATCGATCTGAGCCTGATCGTGGGCGTTGAAAAGGGCGAGGGGCGCAAGGTCGGTCTGGAAGAACTGGTGTTCGCCGACGGGCGCGACAAGGTCGGCCTCGGGCACGACTCGGCGGCGCTGATGCTCGTGGCGCAAATTCGCGACGAGGCGCACCGCTTCGCCATCACCGGCATGCGAGCCAAGCGCGCCAGCGTGCGCACCGGCGGCAGCCAGCTCGAAGACATCGCCGGTGTCGGACCGAAGAAGCGCGCCCGCTTGCTGCAGCGCTTTGGAGGTGTGCGTGGCGTGGCCGCAGCCAGCGTCGACGACCTGCTCACGGTCGATGGCGTCTCGAAGGATCTGGCCGAGGCGATCTACCGCGCGCTGCATTGACGTGCCCTCGCAGCGCTGGGGGACGCGTCACAATCAGGCCCATGTTTTTCAATCTGCCGACGCTTCTGACCTGGGCTCGCATCGTGTCGATCCCGCTGGTGGTCGGCATTTTTTATCTCGATCTGAACGAGCCGGCGCGCAACCTGATTGCCACGGTGCTGTTCATCGTGGTGGCGCTCACTGACTGGGCTGATGGCTACCTGGCCCGCAAGCTCAACATGACCTCGGCGTTCGGGGCGTTTCTCGATCCGGTGGCCGACAAGTTTCTGGTGTGCGCCTCGCTGCTGGTGCTGGTGCACCTGAACCGTCTGCACGCGCTGGTGGCGCTGGTCATCATCGGCCGCGAGATCGCCATTTCGTCGCTGCGCGAGTGGATGGCGCAGATCGGTGCCTCGCGCAGCGTGGCGGTCCACATGCTCGGCAAGCTCAAGACCACGGTGCAACTGGTGGCGATCCCGTTCCTGCTGTATCACGGGGTGCTTTTCGGCGTGATCGACACGCACCTGTGGGGCACCGTGCTGATCTACCTGTCGGCCGTGCTGACGGTGTGGTCGATGGTCTATTACCTGCAAAAAGCCATCCCCGAAATCCGGGCCAAAGCCCGCTAGTGGCTTCTCCGCGCGCTGACGTGGCCGCGGGCCGGTCGCCTCGGGCGGCGCTCGCCTGGCAGGCCGTCCCGGTGGTCTTCGTGCTGATCTGGAGCACCGGGTTCATCGTGGCGCGCTTCGTCGTGCCGGACGCGCCACCGCTCACTTTCCTCTCGATCCGCTACGCGCTGTCTGCGCTTTGCTTCGGGCTGTGGATTGGTGCCACCCGGGCGGCATGGCCCGTGGGTCGCGCGCAGTGGCTGCACCTTGGCGTCACCGGGATGCTCCTGCACGCCGCGTACATGGGCGGGGTGTGGGTCGCTGTCAAGGCCGGCATGGGTGCGGGCGTGGTGGCCCTGCTGGTGGGCTTGCAGCCCATGCTGACCGCCATCTGGATCTCGAACGGCCCGGGCGCCCAGCGGCAGCACGCCGTGAGCCATCGGCAGTGGGTGGGCCTGGCGCTGGGGTTGCTCGGGCTGACGCTGGTCGTGTGGCGCAAGCTGGGCTCCGGCGAGGTCACTGCCTGGAACCTGGCGATGGCCGGCGTCGCGCTGTTCGGGATCACGGCAGGAACCCTGTACCAAAAGCGTTTTGTCACGCCGTGCGATGTGCGCACGGCCAACACGGTCCAGTTGCTGTCCGCGCTGATCGTGAGCCTGCCGTTTGCCTGCCTTGAGACGGGCACGATTCCTTGGGACCGCACGCACCTGCTGGCGATGGCGTGGTCGGTGCTGGGACTGACCCTGGCCGGGACATCGCTGCTTTACATGCTCATCCAGCAAGGTGCGGTGACCCGCGTCACAGGCCTGCTGTACCTGGTGCCGCCCGTGACAGCGGTGCTGGCGTGGGCGCTTTTCGGTGAGTCCCTGACGCTGATCATGCTGCTGGGCATGGCGCTGGTGGCGCTCGGCGTCACGCTGGTCGTGAGAGCTCCCGGGGCGAGCCGGGGCGGCTGATCGACACGCGATCGAAGCCCCGCGCCGCGGCCGCTCGGCACCCCGATAGAATCCGGCTCCTCGCTTGACACTCACTGACCTCACGTCTGTAATTCTTGAGGGTTTGGATCCGGCGAAGCTCAAGAGACCACGGTCCGCGAAAACCGCACACATTCAAACAATCGAGGGGGACAGTTCGTGAACAAATCAGAATTGATCGAGCACATCGCCAACCAGGCGGACATTTCGAAGGCGGCTTCGGGCCGTGCCCTCGAGGCGTTGATCGGTGCGGTCAAGACGACTCTCAAAAAGGGCAACAGCGTGACGCTGGTCGGGTTCGGAACCTTTGATGTGACCAAGCGCGCCAAGCGCGCCGGCCGCAATCCGCGCACCGGCGAAGCCATCACGATCAAGGCCGCCAAGATCCCGAAATTTCGCCCTGGCAAGGCCTTGAAAGATGCGCTGAAGTGATTTGAAACTGTGGGTGCTTAGCTCAGTTGGTAGAGCGGCGCCCTTACAAGGCGTAGGTCGGGGGTTCGAGCCCCTCAGCACCCACCACAGGAAAGCAAAAGGGAAAACATGAAACGCAAGGGTGTGAACGGGTTGGCTGAAGTCTTTACCCGTCAAACCAATGAGCCTGGCGTTGCCGCGCTTGAGTTGGTCGATGGTCATGGACGTTCGTTTGCAGCGGCCATTGATGCGCATGGCGTCGTGGCGTTGTTGAACCGTCTGTTGGCCCTGGCGGCCGAACCGGTCTTCGCGACCTCTGCGCTGATGGCCTCTGCCGTCCCGCCGACGCAGTGTCAGGCTGATGTGAGCCGTGTCGAGTTGCGCGCAGGACGCTCGGATGCGGAAGTCGTCGCCAACCTCACCATCGGCTGCGTGCAGTTGGCGGTGTTCCTGCCGCGTGCTGAACTGCTCAGCGCGGTGGCAGGGCTTCCCCCAACCACCGGGTCATCGGCCGCGAGTGCTTGATCGGCGGCCAGACACCTTCGGGTGTCATGGACTTGCGCATAGCAACAGGATCGGTTTCATAGCGAGGGCGAGCCACGGTTCGCCCTTTTCGCGTCTGGCGTTCAGCGCTTCCCACCGGCTGGGCTCCCGCACAATCTCGCCGAGCCCGCTTCCACACGAGAACGACGATGTTTGACTTTGTCCGCAACCACATGCGCAAGCTGCAATTCATTTTGCTGCTGCTGATTCTCCCGTCGTTCGGCTTCCTCGGCCTGCAGGGCTACAAGGGCATGTCAGAAGGCGGCAACCTGTCGCTTGCAGAAGTGAACGGCCAGCCCATCAAGCAATCCGAGTGGGATGCGGCGCACCGCGACCAGGTCGAGCAGGTTCGCCGCAAGATGCCTAATGCCGATCCGAAGCTGTTCGACAGCCCCGAGATGAAGAAGTTGTCGCTCGAAAACCTGATCAAGAAGCGGGTGATGCTGACGGCCGCGGACAAGCTCCACCTGTCCCTCACCGATGAACGGCTGCAGCGCTTGTTCGCCACCGACCCACAGTTCGCCGCCATCCGAAATCCAGACGGCAGCGTCAACAAGGAACTGCTCGCCGCGCAGGGCATGTCGAGCGAGATGTTCGCCGCGCGGCTGCGTCAGGAAATGTCCACGCAGCAGGTGTTGTCGGGGGTGTCGGCGACCGGCTTTGCATCGAAGGTCGCGGCCGAGCGTGCGGTGGATGCCTTCTTCCAGCAGCGGCAGGTCCGTTTGCAGCGTTTTGATGCGGCTGGCTATGTCGCCAAGGTGTCGCCTACCGACACCGATATCGAGCAGTACTACAAGGACCCGGCCCACGCAGCGCAGTTTCAGGCACCCGAGTCGGCCAGCATCGAGTACGTGGTGCTCGATGTCGATTCGATCAAGAAAGACATCCCGCTCGTCGAAGACGATCTGCGCCGCTACTACAGCGAGAACAAGGCCCGCTTCACCGCCCCCGAGGAGCGCCGCGCCAGCCACATCCTGATTTCGGCCGACAAGGCCTTGTCGGCTGATGCGCGTGCCAAGGCGAAGGCCAAGGCCGATGAACTGCACGACAAACTGGTGAAGGACCCGGGCCTGTTCGCTGAACTCGCGAGGAAGAACTCGCAAGACCAGGGCTCGGCAGCCAAGGGCGGCGACCTCGACTTCTTTGCCCGCGGTGCCATGGTCAAGCCCTTCGAAGACGCGGCATTTACGCTCAAGGTGGGCGAACTCAGCGCGGTGGTCGAAACCGACTTCGGCTTTCACATCATTCGCCTGAGCGACGTTCGTGGTGGCGTTCCACGCACCTTCGAAGCCGCCCGCCCCGAGATCGAGGCCGAGGTTCGCCAGCAACTGGCTCAGGCGAGGTTTGCCGAGGTGGCTGAGGACTTCACCAACCTCGTTTACGAGCAGTCCGACAGCCTCAAGCCGGTGATCGACAAGTACAAGCTCGAGCTGAAAACGGCGCAGGGCGTCACCCGCAAGCCGGCCGCTGGCGCGCAGGGCCCGATCGCTTCTGCCAAGTTCCTCGAGGCGCTGTTTTCCAGCGACGTGCTCACCGGCAAGCGCAACTCGCCCGCGGCTGAAGTGGCCCCGAGGCAACTGGTCTCTGCGCGCATCGTCAATTACGAGGCTGCACGGGTCATGCCTCTGGCCGATGTGAAGGACAAGGTTCGCTCAGCCGTGGCCCTGACCCAGGCGGCCGCCCTGGCGCGCAAGGAAGGCGAAGCCCGCCTGGCTCAACTCAAGCAGACCCCGCAGGCCGACGTGGCGACCGAGCCGCGCCTCGTGTCCCGAGTGCAAATGCAAGAGTTGGGTCAGCCGCTGATCGACGCCATTCTGGCTGCCGACATGACCAAGACCCCCGCGGTGGTGGGCGTCGACCTCGGGCCGCAGGGCTTCGTGTTGGCGCAGATCGACAAGGTGATCGGGCGTGATCCGGTGGCCGCAGACACCGCACGCGCCACCAGCCAGTACGCCCAGGCCTGGGGCGAGGCTGAAGCGCAGGCTTACTACGCCTCGCTGCGCAACCGCTACAAGGTCCAGATCAATGAGAAGGTCTTGGACAAGGCGTTGCGCATCGACACCCCCGAAGGGCGTTGAAGCCTCACTCTCCACCCTCTTTTGGGGCCTTCGCCGGCCTATAATCTGTTTCTCTGCGGTGGCTGTAGCTCAGTTGGTAGAGTCCAGGATTGTGATTCCTGTTGTCGTGGGTTCGAGCCCCATCAGCCACCCCAAGTAAATCAAAGAACCAGCCCGGCACCTGCCGGGCTTTTTCGTTTCTGGGTGGCGGAAACCGTTCCCATGAAGCCTTTTTACAGCCTGCGGTGCTCGGTTTCGGTCCGTGTCCGGTAGCGCGGTAGCGTCAGGTTGGGCATGGAGTGGGACGCCGTCGGGGGGGGCGCCACGTTCAGCCGCAAACGTGTTCTCATGGTGCTGCCGGCCTCACTTCTCGGCCCCTCACAGACCCACGCTCCATGTACGACCACAACCAGTCCCAGCTCCCGCGCTCATTCATCGAGCTGTTCATCCCGCCCGGCGCGATCAAGCCGCGCGAGACGAGGGAGGTCATCGCGGCCCGCTACGACCTGTGCGAGGACATGGCGCAGATGCTCACCGAGCACGCGAGTGCGAAGCTGTTCGAGCTGGGCGTCACCGAACAGGACGTGCTCGAGCGCATGCACCTCGGTTTGCTGCAGGACCCGGCGGCGGTTACCGCTCCCGAGGCGCGGTGGATCGTTTGCCGGCTGGCTGAGTTGCTGGACTGGCCGATGGGCGGCTGGCTCCAGCCGGGTTGAGCTTCGGGGCTTCAGCGCACCGGTTCAATCGCCGTGACAGTGATCGTGCCGTTGATGCGGTCTGCAAAGAACCGGACGCGGTCGCCTTCTTTCAGGTCGCTGAGCAGGGCGGGGTCTGCGATCTTGAACACCATCGTCATGCCGGGCATGCCCAGGTTGGTGATGGGGCCGTGGCGCAAGGTGATCTTGCCCAGCTCACGGTCGACCTTGCGGACTTCGCCGTCGGTCATCGGGGTGGCGGCAGGTGCCGATGCGGCCACGGCCTGTGCAGGAACCTCCACGGGCGATTGGGCATTCGCCATGCCCGAGCCGATCAAGGCTGCCAGCCATACGGCGGCTGTTGTGTTGGTTTGCCTCATCGCACCACCACCTTGCCGACCATGCCGGCTTCGTAGTGGCCGGGGATCAGGCAGGCGAACTGGTACTCGCCGCGCTGGGTGAACTGCCACACGATGTCGCCGCGGGCGCCCGGGGCGACGTGCGCCATGTTGGCGTCGGCGTGTTCCATCTCGGGAAATTTCTTCATCAACTCGGCGTGCTCCTTAAGGTCTTCGGTCGTGCCCAACACCATCTCGTGCAGT
Source organism: Burkholderiales bacterium 28-67-8 (assembly GCA_002281415.1). Taxonomy (GTDB): domain Bacteria; phylum Pseudomonadota; class Gammaproteobacteria; order Burkholderiales; family Burkholderiaceae_C; genus PBB1. Next base: position 6,113 of record NCFZ01000037.1, on the reverse strand, counting down.
TGCTGGCCGGCGTTGCGCACCGTGAAGCGGACGGTCTCGCCGCGCTTGACGGTGACTTCGGCCGGCGTGAACCGGAAGGCGTCCGACATCTCGAGCCGGACCACGCGGGTGACTTTCTTCGGGTTGCCTTCATGGCCGAAGGCGTGTTCTTCCACCCGCGCGGCGTCGTAGGGTTTCCTGGCGGTGGCGTGCGCGGCATCGCCGTGTGCCGCAGCACAGGTGGAGCCGAGCGCGAGCAGGGCGAGCGTGATCAGTTTGTTCACGGGGTGCTTTCGAGGTGTGGGGGTCAGTGGCCGGAATGACCGGTGGGCTTGCGCACCTGCAAGGTGGCGGGATCGGTGTTGGAGGATGTGGCGCGCACAGGGGTTCCCGGTTCATCTGTGTATTCGCTGGCCAGCGTGCCGGGCGGGTGCTGGTAGTGGCCCGGGTCGCGATAGTCGCCTCGCCGGAGGTCATCGCGCACCTTCACCACGCTGAACATGCCGCCCATGCCCAGCGCGCCGAAGGGCCCGGTGCCGGTCATCATGGGCAGCGTGTTGTCGGGCAGCGGCATTTCCATGGTGGCCATGTCGTGCATGCCGCGTTCGCCCATGGCCATGTAGTCGGGCACCAGCCTGGCGATCTTTTGCGCCAGGCTGCGCTGGTCCACGCCGATCATGGTCGGCACGCCGTGGCCCATGGCGTTCATCGTGTGGTGTGACTTGTGGCAGTGGATGGCCCAGTCGCCGGCCACCGCATCGAACTCGATGGCGCGCATCTGGCCCACGGCGATGTCGGTGGTCACCTCGGGCCAGCGCGCGCTGGGGGGCACCCAGCCGCCATCGGTGCCCACCACCTCGAAGTGCGGCCCGTGCATGTGGATGGGATGGTTCGTCATCGTGAGGTTGCCCACGCGGATGCGCACCCGCTCGCCCGTGCGCGCGACGATCGGGTCGATGCCGGGAAACGCCCGGCTGTTCCACGTCCACAGGTTGAAGTCGAGCATGGTGTTGATGCGCGGCGTCGCGCTGCCGGGCTCGATGTCATAGGCGTTCAGGATGAACCCGAAGTCGCGGTCGGCCCGGTGCTGGCGCACGTCCTTGGGGTGCACGATGAACAGGCCCATCATGCCCATCGCCATCTGGGCCATTTCGTCGGCGTGCGGGTGGTACATGAACGTGCCCGAGCGCTGCAGCACGAACTCGTACATGAAGGTCTTGCCGACCTCGATGGGCGGCTGGGTCAGGCCCATGACGCCGTCCATGCCCGATGGCAACAGAACCCCGTGCCAGTGCACGCTGGTGACCTCGGGCAGCTTGTTGGTCACGAAGAGGCGGACGTGATCGCCCTCGACCGCCTCGATCGTGGGGCCCGGGCTCTGGCCGTTGTAGCCCCACAGGTTGGCTTTCATGCCGGGTGCGATCTCGCGCACCACCGGCTCGGCCACCAGGTGGAACTCCTTGACGTTGTCCTTCATGCGCCACGGCAACGACCAGCCGTTGAGCGTGACGATCGGGTTGAAGGGGCGGCCGTTGGGCGGCGGGGGAGGCAACTGCATCAAGGCCGACGATTGCGATGCGGCCTCGGGCAGCAAGGCCGCGCCGGCGCGACTGACGACGGCCGCACCCAGTACGCTGGCCCCGGCTGTCTTGAAAAATGTTCGGCGGTTGGTCATGGGGGCTCCTTCAATGGGCCGCGCGGGTGGGCCCTACGCTGCTGTACGGCAGGCTGGCGCCCTTGGATGCAGGCGGCGAGCCGCCCGTCAACGCAGATTGCAGATCGGTCTCGGCGATCCAGTAATCGCGCAGCGTTTCCACCGCGCCGGTGACGCCCGCAATCTGCTCGCGCGCATCTGTCAGCAACTCGAACGCGCTGCTGAGCATCGCGTTGTAGCGAAGCAGGTTCTGCTCGGAGATGCGCTTGCGCAGCGGCACCACATCGTCGCGGTACACCCTGGCGACTTCATGGGCCGTGCGGTAGGCCGAGTACGACTCGCGCACCTCGGAGCGCGCGCTCAGCGCCACCTGCGCGGTGCGGTGGACCGACTGCATGTAGATCGCTTCGGCCCGTGCGACGCGAGCGGTGCCGAAGTCGAACAGTGGCAGTTCAAGCTCGATCTCATAGCCGTCGCGCCGCGCCTCGCCCGTCGTGCTCTGGTTCTGGTAGCCCACGTGCAGCGCGTTGATGAAGCGCGTGGCGCGGGTCAGGCCCAGCGATTGGGCGGTCGCTTCGGTGTCGCGCCGCGCGATGAGCACGTCGAGGCGCTTGTTCATGGCCGTTTGCTCGGCGTCCTGGGGCTGCGCTGGCGCCCGTGGCAGATCGGGCAGCCGCTCGGGCAACGTGAATCCGGGCGAGTCACTGCTCAGGCCCAGCGCGCGAATGAGCCGCTCGCGCTCGGCCACGGCTTGCTGCGTGGCCCGCTGGAACTGCAAGGTCGCATCCACCTGAAACGACTGCTCTCGCATCTGCGTGAGCGCGCTGAAGTTGCCGGCCTGCGCCATGCGGCGTGCGAGCTCGCTCGACGCGTCGGCGGCGTCCTTCACCTGAGCGGCATAGCCCGCCAGTTGCTGTGCCGCCACCGCGCTGAAGAACGCACGTCGCGCTTCGGCGGCCAGGCCCACGGCGGCCTGGGCCGCGCGCAGTTGCGTCTGCTCGAAGCGTCGCTGCTCGATGGCCCGGGCGGCCGGCATCGTCAGCAGCCCCAGCACGTCGAACATCACGGCGCGGTCGATCTCGGCGCCGCCCCCGCCGCTCAAGCGGCCCACGCGGATGGACGGGTTGCTCAATCGACCGGCACGCACCAGATCTGACTCGGCGATGCCCAGTTCGGCAAAGTTCGCCTGCAGCGCCCGGTTGCTGAGAAAGGCGATCTCGACGGCGCTGTCGGCGCTCAGCGGCAGCTTGAGCAATTCGGCCAGGCGAGCTTGAGCGAGCTCGCCTTGCTTGGGCGTTGGCGGGTGGGTCGGCGAGTGCCCTGTGCGCTCGTGGGTCAGTTGCTGCACCGCCCCGAAGCCGCCATCGGCGGAGAACGAGGCGCAGCCCGTCAGCAGCAGCGACGCAAGTGCGCTCAGGGCCAGTCGCATGGCATCTCGTGGCGCGGTTCGCGCCGTTCTGGGTGAGGGGGGCGCATGCACACCGAGGTTCTGGTCACCACGGCCGCAGCGACTGGCGGCGTCGCCCTGCCACGCAGTCGATCTGAGGTTGTAGGTCATGGTTTGAAGCCCACTGAAGCGCCGCGGGCCTGAGGCCGGCGGCTGAATCCCGCGCGCGATGCGCACGGGCCCGACAGGCCTCGGCGAGGAGGCCTTGCAGGGTCAGGTGCTTCGGGGAGGGCGCTCGTGCGCGTCGCAGTGGAACGTGGGCGCCGGCGCCAGCAGCGGCGGGAAGCGCACCGCTTGGACATCGACCGGCGCCTGGATCGCTGGCAGGGCGCTCAGCATGGGTGTCATCGAGCAGCAAGACGCGCAGTTGTTGCAACCGCCCGCGTGTGCGGTTGTGGCCGCGTGGGCATGGCGGCTTGAGGACGGCTGGCCGTGGTGGTGAGCCGCCCCCGACTCGGTCTGCACGGGGTGATGGTGGCTGTGTGGATGAGCCGCGGCTGTCGCGCTGCTGGCGGGCGGGCTGCCTTCGGGACACATCATGGCCGCGCCGACCGCGCCGCGAATCGGCAGCAGCAACGCAAGCAAGACCAGCAGGAAGATGCGAAGGGTTTTCACTGAAACCGGATTATCCGGCGCGCGTTACGAAGTGCGGTGTCCGAATGTTTCCGCCGCCGCTATTGGGGGATGGGTCTACAGCCAGACCCACAAGCGACGCACCCAGGTGGGAAACGACAACGAAGGTTCTGGCTGGTAGCACTGTCGGTAGTCGACGTTCATGGCGAACTCCAATACTGTATGAAAGCACAGTATATGGACCAAGGGCCGACTGTCAAGGCATGTGAGGGCGTGCCGGTCGGAACACAAGCCCCACGCCGCGGCAGGCACCGGGCCTGTGCGCGCGCCTGCTGCGCCCGGGCGCCAGCTAGGCGTCGCCAGCAGCCGGCCGAAGCAGGCGTGTGCCCACAAAGATGAAGGTCAGTGCGCCGAGGTAGGCCGCGAGCTGTGCGGCTGAGGGTTGCGCGTCGTAGCCGATCAGCGCGTGGAGCAATGCACCGAGCGCCGAATCGAGCGACAGCCAGGGCGAGCTGTCCCACAGCGGACTGGTCCAAGCCTCGATGAAGCCTGCCTGAGCCAGCGCTCTGGCGAGTTGGCTGGCCAGCGAAGCCGCGAGCAATGCAATCAGCAGGTTGGTCACGGAAAAGACCCGCCGTGCCGGAATTCGCGACAGGCCCGCGTACATGCCAACACCGACCAGTGCCCCCGACAGGATGCCCACGGCAACGGCGGACAACACAGCAACCGGCTGCACGGTGGTGTTGCCAGTGAGCGAGCCACCGACGAACAGCACCGTTTCTGCGCCTTCTCGCAATACGGCCAGCGCCACCACGACCAGCAAGGCCCAGGGCGCCTTTTGGCCACCCTGAACCGACTGCCCGAGGTGCCTGGCGTTGCTGACCATTTCACGGGTGTGCGTGCTGACCCAGACGCAGTGCCACAGCAGCATCAGCAAGGCCAGCGACAAGACACCGATGTTCACCACGTCCTGACCCAGGCCATCGAGCCACCCGCTCAGGTGCTGGGCGAGCAGCGCGAGGGCGACGGCGCCAGCAGCGCCAGCGGCGACGCCCGCGCCCAACCAGCGGGAGCGACCCGCCAGCCCACGCGTTGCGGCCGCAACGATGCCGATGAAGAGCGCAGCTTCGAGAGACTCGCGAAAGACGATGAGTGCGATCGTGAACATCGTGGTGGCCCGATGCCTACTCGGCCACCACGGTGCCCTTGGCCGTGGCTTCATTGAATTCGCCGAAGAAGGCGTAGCTGCCCGGCTTGAGCGGGCCGATGTAGATCGTTGCCTTGGCGCCACCGGGGATGATCTTCTCGCGGTTCAGGCTGTGGCTTTCGAATTCTTCGGGCGTCGTGTCCTGGTTGTGCACCACCAACTTGATGCGTTGGCCCGCAGGCACTTTGAGCTCGGCGGGTTCGAAGCGGTGGTTCTTGATGACCAGCTGAACCTCGGGCTGGGCGGCGTGAATGGAACCGGTGGAGGCGAGCGCCCCCAAGGCGAAGAGAGTCAGGAGTCGGCGGCTGATCATGGGAGTCCTTGAAGGCATCGGGTTTGCAAGATCAGATCGTAACGATAAGGATTCGCATTTGCAATGATCCCGCCTTGAGACCGACGGGGCCGCAGTTGCCATGCCGCAGCGCTATGCCGCAGACCAGTGGTCGAAGGTGGCAGCCTGGCCGTGGCACACCCCTGAGGCATCGATCAGGTTCCACACGACCGCTTGCTCGATGCGAAAGCGCTTGCCGCTCGACGAGACCCTGATGCCGGCGTAGTCGCTGATGTAGCCATCACGACCCACCCGCTCAAGCAGGCGGTTCCGCTCCTCGCGCAACAACGCTTCGGCGGACAGGCGAGAGGGCATGTTCACGAACGATGACCAGTCCATCTCGAACAGTGCCAGCGCTTGACGGTTGCCGTAAAAGAACACGGGGTCAGACTCAGTGCCGTGCGCCACGATCACCGCCCCGGCGTTCCACAGAGATGAGCGCACATCGCCGGTGGGTGTCACGAGCGCACGCCCGGTGAGCCTCAGGTGGCTGTCAGCGATGAGTGCAAGCCGGTCGTCGCTCACTCCGCCCACATCGGGGTGGGGTGAGGGGCACAAGCTCACGGGGCAGGGCCGCTGGCTCGAACCGATGCGCTCAATTTCTTGCAGACCGAACTGATGTGCTCGTTGACGGCGGTCCACCTGATCTTCATCAGGTTGGCGATCTCCTTGACCGTGAAGCCTTTGCTCGCATGCGTGAGCACCTCAATCTCGCTCGAGGTCAAGGACTCGGGGTCTTGCGCGTCCTGTCGGAAGTGAGCCAGCATGCGTCTGGCAATAGCAGGCGAAAGCAGGGGCTTGCCTCGCACGAGTTTTTGCAAGGCTTCAACCAGAACCTCGAAGCGGTCTTCATTCAGAAGGTATCCGTCGGCACCTTGCAGCAGGGCCGGAAACAGATGCTCATCGTCGGCATACAGCGTGG
>NCFZ01000216.1 GCA_002281415.1 Burkholderiales bacterium 28-67-8 | reverse complement strand
GAGCCACGGGGTTTGTCACCGAGGTGGTGACCGCTGGCGTGGTGACCGAGCGCCACGAAGGCAACCCGCTGGACTTCATTGCCGCCTATCAGCAGCGGTTCAAGGTGGCGCTTCAGCCGGGCTTGCCGCGCTTTTGCGGCGGCCTGGCGGGCTACTTCGGGTACGACGCGGTGCGCTGCATCGAACCCAAGCTGGCTCACACCGAGCTGCCCGGGGGGCTGGGAACGCCCGACATCTTGCTGCTTCAGTGCGAAGAACTCGCAGTCATCGACAACCTGTCGGGGCGACTGTCGCTGATCGTCTACGCCAATCCGCAGGAGCCCGACGCCTTGCCGCGCGCCCGGCTGCGGCTGGCTGAGCTCGCCGAGAGGCTCAACCACAGCGTGCTCGCGCCGCCGGTCGCACCCACCGCTTCGCGCGAGGTGCTGCGCGACTTTGCCAAGGACGACTACATCGCTGCGGTGCTGCGCGCCAAGGAGTACATCGCCGCGGGCGACATGATGCAAGTGCAGGTCGGGCAGCGGCTGCGCAAGCCCTACACCGAAAGCCCGCTCAGCCTGTACCGCGCGCTGCGCTCGCTCAATCCATCGCCGTACATGTATTTCTATGACATGGGCGACTTCCAGATCGTCGGCGCTTCCCCTGAAATCCTGGTGCGCCGCGAGCACACGCCGGCCGGCGACAAGGTGACCATTCGGCCGCTGGCCGGCACCCGCCCGCGTGGCGCCACGCCCGAGCTGGACGTCGCACTGGAGGCCGAACTGAGCGCCGACCCGAAAGAGCGCGCCGAACACCTGATGCTGATCGACCTGGCGCGCAACGACATCGGGCGCATCGCCAAGACCGGCAGCGTCAAGGTCACCGAGGCCTTCACGGTCGAGCGCTACTCGCACGTGATGCACATCGTGAGCAACGTCGAAGGCCTGCTCAAGGACGGCATCACCAACCTCGATGTGCTCAAGGCCACTTTCCCGGCCGGCACGCTGACCGGGGCGCCCAAGGTGCGGGCGATGGAGATCATCGACGAGCTCGAGCCGGTCAAGCGCGGCATCTACGGCGGGGCCTGCGGCTATCTGAGCTTTGCCGGCGACATGGATGTGGCGATTGCCATTCGCACCGGCATCGTCAAGGACCAGATGCTGTACGTGCAGGCCGCTGCCGGTGTGGTGGCCGATTCGGTGCCCGAGCTCGAGTGGCGCGAAACCGAAGCCAAGGCCCGTGCGCTGATCCGCGCAGCCGAACTGGTCGAGGAGGGCTTCTGATGACGCATCACCTCAAGCGCAGCGCCACCATCGAAGCTGGAGGTGCGACATGTTGCTGATGATCGACAACTACGACAGCTTCACCTTCAATTTGGTGCAGTACTTCGCCGAGCTGGGCGAGGACGTGCGCGTGTTTCGCAATGACGAACTGACGCTCGAGGGCATCACTGAGCTACGGCCCGACCGGCTGGTGCTGTCGCCCGGCCCGTGTTCGCCGGCCGAAGCGGGCATCTGCGTGGCGTCGATCGGCCACTTCATGGGAAAGCTGCCCATCCTGGGTGTGTGCCTGGGACACCAGAGCATCGGCGCGGCGCTGGGCGGAAACATCGTGCGCGCCAAGGTGCAGATGCACGGCAAGACCAGCGAGATCTCGACCGACGAGCGTGGTGTCTTCAGCGGCCTTCCGGCCAAGTTCACGGTGATTCGCTACCACTCGCTGGCCATCGAGTGCGCGACGCTGCCCGCTGCGCTCGAGATCACGGCCACCACCGAAGACGGCGAGATCATGGGCGTGCGCCACCGCGAACTTGCCGGCACTGCCACGCCGCTCGAGGGCGTGCAGTTCCACCCCGAGTCGATCCTCACGGAGCACGGCCACGCGATGTTGAAGAACTTTCTGGATCTCAAGCCGTGAGCCAGCTTTTGAGCGATCAGCAGGCGCTGGCACGGCTTGTCGACCACCAGGAAATCCCGCACGAAGACATGCTGGCTTTGATGCGCCGCATCATGAGCGGCGAGGTGTCGCACGCCGTGCTGGCCGCGCTGCTGATCGGCCTGCGGGTCAAAAGGGAAACGGTCGGCGAGATCACCGCCGCAGCGCAGGTGATGCGCGAGTTCTCGACCCAGGTCGAAGTGGCCGACCGGCGGCATCTGGTCGACATCGTCGGCACCGGCGGCGACGGCTCGCACACCTTCAACATCTCGACTTGCAGCATGTTCGTGGCGGCCGCGTGTGGCGCCAGGGTCAGCAAGCACGGCAACCGCAGCGTCTCGAGCAAGTCAGGCAGCGCTGACGTGCTGGAAGCGCTGGGCGCCCAGATCGCCTTGGCGCCCGATCGCATCAGCCGCTGCATCGCTGACACCGGGCTGGGTTTCATGTTCGCCCCCGCCCATCATCCGGCGATGAAGAACGTGGCCCCCGTCCGCCGGGAGCTCGGCGTGCGCACCATCTTCAACATCCTCGGCCCGCTCACCAACCCGGCCGGCGCGCCAAACATCCTGATGGGCGTGTTTAACGCCGAGCTGGTGGGCATACAGGCCCGAGCGCTGCAGCGGCTGGGCGCCGAGCATGCGCTGGTGGTGTACGGACGCGACGGCATGGATGAAGTGACGCTCGGTGCGTCCACTCGGGTGTGTGAAGTCAAAGATGGTTCCCTCCGCGAATACGACATCCACC
>NCFZ01000036.1 GCA_002281415.1 Burkholderiales bacterium 28-67-8 | reverse complement strand
CGGGGTTCTGGGCGGCGGCCTCGCGTTCGGCCGCGGACAGCGGCGTGGGCGCCGGAGGCAGCGTGATCGGCTGGCCGAGCTGCTCGCTGGCCAGCTTGCCGTAGAAACTCAGCTGGCCGGCGATGCTGCCCAGCATCTCGCGCGCCTGAGCGCGCAGGCCGTCGCCGTCTTGCGAGTCGATGCTGAGCGACTGCAGGCCGCGCGCCTTCCAGTACACCCACGCCGGATCGCGCTGCTCGGTGGGGCCCATCGCGTTGACGGCTTGCACCACCTGCTGCCAGCGGCCGGTGCCCTGGTTGGCTCGCAAGGCCGCGCGCGCCTTCCAGGCCAGGGTGTCGTCGGGCCAGTCGGCCTCTGAAGACTCGACCACCGGTTTGGTCGCGCCGCGGCGACTGAAGCCCGCCATGGACCCGAGGCCTGCAGCGCGTCCGGCGCGCTGGAACTGCTCGGGTGCGTCATCCGACAAGCGCATCGCCGACTGCTTGGCGGTGGCCGCCCAGGCCCACGCGGCCAGATCGTCGGGCAGGTCGTGCTCCCAGCGGGTTTTGAGCGCGTCGGCTGCGGCTTCGGGGTCGAGGGCGGCCAGGCGCACCAGCGCCAGCGTGGCCAGCTCGGAGCGCTCGCGTCCGAAGGCCGAGGCCTTGTGGACGAGGTAGCGCGCCGGGGCGTCGAGCAGCGCTTGCACCACGGCCTTGTCGGCGGTCTTGCTGGCCAGCTCCACCGCTTGGATGACGGCGCGCGGGCGGTTGGCATCCATCGCCAGCCGGGCACGGCGCCACGCGTCGGCCGGCTTGAACACGCCAGCCTCCATCAGCGTGGTGGCCATCAGGTTGCAGCCTTCGTCGGCCTCGCGCTGGGCGAACCAGGCGCTGCGGGCGGCGTCGCGCACCTTGCGCCCGGCCAGATGGTCGGTGAGCACGGCGTAACAGGTGACCTCGCGGTCGTCGTTCATCCGGAAGCGCGGGAAGTCGAGCGCGAAGTTCGCCCAGTCGCGCCGGTGCCCCAACTCGAGCAGCCAGTCGTTGCGCAGGCGGTCTTCGACGTAGGTGCCCTTGAACTGCGCATAGAAGGCCTCGAGATCGGCCTGCTGCAACTCGCCCAGTCGCACGTTGGCGTCCCAGTAGGCGACCCAGGGCGCCAGCGGGTGCTGGGCGCTGACGGCGGTCTCGCGCAGCGCGGCCAGGCGGGCGCGATCGCGCTTGCGAAACGCCTCGCGCGCTTCGAGGATCGGCTCGGGCGCTGCGCGCACCGTGGATGGCGCAGCGCTCACAGCGTGCGGGGCGCTCAGCGCTGCCAGCAGGCACAGCGCCAAGGCGGCGCCGCCGCATCGCGGCGCACGCGAGCCCTCAGGCCCGCTGTGCATCAACGCTCCGTCGGGCGCGTGCGCTGAAAACAACCGGATCAAAATGCCCCTGAGTCTGATCAGGGCCGTACAGCGGTTCACGATCAAAACACTTCCCATCCAGCCGATACATCCATGTCCGAATCCTCTGTTGATGCGCTGACGGCAGCCCGCCAGGCCCTGCGCGAGCGCTTGCTGGTGCAGCGCCGGGCGTTCGTGGCCGACGCCACGCGCCTGCCCGAGCGACAAGCCGCGCTTGCCGGGCATCTTATGTCCGTGATCGCGCAACTCGCCCCTGAAAGACTCGGCGTTTACTGGTCGGTTCAATCGGAATTTGACGCGACCGCGGCCTGTCTGGGCGATGAAGCGCTCGAGGGCACGCCGCTGGCGCTGCCATTTTCGTTTCGGCACCCGGTGCGCATGGATTACCGCCACTGGAACCGCCTCCCGCCGACGTTGCGAGACGAGTGCGGCATCCCGGCTTGCGATGGCGCGGTCGTGGTGCCCGACGTGGTGCTCGCACCGTGCGTGGGCTACACCGCATCGGGTTTGCGGCTCGGCTATGGCGGTGGCTACTTCGATCGCTGGCTGGCGGCGCACCCGCATGTCACTATGATCGGCGTGGCCTGGTCGGTGGGCGAGGTCTATGAGGCCGAATTGCAGCCGCAGCCGCACGATCGGGCTCTTGACTGCGTGGTGAGCGAACTCGGCGTGCGCTGAAGGCCGATCGGGGCCGCACGACAAACTTCCTACGTGACGGGCCGCTCTTGCACAATCTTGGCATGAGCAACGCCATCCCCCCAGAGCCTCCCATCGATCGTGCGGCGCTGCGCGCCAAGTTGATTGCCGCGCGACTGGCCTTGCCAGACCGCCACGAGCGGGCGGTGGAGTTGCAAAGCGTCCTGCGCGTGTGGCTGGTCAGCCGCAAGGAGACCGCCATCGGCGGCTACTGGCCGATCAAGGGTGAGTTCGATCCGTTGCCCGCGCTGTACCGCTGGGCTGAAAGCGCCGACGAGCGGCGCATCGGCTTGCCGGTGGTCGACCGCACCGAGGCCACGCTCAAGTTCAATGTCTGGTTCCCGGGCTGCCCGATGGAGCCGGACGCCTACGACATCCCCAAGCCCAAGGGCACCGCGACGTTCGACCCGCAACTGGTGCTGCTGCCTTGCATCGGCTACGGGCCCGAAGGCATCCGCCTGGGTTACGGCGGTGGCTTCTACGACCGCACGGTGGCCTCGCTGCGCCCGCGCCCCTATACCGTGGGCCTGAGCTACTCCAACGGCTTCCTGCCGATGCTGCGTGCGAGCGCCGACGACCTCGGGCTGGACGCGCTGCTCACCGACGACGGAGTCGTCTGGCAGCGCTGAGCCCGGCGGCTTTCGCGCAGCCGTCACGCAGGCGTCCATGGACGGCGTTCACCGTGAATTGAAGCCTGCCGGGGCGGGTGGCAGCCCCGAGCGCTTTGCCGTCGTGGTCGAGCCCCAGGGCTGGGTGTTCGAGGCGGTGGCGGGTGTGTCGCTGGTGGAGTCGGCCCGCCTGGCCGGCATCGTGCTGCCGACCTCGTGCCGCAACGGCACTTGCCGCACCTGTATCTGCCAGCTGACGGCCGGGCGGGCGCGTCACCTGATCGAGTGGCCGGGCCTGAGCGCCGAGGAAAAGCTCGAAGGCTGCATCCTGCCTTGCGTGGCGACACCCGAGAGCGACTTGCGCATCGAGGCGCCGCGCGCTTTGGAGTCGAGCCCAACCGCGCCCGGAAGTCCAGGCCAGGCCTGACCTTCGGTTGCCCACGGGTCAGTCGACCTTCAGGTGCGCCAGTGCCGGATCTGCGGGAGGAGGCTTCAGGCCCATGCCTTCGAGGGCGCGGCTGACCAGGGTGGCGACCATCAGGTTGCGGTGCGCCTTCGAGTCGGCCGGCACCACGATCCAGGGCGCCCAGGCGGTGCCGGTGGCCGAGATCGCATCGGCATAGGCCTGCTGGTAGGCGTCCCACTGCTTGCGCACCTCGAGGTCACCGAGGCTGAACTTCCAGTGCTTGGTCTGGTCGTCGATGCGGGCCTGCAAACGCGCGCGCTGCTCTTCCTTCGAGATGTGCAGCATGAACTTCAGCACCGTGGTGCCAGTCTCCACAAGCAACCGCTCGAAGTCGTTGATCTGGTCGTAACGCTGGCGGGTCTGGGGCGGCGTGATCCAGCCGTTGACCACCGGCACCAGCACGTCTTCGTAGTGGCTGCGGTTGAAGACGACGATCTCGCCGGCCGCCGGCATGCGCTGGTGAATGCGCCACAGGAAATCGTGGGCGCGCTCTTCCTCGGTGGGGGCTTTCCAGCCGATCGCGCGCACGCCAAGCGGGCTGGTGTTGCGGAACACATCGCGCACGGTGCCGTCCTTGCCGCTGGCGTCCGTTCCCTGCAGAACCACCAGCAACTTGCGGTTGCGGTTGGCCAGCAGCAGGTTTTGCCACTCGTCGATCTTCAGCGTGAGTTGTTCGAGAGCCGCCTGATCGGTGAGCTTGTCGCCGCTCGAGCAAGGCCGACTCTGCGGACTGATGCGGTGCAGGTGAAAGCGCTTGCCGTTGCCTGCATCGCCGTAGCGGTAGGCGTCGAGATCGTGGTCGGTCACGGACATGGCGATGAAGACCAGTGGGCGGGCTGGCGAGGCGGCTGGATCGATTCGAGTGTAGGCGCGCGTCGCGTCGCGCCGGGCTGCCGCTGGCGGCGGATTTTTTACCTGCACAATCGCCGCCGATGAAACGGCTGCCTGTCCCCCAGCGCTGCATGGCGCCCGGCGCATGCCGGGCACCAGAACCGTCTGCCCGCCAGACGATGCACCGGGAGGCCGCGTGAGTTTTCTGGCCGTCGATGTCGGCAACACCCGATTGAAGTGGGCGATCTACGAAAGCGCCATGCCCGGCGCCGAGTTGCTGTCGCACGGCGCGGTGTTCCTCGAGACCATCGACCAGTTGGCCGAGGGCAGCTGGAAATCGCTGCCGCGTCCGACGCAGATGCTCGGATGCGTGGTGGCCGGCGAGGGCGTCAAGCGCCGCGTGGCCGAACAGATCGAGGACCTGTGGGGACTCGAGCCCCGCTGGGTGACATCGAGCGCCAGCGCCGCCGGTGTCGTCAACGGCTACGACCACCCCAACCGCCTTGGCGCCGATCGTTGGGTGGCCCTCATCGGGGCTCGACAGCGCGCGCTGGCCGTGTGTTTGGCTGGCGCGGCGACCCCGCCACCTGCCTTGGTCGTGGTGGTGGGCACGGCGGTGACCGTGGATGCGCTCGACGCGAATGGCCGTTTCCTGGGCGGACTGATCCTGCCGGGGTTCGGTTTGATGCTGCGTGCCCTCGAGATGGGCACAGCCGGCCTGAAGGCGCCCACGGGCGAAGTGGTCGACTTTCCCACCAACACGAGCGACGCGCTGATGAGCGGCGGCGCGCACGCCATGGCGGGTGCCGTCGAGCGCATGCACCGCCGGTTGCTGACGCATGCCGCTCAGCAGCCCCTGCTGCTGATGAGCGGGGGCGCGGCCCCCAAGCTGGCATCGATCGTCGAACTGCCGTTCGAGACGGTCGACACCCTCATCTTCGAAGGCCTGCTGACCCTGCAGGCGCAGCGCGCCCCGTGACGATCAGACGGTGCGCACCTTGATCGAGGCGTTCTCGTTGATGCCCATCGCACCGAAGAACAAGGCGATCAGCCGGTGCGCATCGACGAAGCCCACGCGGCGGTTCTCGGCGCGCCGCGCCAGCACCCAGTTGAGCAGATCGCCCGCGGCAATGAAGTCCACGCGGATCAGCTTCAGGCACGACACGCTGATCATCGAGGCGGTGCCCAGTTGGGCGTTCATCTCTTCAAGCAGTCTGCTGATGTCGCCGACGAGTTGACCTGACAGATCGACGTTCCAGACCGGCCCGGCCACGCCGTCTTCGGTCAGCCGGGACTCGACGAAACTGGTCGACAAACCGCTGACGGCCGACGTTGCCGCCGACCAGGTGCTGCCACTGGACCCGCCGAAGCGCACCCGGCACTGGGCCGGCTCCCACGAGGGCGGAGACATTTCGTAGGTGACGCAGTAGTCGATGGCCGCTTCGTCGAACTGGTCCGGCCGGTTGATCAGACGCAGCACATCCAGGCGCAGCATCCAGAAGACCGGATCCGCGTCACGCACGCCGTTGGGGGCGGCCTCCTGCAGGCACTGCAACAGCCGATCGCCATGCAGCCAGCGCATGTCCAGTTTTTGCGGCATCCAAAGCCGGAACAACTCGCTCAGGCGAGCGGCCGCTTCGGTATCGATGCCCTTGAGCGCGCTCCAATCGAGCACCCAGGGCAAGGGCATCTGCAGCGTTTGCGAACGAAGCGCGGCGACCTGCTCGAGGTCGAACCACTCGGGGCTGATCCACCCGACCTGTCCTTCGATGCGCGCGCGCAGGGACTGATCTTCGCCGGCGGCCTCGGCCATCTGCTGCGGCATCGAGTACCACTGCGGGGCCGAGCGGCCGAACTGCTGCGCATAGACGAGGGCGAGGCGTTCGAACTTGACGGCCTCGCCCGTGGCCCGGTGCAGGTCGAACAAGGCGAGCCAGGTCTCGGCATGCTGCGCACGCGGTCCGTTGGCCTGGGTGAGCTGCATCAGCGATTGCTCACACAGCGCGAAGTCGGCATTGGCGAACGCGATCACCGCCTCATCGAGCTCGGGGTCGTGCACGACCTCGGGGCCGCTGGCCAGACCTGATGGAAGACCGAAGGACGTGGCGGACTCGAGCGCCTTGAAGGTGAGCGGCACATCGGGCGCATAGGGGCTGCGTGAAGCCGGGACGGGTGCGTTGCCGGAGGCAGCCGCTGCCGGCTCACGCTGCCGCAGCGGCATGGGTTCGGTGGGGACAGACCGGAACTCCGATGGCCGGCGCAGGGCTTCGATGGTGCTGTTGCCCACCATCTGTCGTTCGATCGCGTCGATCTTGGCCTTCATGCCGGAGCTGGGCGACACCTCGCGCTCATGCATGCGGATTTCGGAGTCGCCCATCGGAGAGGCATCGCCCAGTGCGGCGAGCTGCTCCGGGGTCAACCCCTCGCGACGCACCTTGCGCAGCATGTCGAACTCACGCTTGCGCACGAAGTCATTGCGGCGCTTGCGCTCGATCATGGCCTTGAGTTCGGCACGGTCGAGTTCGTTCTCGACCGAGTCGGGCGCGCCCGGGCTCAGGGCGCTCCACTCGAGAGTCGGGTTCGCGACGAACTTGGCGACCTTGCGGAAGAAGCTCCCCGCGTCTTTGGAATCCGTCATGGCGTGCGCCGACCGTGAGCGTCTTGTGCGTTCAGTCGCCGAACATCTTTTGCTTCAACTCGCGACGCTGCTGCGCTTCAAGAGACAAGGTCGCGGTGGGGCGCGCGATCAACCGGCCGAGTCCGATGGGCTCGCCGGTTTCATCGCAAAAACCGTATTCGCCGCTTTCTATGCGGCCCAGCGATTGCGAAATCTTCTTGAGCAGCTTGCGCTCGCGGTCACGGGTGCGCAGCTCCAGGGCGTGCTCTTCCTCGATCGTGGCCCGATCGGCCGGATCCGGAACGATCGAGGTGTCCTCGCGCAGGTGCTCGGTGGTTTCACCGGCGTTGCTCAGCAGGTCGTCCTTGAGCTTCTTGAGCGTGGCACGGAAGAACTCGAGCTGCTTGTCGCCCATGTACTCGCTCTCGGGCATGGCCAGCACTTCGGCTTCGCTCAGTTCGGCACCGGCCTTGGTCTTCCAGGCGTTGGCGAGCTTGGGGTCGGCTTTGGGTGCGATGCGCGGTGCGTCGTCCTGCAGGTTGCTCATCTGCCGGGTTGGCGGCCGTGGCGGAGCGAAGCGGTCGGCAAAGCGCGAGGTGGGCGGTGGCAGTGGGGCGACCGGCATCGGCGCGCCGTAGCGGGACTTCGCTGCCGACTTGGCTCGCGGTGCCTTGACCACCGCGACGACGGGCGCCACGGGCACGGCCACAGACGCCTTGGGCACTTCGGCTGCTGGCAGCTTGTCTTCGGAGACTGGCGTCGGAGGGGGTTTCAGCATGGGTTTCGGGGCAGGTTTCTTGGCGGTTGGCGCTTTTGCGGCCGGCACCGACACTTTGGAGGCGGGTGCCTTGGCCGACGCCTTGGGCGCCGGGACTGCAGATTGGGTGGGCGAGGGTTTCACGGGCGCCGCGGCCGATGCTTTGGGGGCCGCAGTTTTCACTGCAACAGTCGAAGTCTTGACCGGGGATCGAGCCACAGGAATCTCCTCGCAGCGGGGTTATACCGCCACAGCGCGCGGTGGACGCGCCTTTCCTCTCAGGAAGGGGCGCCGCCAACGGGTCGATGAGCGGGGCGGATTGTAGCCACGCCCCGACCTCAGGCGAGGCACTGCTCGAGACCTTGCAGAAATATGTCCTTCGGCAGGTCGATGCCGATGAAAACCATCTTGCTGGTCTTTTTCTCGCCGGCGGCCCATGGCGGGCCCAGATCGCTGCCCATCAACTGGTGCACGCCCTGGAAGATCACCTTGCGCGGGGTGCCCTTCATGTTGAGCACACCCTTGTAGCGCAGCATCTTCGGCCCGTAGACCTGCACGATCGAGCCGAGAAAGTCTTCGAGCTTGGCCGGATTGAACGCCTTGTCCGAGCGGAACACGAACGACTTCACATCGTCGTCGTGCGCGTGGTGGTGGGCGTGGCTGGGGTGATCGCAGTGCTCGCCATGCGCGTGGTCATGATCGTGGTGATCATGGGCATCGGCATTGAGGAAGTTCGGATCGATGTCGAGTTTGGCGTTGAGGTTGAAGCCTCGCAGGTCGAACACGCTGGCCAGCGGCACCTCGCCGAAATGCACGCGGCTTTGAGGCGCACGCGGGTTCATGTGGCCGATGCGGTGGGCAAGGGCATCGACCGCTTCCTTGTCGACCAGATCGGTCTTGCTGATGAAGATCTGATCGGCAAAGCCGATCTGCATGCGCGCTTCCTGGCGGTCGTCGAGCTGCTGGTTGCCGTGCACGGCGTCCACCAGCGTCAGGATCGAGTCGAGCAGGTAGTTCTCGGCGATCTCATCGTCCATGAAAAACGTCTGCGCCACGGGGCCGGGGTCGGCCAGGCCGGTGGTCTCGATCACCACCCGGTCGAACTGCAGCTCGCCCTTGCGCTTCTTGTCGGCCAGGTCGCTGAGCGTGGTGCGCAGGTCTTCGCGGATCGAGCAGCACACGCAGCCGTTGTTGAGCTGGATGATCTGCTCGCCGCTCTCGCGAACGAGGATCTCGTTGTCGATGTTCTCGTCGCCGAATTCGTTTTCGATGACGGCGATCTTCTGGCCGTGCGCTTCGGTCAGCACCCGCTTGAGCAGGGTGGTCTTGCCCGAGCCGAGAAAGCCGGTGACGATGGTGGCGGGAATCAGAGCCATGGGTTGTTTCCTGAAAAGTCGGTGCCGGAAATTGTGTGCATGAAGCAGCCGATCAAACTAGCACACCTGTCAAGTTTGCTTCGGGTAAGCTGCGCCGGTGTTTCACTGCTCGCCCCAGCGCGATGTCTGACCCTCATCCGGCGCGATCCTCCTCGGCAGGACGCCCCAAAAATCCGTCGCGCCAGCCGCTGCACCCTGTCGAGAAACGCAATCTGTTTCAGCGTTTGATCGAACTCCTGTCGCCCGGCGTCGACTCGCGCGACGAACTCATCGAAGCCCTGGCGCAGGCCGAGCACCGCGCGTTGATCGCTCCCGAGTCGCGAATGATGCTCGAAGGCGTCATCCGCATGGCCGACATGACCGCCGGCGACGTGATGGTCGCAGCGCCGCACATGGATCTGCTCGACATCGAGGCCGACTACGACGACTTGCTGCACGTCGTCATCGACACGGCGCACTCGCGTTTTCCGGTCTACGACGGCCAGCGCGACAACATCATCGGCATCCTGATGGCGAAGGACCTGCTCAAGCTGCAGCGCTCGCCCGACCTCAACTTGCGCACCTTGCTGCGCCCCGCGGTGTTCGTGCCCGAGTCGAAGGGGCTCAACGAGTTGCTGCGGGATTTCCGCTCGAACCGCAACCACCTGGCCATCGTCATCGACGAGTTCGGCAGCACCGCCGGGCTGATCACGATTGAAGACGTGCTCGAAGAGATCGTCGGCGAGATCGAAGACGAGTTCGACGACAAGGACGGCGAATCGAGCGTCTACACGCTGGCCGACGGCAGCCACCGGGTGGCCGGCGATGCCGAGATCACCGCCGTCAACGAGGCCTTCGGCTCGGTGCTGCCGCACGACGACTTCGACACCATCGGCGGGTTGATCGCCCACGAGATGGGCCGCGTGCCGCGCCGCGGCGAATCGGTGAGCCTGGGCGGCCTGGTGTTCGGCGTCATGCTGACCCGCGGCGGCGCGGTGCGCTGGTTCAAGGTCACCCGCACGCCCGAAGAGGCGCTGGCCTCCGACGGCGCTTGATGCGCGGCCTGGCGCCAGGCGCCATCGACCCCCTCCGCGATTCGACCCGCTGGCGCTGGCTGGCGAGCGCGCCGGCCGTGCTGCTGGCCGGCGTGGCGCAGGCGATGTCGTTCTCGCCGTTCGAGGCGTGGTGGCTGCAGTTGTTGGCGCTGGGCGTGCTGGCCCACGCCACCGCTCACGCCACCGTCCGCCGTGCGGCCCTCATGGGCTGGTTGTTTGCCGTGGGCTGGCTGGTCGCTGGTTTCTGGTGGCTCTACATCAGCATGCATCACTACGGCGGGCTGCATCCGCTGCTGGCCGGTGCGGCGGTGCTGGTGCTGGCGGCGTTGCTGGGTCTGTATTACGCCGGCGCCATGGCGTTGTGGGCTGGGCTGCGCACCGGCCGATCGGGTTGGGACATCGCCTTGTGGTCGGCTTGCTGGCTGCTCGCGGAACTGGCGCGTGCGGTGGTGTTCACCGGGTTCCCATGGATCGCCTCGGGCTACGCCCACACCGTCGGGCCGCTGGCGGCGTGGGCTCCCTGGATCGGCGTGTACGGCCTGTGCGCGCTGGCCGCACTGGTGGCTGCCGCGATCGCGCCCTGGCTGCGTGCGATGCCGCTGCGCCAGCGGGCCATGCCCACCGGGGTGGTGGCTGCGCTGGTGTTGCTGGCGCAGGCACTGCCCGGCGAGTTCACGCGCTCCACCGGGGTGCTCGAGGTCAGCTTGCTGCAGCCCAACATCGCGCAGGAACTCAAGTTCGATCCCGCACGGCTCGAATCGCAGCTGGTGGGTCTGATGCGGCAACTGGCCGCTGCCCGCGGCACGCTGGTGGTCACGCCCGAGTCGGTGGTGCCGCTCACGCGATCGCAACTCAGCGAGGGCTACTGGGAGAGCCTGCGCGAGCAGTTGCGCCCGTTGCCCGGGCATGCCGACACGCCGCGCGCCGCGCTGATCGGCATCTTCGTGGGCAATGACGAAACGGGCTTCGTCAACTCGACCCTGGCGCTGCCGTCCGACCCGTCGGATGCGCGCGGCGAGTATCGCTACGGCAAGCGCCACCTGCTGCCTTTTGGCGAAATCATCCCGCCGGGCTTCCACTGGTTCGTCACCCTGATGGGCATTCCGCTGGCCGATCAGGCGCGCGGCCAGACCACCGTCGCGCTGGATTTCGCCGGGCAGCGGCTGCGCCCGCTGGTGTGCTACGAGGACCTGTTCGGCGAGGAGATTGCGTCGAGTGCGGTGGGTGATCAGGCCGCCACGGTGTTCGTCAACGTCAGCAATCTGGCGTGGTTCGGCCGGCTGCTGGTGCAAGACCAGCACTTGCAGTTCTCGCAGATGCGTGCACTCGAATTCCAGCGCCCGTTCATCCGCTCGACCAACACCGGTGCCACGTCGGTGGTCGACCACCGCGGTCGCATCACCGCGCGGCTGCCGCCGCTTACCGAGGGCATCCTCGAAGCCAGCGTCGAAGGACGCACGGGTTCGACGCCCTATGCGCGCTGGCTGGCCGCGTGCGGGCTGTGGCCGCTGCTCGGCGGTGCGCTGGCCATCGTGGCCGGCTCGGCGTGGCCGGCCCGCCGCGCCCGGTCGCCGGCGCGACCCCGCCCGTAAAATGGGCCTTCTCGCGCTCCGATGAGCTTTCTCAACCGTCGGCCGCGCCGCGCCCCTTTCACCCTGAGCACTGCGACATGCTGACCTTCCAGCAAATCATCCTGCGCCTGCAGCAATACTGGGACGCCCAGGGCTGCGCCCTGCTGCAGCCCTATGACATGGAAGTCGGCGCGGGCACCAGCCACACCGCCACTTTCCTGCGCGCGCTCGGCCCCGAGCCGTGGAAGGCCGCCTACGTGCAGCCCAGCCGCCGCCCGAAGGACGGCCGCTACGGCAACAACCCGAACCGCTTGCAGCACTACTACCAGTTCCAGGTCGTGCTCAAGCCCGCACCGAGCAACATCCTCGAGCTCTACCTCGGATCGCTCGAGGCGCTGGGCTTCGACCTGCAGGTCAACGACGTGCGCTTCGTCGAGGACGACTGGGAGAACCCGACGCTCGGCGCTTGGGGCCTGGGCTGGGAGGTCTGGCTCAACGGCATGGAAGTCACGCAGTTCACCTACTTCCAGCAGGTGGGTGGCATCGACTGCCGGCCGATCACCGGCGAGATCACCTACGGCCTCGAGCGTCTGGCGATGTACTTGCAAGGCGTGGACAACGTCTACGACCTGACGTGGACGATCGGTGCCGACGGCCAGCGCATCAGCTATGGCGACGTCTACCTGCAAAACGAGCAGGAACAAAGCGCCTACAACTTCGAGCACAGCGACGTGGACTTCCTGCTGGGTGCCTTTGGCAGCCATGAGAAGCAGGCTCAGCACCTGATCGCCACCCAGTTGGCCTTGCCCGCCTACGAGCAGGTGCTCAAGGCGGCGCATACCTTCAACCTGCTGGATGCGCGTGGTGCGATCAGCGTGACCGAGCGGGCCGCCTACATCGGGCGCATCCGCAATCTGGCGCGCGCGGTTGCCGCGAGCTACCTCGACAGCCGCGCACGGCTGGGCTTCCCGATGGCACCGCGTGCCTGGGCCGATGAAGTGATCGCACAGCTCGCCCAGCAACGCGACAAGAAAGCCGCCTGATCCCATGAGCACAGCCAATCTGCTCGTCGAACTGTTCGTCGAAGAGCTGCCACCCAAAGCCCTCAAGAAACTGGGCGAGGCGTTTGCCCAGCTGCTGGCCGATGGTCTCAAGTCGCAAGGCCTGACGACCGACCACTCCGCGGTGACACCGTTTGCCTCGCCGCGCCGGCTGGCCGCGCACATCAGCGCGGTGCGTTCCGTGGCGCCCGATCAGGCGGTATCGCAAAAATTGATGCCGGTGGCCGTGGGCCTGAGCGCCGACGGCCAGCCCACGCCTGCGCTGCTGAAAAAGCTCGGTGCGCTGGGCGTCGATGCCTCAGCCTTGCCGCAGCTCAAGCGCCAGCCCGACGGCAAGGCCGAAGCGCTGTTCTTCGACAGCATCGTGGCCGGCGTGACGCTGGCGGTGGGCTTGCAAAAGGCACTCGATGACGCGATCGCCAAGCTGCCCATTCCCAAGCTGATGAGCTACCAGCTCGAGACGGGCGACCAGCCTGGCTGGCACAGCGTGCACTTCGTGCGCCCGGTGCACGGTCTGGTGGCCCTGCATGGCGCCGATGTGGTGCCGCTCACGGCGCTGGGCCTGCAGTCGGGCCGCAACACGCGCGGCCACCGCTTCGAGGCGGCAATCGACCCCGTGGTGCTGCAGCACGCCGACCGCTACGCCGAGCAGCTGGTCGACCAAGGCGCGGTGATCGCCGGGTTTGCCGATCGCCACGGCGAGATCTTGCGCCAGTTGCAGCACGCCGCTGCGCTCGAGGGTCTGGCCCCCATCGATGACGCCGCGCTGCTCGATGAAGTGACCGCCCTGGTCGAGCGCCCCAACGTGCTGCTCGGGCGCTTCGAGACGAGCTTTCTCGAGGTGCCTCAGGAATGCCTGATCCTCACGATGAAGGCCAATCAGAAGTACTTCCCGCTGCTGGATGCTGCGGGCAAGCTCACCGAGCGTTTTCTCATCGTCAGCAACATCCGGCCGGCCGATGCCAGTGCCGTGATCGGCGGCAACGAGCGCGTGGTGCGTCCGCGCCTGGCCGACGCCAAGTTCTTCTTCGACCAGGACCGCAAGAAAACGCTGGCGTCGCGCGTCGACGGACTGTCGCGGGTGGTCTATCACAACAAGCTGGGCAGCCAGGGTGAGCGCGTCGTGCGCGTGCAGGCGATCGCTCGCGCCATCGCGTTGCAACTCGGCGGCGAGGCGCTGGCCGCTCGCGCTGCGCAGGCCGCGCAGCTGGCCAAGGCCGATCTGCTGACCGACATGGTGGGCGAGTTCCCCGAACTGCAAGGCACGATGGGGCGCTACTACGCGCTGCACGACGGCCTACCCGAGGACATCGCCTTCGCAATCGAGGACCACTACCGGCCGCGCTTTGCCGGCGATGAACTGCCGCGCAACGAGGTGGGCGTGGTGGTGGCGCTGGCGGACAAGCTCGAGACGCTGGTCGGCCTGTTCGGCATCGGCCAGTTGCCCACCGGTGACCGCGACCCGTTCGCCCTGCGCCGCCACGCGCTCGGGGTGATCCGCATGCTGACCGAAAAGGCGCTGCCTCTCGATGTCGACGTGCTGTTGCGCGCCAGCCTGCCGGCGTTTGGCGCGCTGGTCACCGACCCGTCGGTGGCGCTGTCCGAATTCATCTTCGATCGCCTGTCGGGCAGCCTGCGCGAGCAAGGCTACAGCGCACAGGAAGTCGATGCGGTGATGGCGCTGCGGCCGCAGCGTCTGAGCGAAGTCGCCCAGCGGCTGGCCGCAGTTCGTGCCTTTTCGGCACTGCCTGAAGCGCCTGCACTGGCCGCAGCCAACAAGCGTGTGAGCAACATCCTGAAGAAGGTCGAAGGCGCGGTCGATCCGCATGTCGACGCGGCCTTGCTGGTCGAGCCGGCCGAAGTGGCGCTGGCGCAGGGCTTGGCGGCGGTGCAGCCGCAAGCCGATGCGGCCTTCGAGCGAGGCGACCACGCCGGATCGCTGCAAGCACTCGCGGCGCTGAAGGCGCCTGTCGATGCGTTTTTCGAATCGGTGATGGTCAATGCCGATGATGCGGCGCTGCGCGCCAACCGACTCGGCTTGTTGGCCCGCTTGCACGCGTCGATGAACCGGGTCGCCGACCTGTCGAAATTGGCCACCTGACATGGCCGCGCCGCTCAAGCTCATCATTCTCGACCGCGACGGCACGATCAACGCCGACAGCGACTACTACGTCAAGTCGCCGCAGGAGTGGGAGCCGTTGCCCGGTGCGCTCGAGGCGGTGGCGCGGCTCAACCATGCGGGCTGGCGCACGGTGCTGGCCACCAACCAGTCGGGGTTGGGACGCGGCATGTTCGAGATGTCTGCGCTCAACGCGATCCACGTCAAGATGAACCAGGCGCTGGCGCAGCATGGCGGGCGCATCGACGCGGTGTTCTTCTGCCCCCACATGCCCGACGAGGGCTGCAACTGTCGCAAGCCGCTGCCGGGGTTGATGCAATTGATCGGCGAGCGCTACGGCGTGTCGCTGAAGAACGTACCGATGGTGGGCGACTCGCTTCGCGACATCCAGGCCGGTGCCGCTGCCGGCTGCCCGACGCATCTGGTCAAGACCGGCAACAGCCTGGGGCTGTCGGGGCAGGCCCTGTCCGACACACTCGGCATGGTCCCGGGAACCCGTGTGCACGATGATCTGGCCGCGTTTGCCGACTGGTGGATCCGCAATGAGCGCACGCAGCGCGGCGACCTGGTGGATGGCACGGACACTGTGACTGGAGGCTTGAGCTGATGCAACGGTTGTGGTGGTCGCTGCGCTCTGCGGCGTTTTTTCTCTGGATGGCGCTCACCGTCGTTCCGTGGGCCACGGCGGTGGTTCTGGTGTCGATCTTCGTGCGTGGCGAGCGCATCTACTGGATGTGCGCAGGCTGGTTGACGATGTCGATCTCGGCGGCGCGCGTGATCTGCGGTGTGCGCCACCGCATGCACGGCCTTGACAACCTGGCGGCGGCCAATGTGGCGCCGCTGGTCATCGTGCTGCCCAAGCACCAGTCCACCTGGGAGACGTTTGCGTTCCCGGGGCTGATGCCGCACCCGCTGGCCTATGTGTTCAAGCGCGAGCTGCTCTACATCCC
>NCFZ01000035.1 GCA_002281415.1 Burkholderiales bacterium 28-67-8 | reverse complement strand
GTCAGGTAGATGCCCATGCCGAACCCCGAGCCGGAACCGGCGGTCAACGTGGCCAGCATTTTCTTGCCGGCCGGCACGGTGACCTTGTAGTAGTCGGTGTCGGCGGTCGTGCTGATGGTGCCGGAGACGGTCGTGGGCAGGGCGGCGATGGCCTGGGCGGTGCCCACGCTGTCGTTGGCTGCGGTGCTCTCAGTGATCGCCGAGCCGCCAGCCACTGGAGCGGGCGCCGGAGCGGGGGCTGGCGCTGGAGCCGGCGCCGGCGCCGGCGCTGGTGCAGGAGCCGTCGTACCGACGGCTCGTGCCACGGCGGCGTTCGCGTCCACGATGCCGGCGCCGCACTGGTTGCAGGCGGCCGGGAAGGCGCGTGCGCTGGCCTTCAGGATGCTGGCGACCTGATCGGGCGTGAGCGACTTGTTGGCCGAGAACATCAGCGCCACCACGCCGCTGACCACCGGGGTGGCCATCGACGTGCCCATGTACGACGCGTAGCTGTCAGCGCCTGGGGTGGTCTTGCCGGCATTGAGCGTCGACAGGATGCCGGCGCCCGCGTCGCCGCCCGGGGCGGCGATCGTCACGTTGGTGCCGAAGCTCGAGTAGCTGGCCTTGCCGCCGCTCTTGCCCGTGGCCGCCACTGCGATCACGCCGGCACAGTTGGCCGGTGACTGAGCGGTGGAGGTCTGGTTGTTGTTGCCGGCGGCCACCACCACGACCGAGCCTTTGGCGCGCGCGGTGTTGATGGCGTTTTGCGAGGTCACGTCGCAACTGCCCGTGCCGCCCAGCGAGACGTTGATCACCTTGGCCGGATTGGCGTTGACCGGTGCGCCGGCGACGCTGCCGCCGGCAGCCCACACGATGGCATCGGCCACGTCCGAGGTGTAGCCGCCGCAGCGACCGAGCGCTCGCACCGGCAGGATGCGCGCACCGAAGGCCACGCCCGTCACGCCAAAGCCATTGCCGCCCGAAGCTGCGGCGATGCCCGCCACGTGCGTGCCGTGCCACGAACTGTTGCTGGCCGCAGAACCGGTGCCGCACGCGCCGGCCGGTGCGTAGTCACCCGGGTCGGAGGGGTCGGCATCGCGGCCGTTGCCGTCGGCTGCGATCGTCGAGCTGGTGACGAAGTCATATCCGGGCAGCAGCTTGGCGGTCAGATCGGCGTGCGGGCGCACACCCGTGTCGACGACGGCGATGGTCACGCCGGTGCCTGTGGCGCGGTTCCACGCGTCCGGTGCGCGGATGCCGCCGGTGACGTCCGACAGCGACCATTGCTGTGGATACAGGCTGTCATTGGGCACGTACATCGGCTGCAGGCGGCGGTCGGGCTCGACGTAGTCGATGCTCGGGTCGCCACTGCGCAGGCTTTGCATCAGCACGGCGAGTTCACCCGGCTGCATGTGGCGGCTCAGTTGCATCACTTGCGCGCCGTTGTGCATGGTGCGCAGCGCACGGATGCGAACGCCCTGGCGGTTGGCGGCAACGTCGGCCGACAGGCGCGAGCGCAGAATCTGCTGCGAGGCCGATGAGCGGTAGCGCACGATCAGGCGGTCGGTGGTGGCTTCCTGGCTGGTCGCAGATGGATCGGCCGCTGGTGGCGTCGCGGCGGCGTCAAAGCGCGCGTGTGACATCAGCGGAGCCACGCTCAATGCAGCGGCCACCACGATCTGTGAGAGCGGGAAGGAGCGTTTCATGTGTTGCCTCTTTCGATAGAGGCCAGCTCGCGATTGCGAACCGGCAGCCCCGCTACCGTGGCGCTTGCGCGCTTTAGGCCGGAGGTTTTGCGTCCCACGCTTTCGCGTGGTTTGCGGAAATGGAAGGTTTACCGCCGTCAATTCGGCCGATCACGTTGCGGACTTGAGTGCGATTTGCAACCAAATGTTCTCGTTCGTGACTTTCCTCTCGAACATGCTGCTTCTTGTGCCCTTGAGCAGCGTCGTCACCGGGCGCGGTGCGGTGCGTTAGGCTGACCGGCATGAGCGCGCCTGAGCCCAGCGAGTCCTTGTTGACAAGCCCGAGCCCCGATCGGGTCGACGCCCTGGTCGTCGGCGCCGGGGTGGTGGGTCTGGCCTGCGCGCGTGCGCTGGCGCAAGCCGGGCTCGAGGTGGTGATCGTCGAGCGCGAGACGCAATTCGGCAGCGGCGTGTCCGCGCGCAACAGTGAGGTGGTGCACGCCGGCCTGTACAACCCGCCAGGCAGCCTGAAGTCGCGCCTGTGCGTGCGTGGCGCGCGGCTGCTGGCCGATTACTGCGCGCAGCGCGGCATCGCGCACCGGCGCTGCGGCAAGCTGCTGGTGGCCACGCGCGAGGCCGATGTGGGCGCGCTCGAGTCGCTGGCAGCGCGCGCCCGCGACAACGGCGTCGAGGGCCTGCAACACCTGACCCGCGCGCAGACGGTGGCGCTTGAGCCCCAGCTGATCTGCCAGGCTGCGCTGCTGTCGCCGGGCAGCGGCATCGTCGACAGCCATGGCCTGATGACGTCACTGCTGGCTGACGCGCAAGCCGCCGGCGCGCTGCTCGCCGTGACCAGCGGCGTGGCGGGTGCGGCGCGTGACGGCGACGCCTGGTGCGTGCGCACGCGCACCGGTGACGACGGCGACGAGTTCGAGCTCGAAGCGCGCTGGGTCATCAACGCCGCCGGGCTCGACGCGCAGGCGGTGGCCGCGTCGATCGACGGTTTTCCCGCCGCATCGATCCCTCAGCGTCATCTGGCCAAGGGGCACTACTTTTCGCTGGCCGGACGCTCGCCGTTTTCGCGGCTGATCTACCCGATGCCGGTCGACGGCGGGTTGGGCGTGCACCTGACGCTCGATCTGGGCGGCCAGGCCAAGTTCGGTCCGGATGTCGAGTGGCTGACTGACGACGCCGCCGGTCCGTCGGTGCCCGGTCAGGCGCTGGACTACCGCGTCGACGCCACACGCGCTGCGGCCTTCGCCGCCGAGATCCGCCGCTACTGGCCAGGCCTGCCTGAAGCGGCGCTAGCGCCGGCCTACAGCGGCATCCGCCCCAAGCTCAGCGGCGCCAGCATGCCGTGGGCCGACTTTCGCATCGACGGCCCGACGCAGCATGGCTGCGCGGGCGTGGTGCAGTTGTTCGGCATCGAGTCGCCCGGCCTCACCTCGGCGATGGCGATCGCTGAGGAGGTGGCGGCCATCGTGCTGGGCGCCTCATCCGCCCGCGTTTGAAATCACACTCGCCCCGACCTCGCTCAACACACCGACCATGAACTCCTTTGCCACTCGCACCTTGCCGACCGATCCCACCGTCACCGCCCCGGATGGCTCCGACGTGCGCGTGCTGCTGGCCTTGCGCGGCGGCGGCATGGCGCACTTCACGCTGGCGCCGGGTGCCACGTCGATGGCCGTGACCCATCGCAGCGTGGAAGAGGTCTGGTACGTGGTGACCGGGCGCGGCGAGATGTGGCGCCGGCAGGGCGAGCGCGAGGAAGTCACCGAGCTGTTTCCGGGCGTGTGCCTGACGGTCCCGCTGGGCACGCACTTCCAGTTCAGGGCGTCGGCCACCGAGCCGGTGAGCGCGGTGGCCATCACCATGCCACCGTGGCCGGGCGAGGACGAAGCCGTCGCGGTCGAGGGCTTGTGGGCGCCGTCCCTGGCGCGCTGCTGATCAGGCCTGCGGGCTGAGCCGTGCCTTGACGAAGCTGCTCGCCGCGTAGCGCGTCACCTGCGCGTAGTACCGGTCGGTCAGCCGTTTGACCATGGCGCTGTAGTCGTCCATCAGCTCGGGGCGGATGCTGAAGTGGTCGTAGTTGACGATCACATCGACCCGCTTGCCCAGCGGCAGCACCTTGCCGGTGACCTCGAGCTCGATGTCGGCGATGTCTTGCGCGCTGGCGATGTTCAGACCTTCGAAGTTGACGAACAGCATCTGGCCGCGCTCGTCGTAGTCGATGCGCTGGGCCAGCGGCAGCGAGAGCATGCGCTTGCGCAGGTTCATCGGGACGTCGGCAAACAAGCTGGCGTCCATCAGGCGCAGCTCGGGACTGATGGCGGGCCGGAAGTCCATCTGCGACAGGATGTGACGCTCGAGGTCGATGCCCGGGGCGATCTCGATGAGCTCAAGCCCGCCGGCTTCGGCCAGCTGGAACACGCAGCGCTCGGTCACGTAGAGCACCCGCTGGCCTCGCTTGCGGGCGCGCTCGCCGCTGAAGGTGCGGTGCTCGACTTCACGCACGAACTTGCGCAGGCTGCCCTCGCGGTCGATGTGCACCCGGCCGTCCTCGATGCGCACTTGCAGGTCGCCGGCGGTGAAGGTGCCCACGAACACCACCGCGTGCGCCGATTGGCTGATGTTGATGAAGCCGCCCGCGCCGGCCAGCTTCGGCCCGAACTTGCTGACATTGAGGTTGCCCTGCGCATCGGCTTGCGCCAGGCCGAGCACCGCGATATCGAGCCCGCCGCCGTCGTAGAAGTCGAACTGGCTGGGCTGGTCGATGACGGCCTGGGTGTTCACTGCGGCGCCGAAATTCAGCCCGCTGGCCGGGATGCCGCCAATCACGCCCGGCTCGGCGGTCAGCGTGAGCAGGTCGATCACTTCTTCTTCGGCGGCCACATCGGCCACGCCCTCGGGCATGCCGATGCCCAGATTGACCACCGAATCGTGCTTGAGCTCGAGCGCGGCGCGGCGAGCGATCAGCTTGCGTTCGCTCATGGGCATCGGCGCGATGGTGTTGGCCGGCACCCGGATCTCGCCGGCATAGGCCGCGCTGTAGGGCGTGACGAAGGTCTGCATGTGGTGCTCGGGCTTTTCGGCCAGCACCACGCAGTCGACGAGCACGCCGGGGATCTTGACTTGCCGCGGGTTGAGCGAGCCGCGCTCGGCAATGCGCTCGACCTGCGCGATGACGAGGCCGCCGCTGTTGTGCGCGGCCATCGCGATGGCCAATGCCTCGAGCGTGAGCGCCTCGCGCTCCATGGTCAGGTTGCCATCGGGGTCGGCCGTGGTGGCGCGGATGATGCCGACGTGGACCGGAAAAGCCTTGTAGAACAGCATCTCCTCGCCGTCGATTTCCATCAGGCGCACCAGATCTTGCGTGGTGACGTCGTTGACCTTGCCGCCACCGTGACGCGGGTCGACGAAGGTGCCCAGGCCGATCGGTGTGAGCGTGCCGGGCTTGCCCGCGGCGATGTCGCGAAACAGGTGCGAGATGACGCCTTGCGGCAGGTTGTAGGCCTCGATGTCGCCGGCCAGTGCCAGCGCCTGCAGCTTGGGCACCAGGCTCCAGTGACCACCCACCACCCGTTTGACCAGCCCCTTGTGTCCGAAGTGGTTCAGCCCGCGGTCACGCCCGTCGCCCTGGCCGGCGGCGTAGACCAGCGTGAGCTGGCGCGGCGAGCCGACGCCCGTGGCGGCCTGGGAATCGAGGAACCGTTGCTCCAGCGCGATCGCGACGCCTTCGGCAAATCCGATGCCCACGAAGCCGCCGGTGGCCACGGTGTTGCCGTCGTGGATCAGCCGCACCGCTTCGGCGGCGCTGACGATCTTGTTCGGCCGTGCCGGGGAATTGGCGCGGGACTTGGCGGTGTTCAAAAGCACGTCGAATCCTCCGGGGGTTGGCGCGGCGCAGTCTACGGGCGCGGGGCGCTGCCGGCGGTGGCGGTAATCCCTCGTTGACCCCACGCCAATGTTGGCCGTGGTGTCCCCGCAGAATCGAGGCTTCGACATTCGCGGCAACGTGCCGCCCTGGAGCCCTCACCATGATCGACCTGTACTACTGGCCCACCCCCAACGGCCACAAGATCACCATGTTTCTCGAGGAGTCCGGTCTGCCTTACCGGATCGTGCCGGTGCACATCGGGCGCGGCGAGCAGTTCAAGCCCGACTTCCTGAGCATCTCGCCCAACAACAAGATGCCGGCCATCGTCGACCATGCGCCGGCCGATGGCGGCGAGCCGCTGGCGGTGTTCGAGTCGGGCGCGATTCTGCTGTACCTGGCCGACAAGATCGGTCGCTTCATCCCTGGCGATCTGCGCGGTCGCAACATGGCGCTGCAGTGGCTGTTCTGGCAGATGGGCGGTCTGGGCCCGATGGCCGGCCAGAACCACCACTTCGTTCAGTACGCGCCCGAGAAGATTCCATACGCGATGGACCGCTACGTGAAGGAAACCGCGCGGCTGTATGCGGTGCTCGACAAGCACCTGAGCGATGGCCGCGAGTTCATCGCGGGGTCCGAGTACTCGATCGCCGACATGGCCAGCTACCCCTGGATCGTGCTCTACGAGTGGCAAAGCCAGAAGATCGAGGACACCCCGCACGTGGCCGCGTGGTTCGAGCGCATCAAGCAGCGGCCCGCCACCGAGCGCGCCTACGCCCGCGCCGCAGAAGTCAGCACCGCGCCGGTGGTCGACGAGGAATCCAAAAAAGTGCTGTTCGGTCAGAGTGCAGCCACCGTGCGCACCACCCCGTGACTCGGGGCTGCGTCTGACCGGCCGACGCCCGCCGCTCAGACGTAGCCGAGCGCGCCCACCACTGCGCCCAGCCCCACCAGCCACAGCGGGCTGGCCCGCGTGCGCAGCAGCACCAGCACCGTGACGGCGATCAGTGCCCAGGCGGCGCTGTGCGTGCGCAGCGGTTCGCTCAGCAGCCAGCTGGTCGCCACCAGCAAGCCCAGCGTCAACGGCGCGATGCCTTGGGTGAAAGCACGTGCCGCGCGCGTGTCGCGCCGGGCCTGGCCCCAGCGGGTGACCGCCAGCGTCAGCAGGGTCGACGGCAGCAGGATGCCCACCATCGTGGCCAGCGCGCCCGGCGGCCCGCCCACGTTCCAGCCGAGCACGGCGATGAACAGCAGGTTGGGGCCCGGTGCGGCCTGCGCCAGGGCGACCGAGGTGGTGAACTGGGCGTCGTTCAGCCAGCCGTGCTCGATCACCAGATAGCGGTGCATGTCGGGCGCGGTGGTGATGGCGCCGCCCACCGCCAGCAAGCTGAGCATCAGGCAGTGGCCGAACAGTCCGATCAGATCGGCCGCGCTCATGGCGCCAGACGCCGCCAGGCCAGCGCCACGGCCAGCGAGCCGAGTCCGCCCGCCACCCACCACAGCGGCCAGTGCGCGAGCCCCACCGCTGCGGCCGCCGCCGTCGCAAAGACCGCCGCAGTGGTCACACCGAGTGCGCTCGAGCGCAGGCTGCCCAGCAGCTTGATGGCGGTAGCCAGCACCAGCCCGGACGACACCGCGCCCATGCCGCGCAGCGCGCCGTGCACCGCCGGGTGGCTGTCGAAGTGGCCGTAGACCGAGGCCAGCAGCAGCACGATGAGCAACGGCACGGCCAGAATGCCGGCCAGTCCCGCCAGCGCGCCACTCAGGCCGAAGAAGCGGTGGCCGATCATCATCGACATGTTCACGACGTTGGGCCCGGGCAGCACCTGGCCGACCGACAGCAGCTCGAGGAACTCCTCGCGGCTCAGCCAGCGCTGGCGCTCGACCAGCTCGCGTTGCGCCACCGCCAGCACGCCGCCGAAGCCCTGCAGCGACAGCCGGTTGAAGGTGAGGAACACCTCGGCCCGGGAGCGCGGCGCGCCCCGTGGCGCTTCGCTTGCGGGTGGGATCAGCGGATCACCTTGAGCGCTTCGGGATTGATGATGTTCGTGGGCTCGCCGGCGATGAAATTCACCACGTTGTCGAAGGCGGCGCTGAAGTCATGTTCGTAGCTGTCTTGCTCGACGTAGCCGATGTGCGGCGTGCACACCGCGTTCTCCAGCCGAAGCAGCGGGTGGCCCTGCAAGATGGGTTCGCTCTCGAACACGTCGACCGCGGCCATGCCGGGGCGGCCACGGTTGAGCGCCGAGACCAGCGCGCCGTCTTCGATCAGCTCGGCGCGCGAGGTGTTGACCAGCAGCGCGGTCGGCTTCATCAGCGACAGGTGCTCGGCCTTGACGATGCCGCGCGTGGTGTCGGCCAGACGCAGGTGCAGCGACAGCACGTCGCTCGCGCTGAAAAATTCTTCGCACGACGCCGCCGCCTGAAGCCCGTGCAACTCGGCCAGCGCGCGTGACGCCTCGCTTCCCCACACGATGACGTTCATGCCGAAGGCGCGCGCGTAGCCGGCCACCAGCTGCCCGATGCGCCCGTAGCCCCACACGCCCAGCGTCTTGCCATGCAGCACCATGCCCACGCCGAAGTTGGCGGGCATCGACGAGGCCTTCAGGCCCGCTTGCTGCCAGGCACCGTGCTTGAGGTTGCCGATGTACTGCGGCACCCGGCGCATCGCCGACATGATCAGCGCCCAGGTCAGCTCGGCCGGCGCCACCGGTGAGGCCACGCCTTCGGCCACCGCAATGCCCAGCCGCGTGCAGGCCTCGATGTCGATGTGCGAGCCGATCGGGCCGGTTTGCGAAATCAGGCGCAGGCGGGGCAGTTTCTCGAGCAGCTGCCTGGGCAACTGCGAACGCTCGCGGATCAGCACCAGCACTTCGGCGTCGCGCAGCCTCACCGACAGCTGTCCGATCCCCTTGACCGTGTTGGTGAAGACCTTGGCGTGCAGCGCCTCCATCTTGTCGGCGCACTTGAGCTTGCGCACCGCGTCCTGGTAGTCGTCGAGGATGATGATGTTCACGGCAGCGGGCGGGGCCAAAGGCGTTGATTGTGCCCGTCGGCCAGTGGCCGGCGACCCAAGTAGCATCGTCCGATCCCATTCCGCCAGGAGACCTCCATGAGCCTTTCGATGCACTCGGCCAGCACGCCCGTTTTCCTGAAGATGCTGGGCAATCTGGGCCACTGGCTCGACGCTGCCGAAGCCCATGCGGCAGCCAAGAAGTTCGATCCGTCGGTGCTGCTAACGGCGCGTCTGGCGCCTGACATGCTGCCGTTCACGCGGCAGATCCAGATCGCCTGCGATGCGGCCAAGTTCTGCGTGGCGCGGCTGTCGGGCACCGAAGCGCCGAAGTTCGAGGACAACGAAGCCAGCATCGCCGACTTGAAGACGCGCATCACCAAGACCGCAGAGTTCATCGCGTCGGTGCCTGCCGCGCAGATCGACGGCAGCGAAGGCAAGGCGATCGAGGTGCCGATGCGTGGCGCGCCGGCGCTCAAGTTCGACGGCGAGGCCTACCTCAAGCACTTCGTGCTGCCGAACTTCTACTTTCACCTGACCATCGCCTACGCGCTGCTGCGCCACAACGGCGTGGAGCTGGGCAAGGGCGACTTTCTCGGGCGCGACTGAACTGCCTTGTTGCCGGCGCCAGGCGCGCCGGCCTGAGGTGTCGCTACATCATCATGTTGTTGCGGATCAGGCCCACGGCCAGGCCTTCGATCACGAAGTCGGTCTCGCCACTGGCCACCACGATGGGTTCGAAGTCGGGGTTTTCGGGCAGCAGTTCGATGGTGTTGCGGTTGCGCCTGAAGCGCTTGACCGTGACCTCATCACCGAGCCGAGCCACCACGATCTGGCCGTTCTTGGCGTCGTGTGCCTTTTGCACCGCGAGCAGGTCGCCGTCCATGATGCCGGCGTCGCGCATGCTCATGCCGCGCACCTTCAGCAGGTAATCGGGACGGCGCGGGAACATGCTGGCCTCGACCATGTAGGTTTGATCGATGTGCTCTTGCGCCAGGATCGGGCTGCCGGCCGCCACGCGCCCCACCAGCGGCAAGCTCAGCTGCGCGATGCCCGGCAGCGCCAGGCTGTACTGCTTGCCGCGCATCTGGTTGAGCGCGCGCAGTGCCTCCGAGCGCAGCCGGATGCCGCGCGAGGTGCCGCCCACCAGTTCGATCACGCCCTTGCGGGCGAGGGCTTGCAGGTGCTCTTCGGCGGCGTTGGCCGACTTGAAGCCCAGCTCGGTGGCGATCTCGGCCCGCGTGGGCGGCGCGCCGGTGCGCTCGATGGCGCTTTGCACCAGATCGAGAATCTGCTGCTGCCGGTCGGTCAGCTTGGGCGCGTCTTGCATGGGGATCTTTCGGTGTTTTTGGAGTCGGACTGATGATTCATCCAGTGGCTGTATTTTCATCCAGTTGAGCGTCAAATGCAAAGGGTGGGTGCCGCGCAAAATCGTGGGGCGCCCGGCGTCTTCCCATCCGATCGAGGTCACATCCCCATGAATTCAGCGCCTGACAACACCCGCATCGTCGTGCTCGGCACCGGCGGCACCATCGCTGGCACGGCCGCAACTCCCGACGATGTGGTGGGCTACCGCGCCGGCCAGATCGGCATCGAGACCTTGCTGGCCGGCGTGAGCCTGCCACCGGGCACCCGCACCGAGGCCGAGCAGGTCGCGCAGATCGACAGCAAGGACATGACCCACGCGATCTGGCAGACGCTGGCGCAGCGCGTGGCGCACCACCTGGCGCGCCCCGAGGTGGCTGGCGTCGTGATCACGCACGGCACCGACACGCTGGAAGAAACCGCCTGGTTTCTGCAACGTGTGCTGGCATCGGGCAAGCCGGTGGTGCTGACCGGCGCCATGCGCCCGGCCACCGCGCGTGAGGCCGACGGGCCGCAAAACCTGAGCGACGCCATCACAGTGGCGCGCGAGCCGGGGCTGTCGGGCGTGCTGGCGGTGCTGGCCGGCACCGTCCACGACGCGTGCGATGTGCGCAAGGCCAACCCATTGCGCCTGGACGATGCCTTTGCGTCAGGCGACGCCGGGCCGCTGGGGGTGATCGCCGGCGGGCGGTTGCGCTGGCTGAGGCTGCGTGGTGATGCGGCGGGGTCCGCTGCGCCCGGAGTGCCATCGAGCCGGCCGGCCGCTGCCAGCCATCCTGCGCTCAGCCAGCCCGTGGCCGACTGGCCCCGCGTCGAGATCATCACCAGCCACGCCGGTGCCACCGGTGCGCTGGTGCGCGCCTTGTGCGCCGATGGCGTGGACGGCATCGTGGTCGCCGCCACCGGCAACGGCAGCGTGAACCGGGAGTTGCAGCAAGCGCTGGTCGCGGCACAGGCCACGGGATTGGCGGTGCTGTGCAGCCCGCGCAGCGGACCCGGCCGCGCTCACCAGTCAGCCATCGACCGCTTGCCGATGGTCGACGGCCTCACGCCGGCCAAGGCCCGTGTGGAACTGATGCTCAGGTTGATGGAGCGCGCCAGCGCTTGAGCGGTTCGCTCAGGCGCCGACCTTCGCCGAGAGCTCGTCGACCTGCGTGCTGAGCTCGAGCCACTGGCCTTCGAGCAGGCCGATTTCCTCGCTGAGCGCCTTGAGCTTCTTGCCGTGGTCGGCCAGTTGGGCGGGTGTCAGGCCGCCGCTGGCAAAGCTGGCTTCGATCGCGGTGCGGTCGCCGAACAGCACGCCCAGCCGGTTGTCGATGCGGTTGAGTTCCTTGCGCAGCGGCTTGAGTTCTTCGGACTTGCCTTGCCGCGCTTGCGCGTCGGCCTTGCGGTCCTCGCGGCTTGCTGGCGCTGAGGACGCCGGAGCGGACGCCACCGGCTTGGCGGCCACCGGCGCAGGCGCTGCGCCGGCCTTCTTGCCCGCGTTGTTGGCGTCGCGCAGCGCCTTGGCCTGGGCACGTGCGGTGTCGAGCAGGTACTTCTGGTAGTCGTCGAGGTCGCCGTCGAACGGGCGCACGGCGCCATCGGCCACCAGCCAGAACTCGTCGCACACCTCGCGCAGCAGCGCGCGGTCGTGGCTGACCAGCATGACCGAGCCTTCGAACTCGTTGAGCGCCATCGACAGCGCCTCGCGGGTGTCGAGGTCGAGGTGGTTGGTTGGCTCGTCGAGCAGCAGCAAGTTCGGGCGCTGCCACACCAGCATGGCCAGCACGAGGCGTGCCTTTTCGCCGCCGCTGAGCGTGCCCACGGCCTGATTGACCATGTCGGCGGCAAAGCGGAACTGGCCGAGGAAGTTGCGCAGTTCCTGCTCGCGCCCGGCCGGTCCGACGTCGCGCGCCAGACGCGTCATGTGGTTGAGCGGCGACTCGTCGGGTCGCAGCACGTCGAGTTCTTGCTGCGCGAAGTAGCCGATCGCCAGGCCCTTGCCTTCGGTGATGGTGCCGCCCAGCGCCTGCTGGTCGCGCGCGATGGTTTTCACCACCGTCGACTTGCCCTGGCCGTTGGCGCCCAGGATGCCGATGCGCTGGCCGGCCAGCACCGAGCGGCTGATGTTGCGCACGATGATCTTGTCGGGCTCGCCCTCGACGAGGGACGGGTAGCCGCACTCGACGTCCTTCAGGCTGAGCATCGGGTTGGGCAGGCTGAGTGGTTCGCGGAACTCGAACGAGAACTCGCGCGAGGTGAGCACCGGGGCGAGCCGCTCCATGCGGTCGAGCGCCTTGACCCGGCTTTGTGCCTGCTTGGCCTTGCTGGCCTGGGCCTTGAAGCGGTCGATGAACTTCTGCAGGTGCGCCATCTTCTCTTTTTGCTTTTCGAAGCTGGCCTGCTGCAGCACCATGCGCTCGGCGCGCATTTCCTCGAAGGCGGTGTAGTTGCCTCCGTAGCGCGTGAGCTTGGCGTCTTCGAGGTGCACCGTCACGTTGGTGATGGCGTCGAGAAACTCGCGGTCGTGGCTGATCACGAGCATCGTGCCCTCGAAGCGCTTGAGCCACGCCTCCAGCCACACCAGCGCGTCGAGGTCCAGGTGGTTGGTGGGCTCGTCGAGCAGCAGCAGATCGGCCGGGCACATCAGCGCGCGCGCCAGTTGCAGCCGCATGCGCCAGCCGCCCGAAAAGCTGTTGACCGGCGCGTCGAGTTGTTCGTTCTTGAAGCCCAGGCCCATCAGCAGCGCCTGCGCGCGGGGGCGGGCATCGAAGGCGCCGGCATCGGCCATGGCCTGATGCGCGTCGGCAATCGCGTGGCCGTCGTCGCCGGCTTCGGCCGCATCGATCAGGGCCTGCGCTTCCATCAGGCGGGTGTCGCCCTCGAGCACGAAGTCGGTGGCGCCGTCGTCGGTCTCGGGCATGTTCTGCGCGACCTCGCCCACGCGCCAGCGCGGCGGCATGTAGAAGTCGCCCGCGTCCGATTGCAGCCGGTTCGTCAGCAGCGCGAACAGGCTCGACTTGCCCGCGCCGTTGCGCCCGACCAGGCCGACGTTTTCGCCTGGCTGCAGCGTCACGTTGGCCGCATCGAGCACGAGCTTGGTGCCGCGACGCAGCGACACATCCTTGAGCGTGATCATGCGCGGTACTCCGGCTTGCGCGCCCAGCGCACGAGCGCCTCGCGGGTGACCAGCAGCACCGCGTTGTCGCCCGCGCTGGTCTCCAGCCAGACCACCTCAAGCCGCCGGAAGGCGCTCTCGAAGTGCGGTCGCTCGTTGCCGATCTCGAGCACCAGCACGCCGATGTCGGTGAGTCGCGCGGCGGCTTCACTCACGATGCGCCGCACCAGGTCCATGCCGTCGTCGCCACCGGCCAGCGCGAGCACGGGCTCATGCTGGTATTCGGCCGGCAGCTTGGCCATGCTGCGCGAATTGACGTAAGGCGGGTTGCACACGATGAGGTCGTAGGTGCCGCTCACGCCGTCGAGCAAGTCGGAGTGCATCAGCGTGATGCGGCTGCCCAGCTTGTGGCGGTCGACATTCAGGCGGGCCACGGCCAGCGCGTCATCGCTGATGTCGCAGGCATCGACGGTGATCTCGGGGTAAGCCAGCGCTGCGATCACGGCCAGGCTGCCGTTGCCGGTGCACAGGTCGAGCACGCGCTGCGTGCGGTCGGACAGCCACGCGTCGAGCGTGCCCTGGCCTTCGCCATCGACCAGCAGTTCGGCAATGAACGAGCGCGGCACGATGACGCGCTCATCGACGTGGAAGGGCACGTTTTGCAGCCAGGCTTCGCGCGTGATGTAGGCCGCGGGCAGGCGGGTGTCGATGCGGCGGGTGATCAGCTCGCAGGCCTTGGCTTCCTCCTCGGCCGACAGTTCGCGCTTGGCGTGCGTTTCGAGCGAGTCGAGGTCCAGTCCCAGGCTCCACAGCACCAGCCAGGCGGCCTCGTCGAAGGCATTGGCCGTGCCATGCCCAAATGAAACGCCCGCCTTTTTGAGGCGGGCGGCTTCGCGCGTGATCAGATCGAGCAGGGTCATGGGTGGTGCGGTTTCACGGTCAAAGGAAAAGTTGGGCTTCAGCGCTTGA
Organism: Burkholderiales bacterium 28-67-8; assembly: GCA_002281415.1. GTDB lineage: Bacteria > Pseudomonadota > Gammaproteobacteria > Burkholderiales > Burkholderiaceae_C > PBB1. Next base: position 1,632 of record NCFZ01000035.1, on the reverse strand, counting down.
TGCCGGGCATGAAGGGCGAGGCGGAACGTGGCGCGGCTGGCGGCGCGCTCACCACGTCAAGAATGACGTCGGTGAAGACGGGCTCTTCGTCGGACACTTCAAGCTTGGGGGCAGCCTTCTTGGCCTTGGCGGCGCTGGTGGCGTCGTCGTTTTGCAGTCGCCACATGAGGTTGGTGGGCGAGTCGGCGTAGGCCAGGCCTTCGTCCTTGGAGACCAGCCCGAGGTTGATCAGGCGGGCGAGGTCTTCCTCGAAGGTCTGCGAGCCTTCGGCCATCGACTTTTCCATGGCGTCGCGCACGCCGCCCAGATCACCGGACTCGATCAGGTCGGACACCAGCTGCGTGTTGAGCATCACCTCGACCGCCGCGACGCGGTTGCCCGACACGCCGCGCAGCAGCCGTTGCGACACCACCGCACGCAGGCCGGCGGCCAGGTCGGACAGCATCGTGGGGCGCGCCTCGGGCGGGTAGAACGACAGGATGCGGCTGAGCGCGTGGTAACTGTTGTTGGCGTGCAAGGTGGACAGCACCAGGTGGCCCGACAGCGAATACGACAGCGCGGCGCTCATCGTCTCGCGGTCGCGGATTTCACCGATCAGGATGCAGTCGGGCGCCTGGCGCAGCGCGTTCTTCAGGCCCACTTGCAGCGACTCGGTGTCGCGGCCGACCTCGCGCTGGTTGACCACAGACTGCTTGTTGCGAAACAGGAACTCGATCGGATCCTCGATCGTGAGAATGTGGCCGGTCATGTCGAGGTTGCGCTGTTCGAGCATGGCGGCCAGCGTCGTGGACTTGCCCGCCCCGGTCGACCCCACCATCAGGATCAGCCCGCGCTTGGCCAGAGCCAGCGTGTTGAGCAGCGGGGGCAGGTGCAGGCTTTCGAGCGTCGGGATCTGGTACGGGATGAAGCGAAACACCCCGGCGATCGAGCCGCGCTGACGAAACGCACTCAGACGGAATCGGCCGATGCCTGACACGCCCACGGCAACGTTCAGCTCGCCAGTGCGATCGAGTTCTTCCATCTGCACCGGCGTGAGCACCTCGGCGAGCAGCTGGCGCGGCTGATCGGGCGTGAGCGGCTGGTCGCTCAGCTGCAGCATCTGGCCGCTGATCTTGACCTGGATGGGCGTGGCGGCTGACAGGTAGACGTCCGAGGCTTGACGCTCGGCCATCAACTTGAAGACCTTCTCCATGTTCCCACCGCTCATGTCCGGCTCCCGTTCGATGCGTTGAAGGTCAGGCGCGCAGCAAGTCGTTGAGGCTGGTCTTGGCGCGGGTTTGCGCGTCGACCTTCTTCACGATCACCGCGCAGTACAAGCTGTGCGTGCCGTCGGCGCTGGGCAGGTTGCCGCTGACCACGACCGAGCCTGCAGGCACGCGGCCGTAGCTCACCTCGCCAGTGGCACGGTCGTAGATCTTGGTGCTCTGGCCGATGTACACACCCATCGAGATCACCGAGTTCTCTTCGACGATCACGCCTTCGACGATCTCCGAGCGCGCGCCGATGAAGCAGTTGTCTTCGATGATGGTCGGATTGGCCTGCAGCGGCTCGAGCACGCCGCCGATGCCCACGCCGCCGCTCAGGTGCACGTTCTTGCCGATCTGCGCGCACGAGCCCACGGTGGCCCAGGCG
>NCFZ01000034.1 GCA_002281415.1 Burkholderiales bacterium 28-67-8 | reverse complement strand
TTGGCCGTGCGCTTGACAGCGGGTGCAGCGGTCTTGGCTGCCGCTTTCTTGGCTGGTGCCTTGGCGGCCACAGCAGCCTTCTTTGCGGGTGCCGCTTTCGTTGCCACAGCCGCTTTGGCCGGGGCTTTCTTCGCAGTTGCCATTTGAATTTTCTCCATCAAATAAGGGGTTGATGTGACGTGCTGGTGGAAGGCCGCATGAGCCCCCGTCTTCCCAGCGTTCGTGCGACGGCGATCGTACCTGCTGCCCAGGGCATTGAGAAGCCTGTTTCCTAGGAGAAACCCGCTTTCTTGCGCCGGGGAGAGCGCTTTTGCCGGCTGCTCGGCGCCAGCCCCGACCGGCGGGGGCCCGAACGGGCTCGCGCGGATCGATGGGCGGTTATTCTTGGTTCATGAAAATCCTGGCCCGATGGCTCTTGCTCGCCGCTGCCTTGCTGCTCGTGGATTACCTCTACGAGGGGGTGTCACTCGACAGTTTTGGCGCTGCCATGAGCGCGGCCTTCGTGCTCGGGTTGCTCAACACGTTGCTGCGTCCGGTGCTGGTGCTGCTGACGCTGCCCGTCACGCTGATCACGCTGGGCTTGTTCCTGTTCGTGATCAATGCGCTGATGTTCTTCTTCGCGGCCCACCTGCTGGAGGGCTTTCATGTCGCCAACTTCGGTGCGGCGCTGATCGGCTCGCTGCTGTACAGCCTGTGCGGCATGGTGATTGACGTGGCCACGGAGCGGCTGTTCCCGCCACGCATGTGAGCCTTCGCGACCAACGGGCCGGCCTCGCTTGAAGACGCGTCGACTCAGCGCGCCGCCACCGCAGCCTTGAGGCCCGCCCCGCGCACCTCGAAGTGCACCGCTTGCAGCACGTGGCCAGCGCCGTTGCGCAACTCCAGTTCATGCTGACCGGGCCACGGCGCCCAGCGCCAGCGCGTGCCCTGTCCCAGCCGCTTGCCATCGAGCCACCAGCTGCCGGCTTCGCCCTCGAAGGTGATCTTCTGCGCGTGCGGCGGCATGTCGGGGTCGAGCGCATAGAGGCTGCCGTTGCGCGGTGTGCGGATGCCAAAGGGGCCGCCGGCAAGTGCGACCGCGTCCGGGGATGTGGCCGGTGGCTCACGGCGTGAGCGAGTGGGCGCAGTCTGCGGCCGGCGCGTGGCGGGCTCGGTACCGGCGAGCGCCCACTCGTCGCGTGCCGGCTCCAGGTCGCCCTCGAAGCGCGCTCGATAACTCACCACGCCGGGCGGTGGCGCTGCGCGGTTGGACGGCGCTGCGGCGTGCAGCTGCTGCATCAGCGTGCGCCACACCGGCGCGGCCCCGCTGACGCCGCTCACGTCGTGCATCGGCTCGCCGCTCGCGTTGCCGACCCACACGCCCACGGTGTAGCGGTCGGTGTAGCCGATGCACCAGTTGTCGCGCAGGTCCTTGCTGGTGCCCGTCTTCACGGCCGCCGGCCCGTGCAGCGCCAGCGAACTGTCGAGCCCGAAGGTCATCGCACGCGCGTTGTTGTCCGACAGGATGTCGGTGACCAGATAGGTCGCCGCGGCGCTGGCCACACGCGTGCCGGCGGGTCGCGAGGCCGTGCTCGCACCCGCCGCGGCCTGCGCCGTGCGGCGCCACTTCACGGGCGACAGCACGCCGCCGTTGGCCAGCGCGCGATAGGCGTTGGTCAGCGCCAGCAAGGTCACGTCGGCGCTGCCCAGCGCGAGCGAGTCGCCGTAGTAGCCGCCGCTTTCGGGCAGCTCGAAGCCCAACGCATTGAGCCGCGCCCACAGCGCATCGGCGCCGAGCATCGCGCCCACGCGCACCGCCGGCACATTGAGGCTGGCGCCCAGCGCGGTGCGCGCGCTCACCCAGCCCTTGAAGCCGCGGTCGTAGTTCTGCGGCAGGTACAGCCCCGATCCGGTGGCCAGTTGCGTGGGCGCATCGTCGATCAGGCTGGCCGGGGTGATCAGCCGCTGCTCGAAGGCCAGGCCGTAGACAAACGGCTTGAGCGTGGAGCCGGGTTGGCGCCGCGCCAGCACGCCGTCAACGTGCGCCGCGTCCGACAGCTCGCCGCTCGACCCCACCCAGGCCAGCACCTCACCGCTGGCGTTGTCGAGCACGAGCACCGCGCCGTCTTCGACGTTGCGCCCGCTCAGCTCGGCGAGTTGCTGGTGCAGCGCGGCGTTGGCGGTGCGCTGCGTGCGCGCGTCGAGCGTGGTCGCGAGCGATGCGCCCGGCCGCCTCATGCCGGCGAGCACCTGGCGCGCGAAGTGCGGCGCGAGCTGCTCGCCCAGTGGTGGTCCGCCGCGCCGCGTCAGCGCGCTCTCGACCAGCGAGGCCACGCCGACGCACGACAGGCCTTGCGCTTGCAGCACGCCGCAGCTGCGTTGCGTGACCACGGCCGCGCTGGCGTTCGGCCCGCGCACCAGCGCGGCGGCCACCGCGGCCTCGAGCGCATCGAGCCCGCTGGCGTGCTTGCCGAACAGCGTTTGCGCCAGCGCGTTGATGCCCACCAGCTCGCCGCGCCAGGCCACGCGGTTCAGATACGCCTCGAGGATCTGCGTCTTGCTCCAGTGCGCTTCGAGCTCGCGCGCGGTGACGATCTGGCCGACCTTTTGCGTCAGGCTGCGTCCATCGGCGGGCCGCTGCAAGTCGTCGTCGAGCAGGCCGGCGAGCTGCATCGTCAGCGTCGAGGCGCCGCGGGTGCGCGTGTTCCAGGCGTTGCTCCAGGCGCTGTGCGCGAGCGCGCCCCAGTCGACGCCGCTGTGGCGGTAGAAGTCGCGGTCTTCGCTGAGCACGATGGCGTGCAGCAGCGCTGGCGACATCTCGGCCAGCGGCAGCCACGCCAGCCGGCGCACCGTCATGTCGGTGCGCAGCGTCTGGATCGGCGTGCCGTGGCGGTCGAGCAGCGTGGTGTCGGACGGCCGGTGAGCGGCCCGCACGGCCTCGAAGCTCGGCAGCGCAGCCGTGGCCGCGGTGCTCACGAACAGCGCTGCGAGTACCAGCGAACGAGCGATGGCCACCACTGCGCACAGCAAGCGCTGGCGGCCAAGACCCAACGTCGAGTGCACACCGCCCCACCGCAACGCAAGCGCGATCTGCGTCACGGCACCACGTCGATGGCCGCGTTGGGCAGCTCGCCGAACGCCTCGGGCGCGTACATCGCCTCGACGCGCGACGGCGGCAGCGCGAAGTGGCCCACGCTGTTCAGCCGCAACGTGTACTCAAGCACGTGGCGCCCGCGCGGCAGCTGCGCGTAGTAGCGCCGGAAGGCTTCGAAGCCGCGCTCGTCGTAGGCGGCGCTGGCACCGGCGTCAGCCCCATCGGCAATCCCTTGCGCCGCGATCGCGCTGTCGCGCCCCAGCCCCGAGCCCAGCAGCGTGGCGCCGCCGGGCACCGGATCGCTCACCACCACCCAGCTCATGTCGGCGCGCGCATCGATCTCCAGCCGCACGCGCACCACGTCACCACGCGACCAGACCGAGGCGTCCTTGCGCGACACCGCGCTCACGCTGCGCTTCACGCTGTAGCCCGCGCTGATCGGCTGCGTGAGCGCCACCGCGGCCAGGCTTTGCACCGTGAGCCACGGCGCGCCACGACCTGACTGCTGCGCCGACAAGGTCGCGGCCGTCTCGGGCCACGCCAGCGTGAGCGCGCCGCCGGCGGGCTGCTTTGCCCAGTCGAACGCAGCCTGCGACACCGGCTGGGCCGATGCGCTCGCAGTGCCAGCCTCCAGCCGCAGCACGCTCGTGCCGGTGGGCGGCTGCGACTCGAACTTCGCCGCAAAGCGGTCGAGCGCGATGGCACCCCACAGGTTCGCGGTGGTGGTCGACCACGCGCCCTCGCGCTGGCGGCCGAGGCTGCCCACGACCATGCGCGGCAAATCCTCGCGCCACGCGGGCTCGTCGATCACGGCCAGGATCAGCCGCGCCGCATTGGCGTCGGCGTTGTCCATCAGCCACCACCAGTGATCGCCCGCCTCGTCGCTGAACTTCAGCGTGGTGCCGCCCAGCGCGAGGCGACTGCGCAGGATCTGCTGCGCCTGCTCGATGCGCTGCGGCAGCTCGCCCATCGCCTGGTTCTGGGCGCGAAAGCGCCGCAGCAGATTCAGCCAGTCGATCACCGCCGCGGTCGGCCACACGTTGGGCGTGAGCGCGATCGAGCCCAGCATGCGCGGCTGCGCGCGGCCGTGGCGCGCCAGCGCATCGAGCGCGGCCAGCTTGCGCACCGTGAGGTTGAGCGTTTGCGCGGCGGGCGGCGCCCACGGCCGGTGGTCGATGCGGCCGTCAACGAACGCGGCCAGGCCCTCGAGCATGGCGTTGCGCTGCGCCTCGGGCAGCGTGAAGCCGGCTTCCTGCGCGGTGGCGATCAGCTGCGCGGTGAGGCGGTCGCTGCCCGCCGGGGCTTCGCCCGCACGCACCGGAAAGTAGTTGGCCAGCCCGTCGGCATCCAGGTACGTGGGCAGTACCTCGAGCAGCGTGGCCCAGCGCGCCGCATCGTGCAGACCGAGCGCCTGCGCGGCCTTTTGCTCGAGGCAGCCGAACGGGTAGGTCTCGAAGTAGCGGCGCAGCCCCGGCAACGCGCTGCCGAGCTTCGGCTGCAGCGCCACGCGCAGGCCGCCGCGCTTCGTGCCCGCTTCGGGCAGCGCGCCGGCGGGCGCGGACACCGGCAGCGCGTAGGCGCCGTCGAGCCGCGCGAGGGTGGCTTGCATCACCCGCGTGGGCACCGCCTCGGCCACCAGCTGCGTGAGCTTGACGCGGTCATTCGCCGCGGTCGCGCCCGCTGCACCCGCCAAAGGCAAGGCCTCGACGGCAGCGTCCCAGCTGATGCTGAAAGCGTCCACCGGCACGCTCACCGGCCAGGCGATTTCCTTGGCGGCACCGGCGGCGAGCACCACGTCCTGCGGCGTGAAGGCAAGTGGAGATCGGGCGATGGCCGGCGCGCCAGCGGCGCCGGTGGCGGTGGCGCCCTCATCGCGGTTGACCGTGCCGGCCAACGTGGCGCGCACTTTCATCTCGCGCGCCGTGGTGTTGCGCAGCGTGAGCGTGGCGTTGAACTGGTCGCCGCCGCGCACCAGCGGCGGCAGGCCCGGCAGCAGTTGCAGGTCCTGCGTCACGCGCACCGTGGTGCTGCCGGTGCCGAAGGTGGCGATCCCGGCCTCGGGCGGGCCGTCGGCAATCGCGACCAGCCTGAAACGCGTGAGGGAATCGTTGAGCGGCACTTCAATGCGCGCCTCGCCCTTCGCGTCGAGCTTGACGGTGGCCTTCCACAGCAGCAGCGTGTCGAACAGCTCGCGCGTGCCGCCGCGGCCACCGCCGCCGCCAGCCGGCACTGCCTTGCGGCCGAAGTGGCGCCGGCCAATGATTTCGCCGTGCGCGGTGCTGGTCTCGACGCCCCAGGCGCGCGTGCGGATCATCGCCTTGAGCAGGTCCCACGATTCGTTGGGCCGCAGCTCGAGCAAGCTCTCATCGACCGCGGCAAACGTCACTTCGGTGCCGGCTTGCGGCACGCCCAAGGCCTTGCCCCCGGCCACCGGCTGCGTCACCTGAACGAGCGCCTGCACCTTCTGGCGCACCGCGTACTGCGGCTGGTCCGTACTCACCTTGACCGTGAGCTCATGCGCGGCGGTGCCCACTTGCAGCGCGGCCACGCCGAACTTGAACGACGGCTTGGACAGATCAACCATCGCGGTGGGCGCCCGGTAGGCGCGGCCGTCGTACCAGAACGAGCGCGCCCAGCTCAGCGGCTCGCGCCAGCCCCAGGTGAAAAACGAATACCACGGCACCTCGCGGATGCGCCCGCGCAGCGCCAGCACGCTGACATACACGTTGGGGCCCCAGGCCTTGTCGATCTTCAGCTCGACGGTCGGGTCGTTGCCGCGCAGCGTGACCACGCGGGTGTCGATGAGGCCTTCGCGCTCGACGCTGACCAACGCGGTCGCCTCGCGGTACGGCATGCGCACCTGCAGCCGCGCGGTCTCGCCGGGCTGGTAGCGCGGCTTTTCGGACAGCACGTCGATGCGGTCGTCGTTGGCCTGCGCGAACCACAGCTCGCCGCGGCGCGTCACCCACACGCCGGTGGCGGCCTGCGCGGGGTGGCCCGCGCCGTCCTTGGCCTGCGCGATCAGCTCGATCTGCCCGGGCGTGTCGATCTGCGCATCGCACGCCAGCGTGCCGCGCTCGTCGGTGTTGCCGCTGCACAGCGTGCCCAGCTCCTTGATCTCGGTGCGGTTGTCGTAGGCGTAGAAGCCACCCACGATGCGCGTGCGGCTGCTCAGCGTTTGCGCCAACCGTGCGCGCACCGTCACCGCCTGGCTGCGGATGGGTCGCCCGCGCGTGTCGAGCGCGACCACGCTGAACCTGACCGGGCCTTGCTCGCTGACCCACGACTTCGACCGGATGCCCAGCACCACGGCGCTGGGCCACAGGTCGATGCGGCTGCTCACGGTTTGCGTCTCGCCGTTGGGATCGGCGTAGGTCAGCTCGCTGTGCAGCGCACTCGCACGGGTGATCGGCGGCAGGTTCTTGAGCCACACCGTGGCCGCCCCTTGCGCATCGGTGGCCAGTGCCAGCTTGTCGGCGACCAGTCGGTTGTCGGTCGGCGCGGTCTCGTCGTCATCACGCTCGCCCGTGGCCGGCAGCTCGCGTGGCGGCTCGAAGCTGTAGCCGTCGAAGCCCGCGAACTGCACGGCTCGCGGCTGCAGCACCGCCGACACCTGCGCCGGCGAGCGCGCCATGGCGCCACCCGACAGGTACGTCAGCTGCACGCCGAGCGGCAGCTCGCGCGGCGCGATAGGCACCTGCGCGGGCGCACTCAGCCGCGCATCGACCAGCGGCAGGCGGAACTCCTCGACACGGAAACTGCCACTCACCCAGCTGGCGCGCTGGCGCTCGTTGGCACCCGTGCGCTCGAGCACCACCTCGTAGGTGCCGAGCTTGGCCGCCGGCGGGATGTTCCAGCTCGACAGCGCGTGGCGCGTGCCGTTCCACACCAGCGGCTGCACGATCTGCTGGCCGCTGCCCTGGTGAACGATCTTGAGCCGATCGGGCAGCTCGCCGGCTTTCCAGGGTGCCAGGCCGCCCAGTGTTTCAGCGCGCACGAAGTGCTTCATCGACACCGTCTCGCCGGCGCGCAGCAGCGTGCGGTCGAACACCGTGTGTGCCACCGAATCGCGCTCGCTCGAGCTGCTGGTGGGCAGGTTGAAACGCCACGGCTCGATGCCTTGCTGCCAGCTCGTGAAGGCGAACGCGGTGTCAACGAGCGCACCGGCACCCGAGGCATCGGCCTTGCGCGCGCTCACGAAGTACCCGCCATCGGCCAGGCACTCGGCCGGCTGCGGCTCGAGCGCTTGCGGCACGCGGGCCAGACCTTGTGCGTCGGTGCGTCCGGCCCACAGCGGCTTGCCGCGGCAGTCGCTGATCGCCACGTCGGCGCCATCGACCGGCTTGGCGCGGTCGAGCGTGGTGACCCACACCGCGCTGTTCTCGCGGCCGATCTTCATGTGCACGCCGAGGTTGGTGACGAGCGCGCTGGTGCGCACGTACATCGGCGCGGCGGGATCGAGCAGCGCCTGGCCGAGCCGCGCCGATTCGATCTCCACCACATGGAAGCCGGGCGTGGCCAGCGGGATGCCCACCACCTCGAACGGCCGCGGATCACCGCCTTGCAATTGCGGCAGCTCGAGCCGCTGCGCCGCCGCGTCGGTCTTGAGCAGCGACAGCGTGCGCGTTTGAATCCACCGCTCGACCTGCTGGCGCTGCGTGCGGCCGCGCCCGTCCACGTGCGACACGGTCTCGGTCCACTGGTCGCGCGGCAAGCCGGCATCCTTGGCGCTGATCTGGCCATCGTGATAGCGGCGCAGCCGCGCGTACCAGGTGAGGATGTCGGCATCGGTTTGCAGCCGGCGCACGCGCACCGCACCGGCGCTGGCCGACGCTCGCAGATCGCTTTGCACGTGGCGCAGCGTGACCGGCAGCAACGCCGGCGCCGCACCGGGGCCGGGCGCTTCGGCGTAGCGCTCGACGATGCCGAACGGCGCCGCGGCGAACTTGGCGATCGGCGGTGCGTCGCCAGTGGCGACCTTCATCGGAAACGCGCCGGCGTTGGCCAGCGGCCGGCCGGTGCTGTCTTTCAGGCCGGCCGGCAGCGTCAGCGTGAAGACGGTGTTGTCGGATGCGCGTTTGGCCAGCACGATCGACTGGACCTCGGTGGCGCGGTCGTCGGGGTCGGGCTGCGGCGCGATCGGTGCACCGCCGGCCGGCACCAGCCGCACCTGCGCGGCGAGCTGGCGATCGACCGGCGCCGAAAAGCGCAGCACCAGCGGGCGGATCGGCAGGCACGGCGCGCCGGCGCGCTCACGCTCGCACGAGAACTCGGCGCTGAACTTGGCGCGCACCTTGTACGAAAAACGCTGCTCGGTGCGGGTGACCACGCCCGGGTTGGCCGCCGCCGCAATGCCGCGCCCCCACACCACGCGCACGGCCGTGTCGGCAGGCAACGGGCGCGGGCAACTCAGTACCAGCAGCTTGGCCTGACGCTCGGCTTCGAGCTTCGCGTCCTTGAGCGCGCGCGCTCCGGTGGCCTTGAGGATCTGATCGCGCACGGCGCCGCTGACGAGGCGCACCGGCAAACGCTCGCCAATGCCGTCGACCTCGCACCAGGTGTGGTCGGCCACGCTGCGCTCGGTGGCTGCGCCGTTGAGCGTGAAGACGAAGTGCTGGTCTTCCTCGATGGTCGCGCCGTCGTAGGGCTGCGTGTCGAGCACCGCCGGCCCGCCGGTGCTGAACTGGAACGCCGTGGTGCCGCTGAGCGTGGCCGGCACGCCGGCGGCCAGCGGCTTCCAGTCGGCGCGCACCTGCACGCTGCAGCGCACACCGGGCGGCAGCGCTTGGTCGAAGTCGTAGACCCAGTCGCGGTCGCTGGTCCAGCGGCCGCTGCGCGAGGTGAGCGCCGGCGCTGCGCCCACGCAGATGAGCGTCACCGGATCGGCCAGTCGCGGCTCGCCGAACGGCACCACGGCCTCGGAAAAGGAGAGCGCCACCTGCTCGATGTGCGCCACCTCGCCTTGCGGGCTCAGGCTGCGGATGGAAGCAGCTTGCGCGGGGCTTCCCAACAACGCCAGCAGCGCCCAGGCTGCACACCGGATTGCGAGTTTCATCAGGCCCCCACCGCGAGTTTGCGGCGAGTCTAGCGGCCGGAAATTCAACGCCTGACGAGGCGCCTCAAGGCGCCGGCGATCAGAGGTTCTTGGCGTCGAGCAGTTGCTGCCGGCGCTGTGCCTCGATCGTGTTCAGGCGTGAATCGATCACCGACAACTCGACGAAATCGCCCGCACCGCTGGCCGTGCCCGCCAGCCGCCGGCCGGCGCGCAAGCGCTCGATGGCGCCCGGCAGATCGCCCAGCGAATAGCGCGACTCGGCATCGGCGCGCAGCGCCTGCAAGCCTTGCCCGAGCTGAGTGCGCACGCGGCTGAGCGCCAGCCAGGCCTCGGCGTCCACGGGGTACTGCGCGACCCAGGTCTGCAGCTGGTCGGCACTTTGCTGCGCGGCGGGCACATCGCCCGTGCGGCCCATGACCAGCGCGATCTGCGCGCTGAGCAACAGCACCGGGCGCGAGGTGTTGCCGGGCTGTGCGAGCGGCGCGAGCACCGCGCGCGCGGTGCGCACATCGCCGCGGTCGATCAGCGACTGCACCTGCAGCAGTCGCACCGCCCGCTCGGCACGCACATCGGCCGCCAGCGGCGGCGTGCCGCGTGCCAGGCTCATCGCCTTGCGAATCGAGGCGTCGGCGGCGGCCCACTCGCGCAGCAGGCTAGAGGCGAGCGCGCTCGAGTAGTCGTCGGCAAAACGCTCGCCGCGCGTCGCGCCGGGGGTGGAGCCTTCGCCGTCGAGCGCCTGCCAGCGGCGCAGCGAGTCGGCGCGCGTGTCCATGAGCACGCGGGCCCGCGCCAGCGCAGCGCTGTGTTCGAGCGCAGTGGCCGGCGAGCTTTGCAGCGCGGCCGGCGAACCGATGCCCACGGTGCCCAGCCGCGCACGCGCCTCGCCGATGCGCTCGGTGGTCAACGGGTGGCTGCGCAGGTACGGGAAGCCGCCGTAGTCGTTGAGCCGCGACGCCTGCTGCAGCCGCTCGAACATCGCCGCCATGCCCGAGGGCTGGAAGCCGGCGGTGGTCATCATGGCCATGCCGATGCGGTCGGCCTCGCGCTCCATGTCGCGCGAGAAATTGAGCTGGCCCTGCATGCCCAGCGCCTGGCCGCCCATGATCATCGCGTTGGCCGCGTCGGCACCGCCCGAGCGCGTGGCCGCCAGCACACCGAGGATCATGGCCGCCGCGGTGATGAGGCTTTGCCGCTTGCTGTTGGCAAAGCCGCGGGCGATGTGGCGCTGGTTGACGTGCGTCATCTCGTGCGCCAGCACCGAGGCCAGCTCATCGCGCGTTTGCGTGATCGCCATCAACCCGAGGTGCACGCCCACGAAGCCGCCCGGCAAGGCGAAGGCGTTGACGGAGCGGTCGCGCACCAGAAACGGCTCGTAGGCGAAGCGCTGCCGCAGGTCGGCATCCAGATCGCCCAGCGACTGCGCGGCGGCCACCAGTGGCTGCCACAGCGACTGCAGGTACTCGAGCAGGATCGGGTCGTCGACGTAGTCGGGGTCGCGCATGATCTCGCGCATGATCGCGTCGCCCAGGCGGCGCTCGGTGCCGATGTTGAAGTCCTCGGACGCGGTGTCGCCCAGCGACGGCAGATTGGACTGCGCAAACGCCGGCGGCGACAACGCACCGACGCAAAAGGCGGCGCCGGTCAGCCAGACCAGACACCGGCGCAACACGGGCCGCAAGTGAAAACAACGCTTCAAGAAGGACTTTCGCAACGCAAAGGCACGGTGTGACTCCCGGCGCGCGCCCAAGTTCAAACGACGTGACGCCCGCGTGCGGCACGGACCGCAGCGCTGCCTATGATGCCAGCCAACCTCTGCCGCCACGCGCCGGCCTGCCCGCCATGAACGCCTCCGAAGACTGCCCCGACCTGCCCGCCGCACCGAACGCGACTTCGCCGCTCAGCCACTTCGACAGCGCGGGCCAGGCACACATGGTCGACGTGTCGGCCAAGGCCGAAACCCACCGCATCGCCAGAGCCAGCGGCGACATCCGCATGCTGGGCGCCACGCTGGCGCTGATCGAAGCCGGCCACGCGGCCAAGGGCGACGTGCTGGGCGTGGCGCGCATCGCCGCTATCCAGGCCGCCAAGCGCACGCCTGAGTTGATCCCGCTGTGCCACCCGCTGCCCATCACCCGCGTGGCGGTCGACTTCGCCATCGACCGCGAGGCCAGCCGCGTCATCTGCACCGCGCAGGTGGAGACCCATGGCCGCACCGGCGTCGAAATGGAAGCGCTCACCGCCGTGCAGATCGGCCTGCTCACCATCTACGACATGTGCAAGGCCGCCGACCGCAGCATGGTGATGGGCAATGTGCGCGTGCTGGAAAAGCACGGTGGCAAGTCGGGTGATTGGGTGGCGAGAGAGTGATCGCCAACTTCTGAAAGCGATTTATTGACAGAGTGGTCGCGTAGCGCTACAGGCTACACTTGACCATGATCCTGAGCTTTCGCCACAAAGGGCTGCGCCTGTTTTTTGAGACCGGCAGCACGGCGGACATTCAGGCGTCACACGCAGCAAAACTGGGCCGCATGCTGAGCGCCCTGAACCGTGCCGCAGACCCGCAGGACATGAATCAGGTCGGTTGGAAGCTGCACCCGCTCAAGGGGAACATGGCCGGTCACTGGTCGGTCTGGGTCTCCGGTAACTGGCGCATGACCTTCGCCTTCAAGGGCGAGGACGCCGAACTGATTGATTACCGTGACTATCACTGAGGCCACGCCGTGACACGCATGCACAACCCACCACACCCCGCGGCCATCCTGCGAGAGGACATCCTGCCTGGCTTGGGGCTGAGCGTCACCGAGGGAGGCTGCACAGCAGTTGGGCGTGAACCGCGTGACCCTGTCGCGCTTGCTCAATGAGAAGGCCGGCGTGTCGCCCGAAATGGCCCTGCGCATCGAGGCGTGGCTGGGCAAGGCCCGGGGCGGCGATGCGCGCCTGTGGCTGGCGATGCAATCCGACTACGACCTGTGGCATCAGGAGCAGCGAGTCAAGGCGGTCCCGTTGAACGTCAAGCCGGCGCCGGCAGAAGTGGCGGGCGCCTGAGTCTTTCGACCGGCGGGCCGCAGGGCCGCACGCCCCACGCCGTCTCCCGGCTGCGCACCGCCCGTCTGGCGCGCAGCGCCAAGCCGTTCATGGCCCGTGGCGGGTTCAAGCAGGAGCGGTGTGCGGGCTGCCGGCTGTTGCCCAGCCACTGCATGTGCGCCTTGCGCCCGTCGGTGCCCACGCGCGCAGGGGTGTGTCTGCTGATGGCTGACATCGAAACGCTCAAGCCCAGCAACACGGGCTGGCTGATCGCCGATGTGGTAGCCGACACGTTTGCCTTCGGCTGGGCGCGCACGGAAACAGACCCCGCGCTGCTGGCCTTGCTGGGCGATCCGCAGTGGCAGCCGTATGTGGTGTTTCCGCGGGACTACGCGGCGCCCGAGCGGGTGGTGCACGCCTTGCCACCGCCCGAGCCCGGCCATGGCGCGACGGCACGGCGCCCGCTGTTCATCCTGCTCGACGGCACCTGGTCTGAAGCGCGCAAGATGTTCCGCAAGAGCCCCTGGCTCGACCACCTGCCGGTGCTCAGCCTGAACCCGGATCAGGTCTCGCAATACAAGCTGCGCCGCTCGCGGCGCAACGACCACTTCTGCACCAGCGAGGTGGCCGCGCTGTGCATGAGCCTGGCGGGCGAGCGCATGGCCGAGCAAACGCTCGAGGCCTATCTGGACGTGTTCACCCACCACTACCTGCAAGCCAAGAACCAGTTGCCGATTGCGTGGGATGACGCCGCGCACGAACGTTTGCGTGAGTTGTCGGCGGCGCCAACACGGCTGCCGCCATCGGCGGCTTGATCCGTTCCAGCCCCCGCCAGTCGGGTAACGAAGGTGTTTCTGAGCGTAACTTTTGGCACCGTCGTCGGCCGTCACGCTCCGGAGGAGATCGCACGGGTGTGCCGCCCAACACCTCGTTACAAAAGCCCGGCAACGCGTCACGGAACGGCTCGCCGCTGACTCCTAGACTCCCCGCGGGGGGCAAAAGCCCCGACTTGCGTCAGTGAATTTTCCAGGGATCAGCATGAATTTCAAACTCAATCCGTGGGCCTGTGGCCCGATTGCCGCGCTCGCGGTTGCGTTGACTGTGGTGGGCTGTGGCGGTGGCGGCGGTTCGTCGGGCACCGTGGCGCCCACGTCGTCGGTCTATTCCGGCCCCATCACCGGCTTCGGCTCGGTGATCGTCAACGGCGTGCGCTTTGACACCGTCGGCGCGAACACGGTGGATGACGATGGCAACCCGGTCCGCCTCGACGAGCTGCGTCTGGGCATGATGGTCACGGTCGGCGGCGATGCCGACGACGCCACCTCGCGCGGCACGGCCACGCAGTTGTCGC
Source organism: Burkholderiales bacterium 28-67-8 (assembly GCA_002281415.1). GTDB lineage: Bacteria > Pseudomonadota > Gammaproteobacteria > Burkholderiales > Burkholderiaceae_C > PBB1. The sequence goes on along the minus strand of NCFZ01000034.1, from coordinate 14,103 downwards.
TGACGCACGGCACCACGGGTGCGATCACATCCATCGACACGGTGGCCGGCACGCTGGTGCTGCTCGGCCAGACCGTCACCACCAACGCCTCCACGATCTATGAAGGCGTGGCGACATTCGGCGACCTGATCGTGGGCGACCCCATCGAGGTCTACGGCGTCCTGCAAAGCGACAACACGCTGCTGGCCACGCTGATCGAGAAGAAGAGCGCGCTGTCCGGCGTGCGTCTGGTGGGGTACATGAGCGCGCTCGACACGATCACCCAGACCTTCGTGGTCGGCGGTCTGACCGTGAACTACGCGGCGGTCTCCCCTGCCCCCAGTGGTCTGGACAACGGCAAGCGTGTGAAGATCAGGGCCACCACCGGCCCCGACCTGGTGACCGGCGTTTTGACGGCCGCATCGGTCAAGGTCAACGAAGGCGCGGCCAACGGCGAAAACGTGGCAGCCAACTCGTACCTCAAGCTCAAGGGCATTGCCGAGACGGCGCCGGTCAACGGCCTGTTGAAGGTGTCGGGCACGCCGGTGGATGTGTCTGCGGCCACGTTCGTGGGCGGCTCGTCCATCACGGCAGGCCAGGTGATCAAGGTCAAGGGCATCTGGGACGGCAGCGTGCTGAAGGCGACCAAGGTTCAAGTCGGCGCCGATGACAACGACCGCAATGAGCTGTACGGTGCAGTCAGCAGCCTCACGACGGTGGGCTCCACAACGACGGTCGTGGTCCACGACGTCACCGTGGATGTGAGCAACGCCGTGTTCACGCACGGCAGCTTGGGGCAGCTGGCCGTGGGCAGTTACGTTGAAATCAAGGGCCACGTGGTGGACGGCGTCCTGATCGCCACCAAGGTGGAGCTCAAGACCGGCCACGCCGCAGCGGGCTTCACCTTCGAAGACTTCGGCGTGATCTCGGACTTCACGTCGGCATCGAGCTTCAAGGTCAACGGTGTGGCCGTGGATGCATCGGCGGCTCGCTTCGCGCACGGTACGGCGTCCGACCTGGCCGACGGCGCTTACGTCGAGATCGAGGGCGCGCAAAACGACGCAGGCGTGTTTGTGGCCACCAAGGTCGAGTTCAAGGCCCCACCGGTCTGACGCGGCGAGCATCTGCCCATCACCGGCGCCGGTTGCGGCCGGTGCGCAAGGCCGAGGCCCCTGGCGATCCCAGGGGCCTTTTTACGTCTGGGCTCAACCAGCGCCGAAGCGGGTCAGCAGGCGCCGACCCGCTTGGGCTCCCGGATCAGGGCCTCGGCCTCGTCGGCCTGGCCCCGGCTCACCGGAAGTCTTCATAGCCGAACACGCGCGCTGGTGGCGTGCACTGGAACGGCAAGGGCTCGGTGGCGTCGGTGGGTGAGCCAGCGTCGGGCACGGCGTCGCAAGGCTCGAAAAACGACGCGGATGCCGGGTTGCGGAACTCGCGCAGGCGCTGCGCGATGTGGCGGGCGCGCTCGATGTCGCCGCTTTCGGCCAGGGCGCGCGCCCAGCTCATCATCAGCCGCGTGTCGAGCAGAAAGTGCCGTGCGCCCTGAACGCCTTGCAGCACCCCGGCCGGTGTGGTGCTGGTGGTCGCCGCGGCGTAGTCGGCGTGGTGGGCAAAGAACACGCTGCGCTGGCCGGCGGCGATGCGCTCGGGCAGCGCAGCCGCGCCATCACGCGGCTCGAAGATGGCGACCACCGGCAGGTAGTCGATCACCGAAAACAGGCCGCCGGCGGCCAGCAGCAGCGAGCCGCACAGCAGCGCCCAGCCGGGCCGCGCTCGTGCCGCGGCTGCATCAGCTTGCCGATCCACGCCCAGACACAGCCCCCACGCAAACGCTGCCGGCAGCAGAAAGTAGGCGTACCACAGCGGGTACTCGAGCAGGCTGTGCAAGGCCACCAGCAGCACCATCATCCAGGCCGATCGCAGCAGCGTCGCGCGGGCCGCGCCATCACGGACAGCCGTCAGTTGTGTGGCACGCCAGGCCCGCCACAGCGCGGCCACCAGCAGTGCGGTCACGCCCAACCCCAGCGGCACGCCGAGCTCGACCACCAATTGCAGCGGCAGGTTGTGGGTGTGGTCGAAAAAGGCCACCGGCCGGTGTGGAAACGGCGTGAGTGACCACGCCAGATTGAACTCACCCCAGCCCACGCCGGCCCACGGGTGCTGCACGATCAGGCCGAGCGTGTTGGACCAGATGCCAAAGCGCGAACTGGAAATATCGGACTCGCTGCGCAGCCGTTCGGCGCCCCCAAACACGTGGCCGCTCACCTCGGCCCAGCCGCTCAGACCCCACCAGCAAGCGGCATACAGCAGCGGCATGGCCAGCAGCAAAGCGCGCGCGCGGCGCGACAGCGAGCGGTCGAGCGCGCCCCACACCGCCAGCACCAGCACGCCGACCATGCCGGTGCGCGACGCGCTGAGCACCAGCCCGAAGATGAGCGTGGCCAGGGCCAGCAGCGCCAACGGCCAGCGCGAGCGAGCTCGCCGTGCGAACGGTGCGCCATCGGCCACACCGCCCGACTCGGCCAGCCAGACCCCGGCCACCAGCGACCACAGCAGCAAGCTGCTCAGGTGATTGGGCTGGCGCAGATTGCCTGAGGCACGGCCCTCGAGCGCAGTGAGCGCAATCCAGTGGCCATCGGCCCATTCGGGCGCGAGCACCTGCACCGCACCGACTGCGGTGCTGAGCAAACCCGCCACCAGCAGCGCAACGCACAGCGCCCGGAATACCGGCCTCTCAGCGCCGGCCGCCGTGGTGGCCGCACCCAGCAGCAGCACCAGAGCCGCGGCCGCCACAAAGCCCAGGTTGGATGCAGTGATCGACGACGGCAGGCCGTTCCAGGCCCACGAGCCGGCGCACGCAGCCGCCAGCAGCCCCAGCGCAGCCAGCAAGGCCGCCAGCCCCCTGTTGATGGGCGGCAGCGCCAGCCGGGCGCTGGCATCGGTTGAGTGGTGCAGACCGAGCGCAAGCGCCGCGCCCATCACGCCCCAGCCGCTGAGCGCGGCGGCCTGATTGAGAAACGTCGCCGATGGCGGCAGGCTCACCGCCAACAGCGCGGCGGGCACCACGGCCACGCAGGCCGCCAGCCAGAGCAACCCGTGGGCCGGAGTAGTTCGCATCGGTCTGAGTTTAGTGAGCCTCCCGAGGTGCCCACCGCGTGGGACAGCTAGCCTCGAGCGCAGCCAACGCCGTGTCGCCAGCCTGAACGCGCGCATGCAACTCCCCCAGCGCGACCTGATAAGCGGGCATCCCGTGGATGAAGTAGATCTTCTCGAACATCTGCACGGCCTGCGGCAAGCGGCCGTTGAGCGCCCAGGCGTACGCCAGCTTCACCATCGAGGCCGGGTAGGGAAAGCGCTTCGTGCTGGACTCGAGCGAGGCCAGGTCCTGCGCCGACATGCCGGCCACAGCCGGGGTGCGGGCCCAATGCAAGGTCGTCGTCAAACTGGGCAGGAACGGGGCATCGGGCACCAGTTCTCCGGCATGGGCCGGACCGATGCGTCGGGTCTCGAAAAGGGCTCGGCGGTAACTTTCTTCGACGGCGGGATAGTCCTTCAACAAGAACACCACCATGACCAGGCCCAGCCCCGCAGGCAGCCAGCGCCAGCTCGCGCCACGCTCGATGCCGGCGCCCACGTCATGCTCGACCCGGCCGGCCCACCAACCCACGGGAATCAGGAAATAGGCGTAGTGGTGCGGCAGCTCAAGCAGGCTGTGGATGAGCAAGACGGTGACCATGAGCAGGCCCACGACAGCCTCGACCGATTTCACTCGCCGGGCTCGGTCGGTGAACCAGTACAGCAAGGCTGCGCACAACAGCAAGCCCAGCGGGTAGCCGCACCACAGCACCAACTCGAGCAGCACGTTGTGGGCATGCTGATAAACGGCATCAAGCAACGGTCCGTGGCGTTCGACCACCGACAACTGGGCGCTGGCCGTTTGCAACCAGCCCACCCCGAGCCAGGGTGCGTCCGACAGGGCGTCGAAGAACATCGCCCACGCCTTCAGCCGCTCGCCGCCGCCCTGCCGCTCGGCCAGCGTCCCGGCGACGTCATGCAGCCGCAGCGCCTTTTGCAGGAATGGCCAGGAATAGACCAGCAGCCAGTGCCCGGCTGTCGTCAGGCTGATGGCGGCCAACGAGGTGCGAACCGGCACCCCTCGCCGGCGGACCAGCCACCAACCCAGGACCACCGCCGGACCAAACAGCATGGCCGCACGCGACTGCGTCGTGGCCGCGCCGAGCAGCAACAGCACGACCAGGGATGCAGCGGACCCAGCACCGAGCCGGCCACGCTCGCGCAACAGCAACACGGCCAGCGCGCCGAGGCCCAGCAAGGTGGCCAGGTTGTTGGGCTGCGCCAGATTGGCACCCGCTCGACCGCCCCGAGTGGCCGACAAGGCCCAAAAACCCAAGTCGCCCACCTCCAGGCCCTGCATCAGCGCAATGCCGGCCGACACCGCAGCACCCGCCACCAGGACGATGGCCATGCGAACGGCCGAGCCGGAGCCGTCCCGACGTGCCCACTCGAAGCCGCACAACACGGCCAGCGCCAAGCCGAGCAAGTAACCGCTGCCGAGCATCGCGTCGTCAAAAAACGCGAGCTGGCCGAACGTCCATTGCAGCCAAGGGATGCAGGCCACGGCCACCAGGGCCCAAAACGCGGCAGGCACCGCCCGTGGCTTCGATGAGCGCAGCCGCGAAAGGGTTGGCGCCAGCAGGCACAACAGCGCCGCGGCTGCCACGCTGTCGTTGTAGGCGCACAGCCACGGCAGGTAGTGATCGGTCACCAGCCAGGCCACACCGATCAGGATCAGGCCGAAGAGCTCCAGCAGGTTGATGATCAAAGCAGGGCCTGGCTAGAAAAAGCCGTCCACCGGCAAATGACCCAGCACCTTCGCGCCTGGAGCCATCAAGGTGACCCAGCTGGCCTGGCGCGACAACAATGGCAAGAAGCGCAAGGCATCGACCGGCTGCCCCGCTGCGGCGGCAACCGCATGAACATCTGCCGCCATTTGTGGGTACTTTTCGAGCAGCAGCGCCACCGGTCTGGCCTTGCGCCAGGCCTCGTCGGCGTGGCTCTCGTAGTCGCGCCAGTACTTGGGCAGTGCGGACAGCGGCACACCCGCCAAGCCCAGATCGATGGTGCGCAACTGCTCATCCGGATCGTCCGGCTTGACGACCGCCATCAACCGCGGCCCCCGCCAGGACAACTCGCGCAGCGGCGCCGGAGCCTCGGCCAGCGCAGGCACCTCGATCTCGTTGGCCGTCACCAGCCTGAACAGATCGACCTCGAACACCAGCGCGACAGGCCGCGCTGAAGCCACGCTGTGCAGCCCGTAGGCCAGCGCGCCCAGCTGAAGCAGCGCGATGACACTCAGGTCGCGCAGCAGTTCGGCTCGAGGCTTGGAGGGTTTGGCCACGACCAGGGTGAGCGCCGGGCCGACCACGATGTCGATGCCCACCAGCATCAGAAAGATCGGCGCCACGTGGGTCAGATCCGCGAAGGGCGCCGGATACCAGCACAGGAAAACCACCAGCGCCACCAGCGCTGCCACCAGGAGGCACAAGGCCAGATGGATGCCCGCAGCGCGAAGCCGGTCAGCGGATGCGAGAAGACCTTTTTCCATGGGATGCGTGCAGGTTCACCAATAAAAAGGGCCGCCGAAGCGGCCCCCCATTCCATACATGTCCCGTCAGCCCTTGCACGAACCCGGCAGGTACTTGGCAGGAACCGGGTTGGTGGCGCCGGGGCCGCACTTCCACGAACCCACGGATCCACCTGCGGCGATGGCGCCGGTGTAAGCGTTGCCGGAGTACGGTGTGAGCTCAACGGTCTTGGCATCAATGGTCGCATCGCCAAAGCCCTGCGTGGTGACCGTGACGACACCTGCGCTCGACGTGGCCACCGAAGCCACGTACTTCGAGGTGGCCGAAGCCGATTCACAGCCCCATGCGCCAGCCCCAGGCAGCGAGGTGGCCGACTGAACGGTTTCGGTGATGGTGGTGCGGCAAGCCGACCCAGCCAGAATCACTTCAGACATCTTGGCCTTCTTCGTGTAGTCCTGGTATGCCGGCAGCGCCACAGCAGCCAGGATGCCGATGATCGCAACGACGATCATCAGTTCGATGAGGGTGAAACCCTTTTGGACAGAGCGGATAGAGCGGTTCATGGTCAATTCCTAAGGTCAGGTTGATCGGGGGTGGGAACGCAGACACAGTTGCAGACGCCGTGCCAGCGGTTTCAGCGTGAATCCTGGTCATTTCAGGGGGTCGAGTGACGCATTGGGTCACCTGGGGTGGCGCAAAGCGGTCGGCCGGGCGCGCAAGCTGACGCAAATTGTCAGAAGCGGTCAGCCCAAGCGCATGAGCTCGCCGGCCATCAGCGCACGCACACGATGTGGCAGTTCGAGCCGGGCGATCTCGGCCATCACCGAGCCCATCTCACCCGGCTTGATGTGGGTGATGTGCACATCGACACAACCTGAGAGTTGCCGAAGTTCCTGGGCGAGCGCCTCCGGGCAGAGGTGGTGACTGAGACGCGCGACCTGGGCTGCGTCGTTGCTGAAGGTGGTCTCGATCACCAGTTGAGCCACCCGCATGTGGCTCAGCCGCTGCCACAGCAGGGGATTGGCGCCGGTGTCGCCGGTGTAGACCCACCAGCCCGCCGCGCCACCGTCGACCGCGAAACCCACCGCGGGCACGCTGTGCGCCGCGCTCAACACTTCAATGCGACGCTGTCGGCGGCCGAGTGTGAGCGTGTCGCCCACGGCGAACGGAACGAACTGCAGCGCCGGGCGCTCGGCGTTGGGCAGGCGCGTGAAGTCGGGCCAGATCACGCCGTTGAAGATGTGCTGGCGCAAGGCCGCCAACGTCTCGGGCAGCGCATGGACCCGGATCGGCCCACGGCCCTGCTCGGCACGCGGGCGCATCACGCTGTCGGCCAGCAGCGCCAGCGACAAGATGTGATCCAGATGCGAGTGGCTGATGAGCACATGGTCGATGCATGTCAGCGCATCGAGGGGCAACTCGCTCACGCCCGTGCCGGCATCGATGAGCACATCGTCATCGAGCAGGAAAGATGACGTCTTGCAGCCTGCTGCGATGGAGCCGGAACAGCCGAGTACGCGAACGGTCATGGTGGGATGCCAGCGGCAGGACGAAACACTGGCGGATGCTGATGTCCACAAGCCCCATTGCCTAGGGGCGGAATTGGCAATTGCCGGCAGGCCGAGCAGCAGGCCTCGAATGCCGGCGTCTGTGCCGTGACGCGCATCACGGCCGTGGAGCCGGATGCGACGGGCCGGTTCAGCGGTTGATGAACTGCATTTGCGTGCCCGCCAGCTCGATCACGTCGCCGTCCTTGAGCTGCAACGTCTCGGTGACGAGCGGCTTGCCGTTGACGGTGGGGCGTGCTGCGCCCTCGACATGGGCGAACACATAGCCCACCGGCCGCTTGGTGATCGACGCCACCTGCACGCCGGGCTTGCCGATGGTGGTGACCACCTTGACCAGCGAGACCTCGCGACCGGCCGCCGCGCCGTTGAGCACCTTGATGGACGCAGCCGCGTGCACCAGCGGGTCGAGCGAGGTCGGACCACCGAATCCTGACTGTTGGTATGCAGGCGCTGGGGCTGCAGGCCGCGGGGCGACATCGCCGGGCCGCAGGATCTGGGTGGCTTCGTAGTCGGCGCCAGGATCAACCAGGTACTTGATCTTGTACTTGCCGATCTCGATGGTGTCGTTGTGCGAGAGCAGTTGCTTCTTGACGGCCTTGCCGTTGATGTAGGTGCCGTTGGTGCTGTTGAGGTCTTCAATGAAGACATCGGCGCCAGCCATCTGGAGCGCCGCGTGCTCGCCGCTCACCGCGAGGTTGTCGATGACGATGTCGTTGTAGGGCCGACGACCAAGCGTGGTCTTGTCCTTGGTGATCTGGACTTCCTTGATCACCACGCCGTCCATCGAAATCACCAGTTTGCCCATGCTTGGCCTCGTGTGTTGTCTTGTCTTGGTGGCGGAAGGCGCCTTCCGCGGCAGCGTGGGCTGGCGCGTCTTGACTTCAACGCTTGAAGGGCCACCAGCTGCGCCCCGCACCCGCTTGGCCCGTGACCCTTGCCAGGATCACAGCAATATTATCTTTGCCCCCGGCCTGATTGGCCGCATCGATGAGTGCACTCGCACACGCTTCCAGCGTGACGCTGGACTGCAGCACCTCGCTGATGCGTGCGTCATCGATCATGTCGGACAGCCCGTCGGAACACATCAGCACCACATCGCCGCCTTGCAAGTCGTGCTGTTGGCACTCGAGCGGAACCGTCTCGTCGACCCCCACGGCACGGGTGACCAGATTCTTGTTGTTCGAGAACGCGGCCTCTTCCTTGGTGATGAGCCCTGCATCGATCTGCTCTTGCAGCAAGGAGTGGTCTCGCGTGAGTTGCGTGAGCTTGCCATCGCGCCACCGGTAGCAACGCGAATCGCCCACATGCCCGAGCAACAGGCGGCGTTCTCGAAACACGCCCACCACCAGCGTGGTGCCCATGCCCGCGTACTGCGGGTTGCTGTGGGCGGCGTTGAAGATGGCGCGGTTGGCGTTGTCGGCACAGATGTCCATCGCCCGCCGGACGTCGGCATCGCTGGCCTGAGCCGCCGCTTCGACCAACCACCGGCCCAGTTCGGTGCGAATGAACGAGGTGGCGATGTTGCTGGCCACCTCGCCGGCGTTGTAGCCGCCCATTCCATCGGCGAGCACGACCAGCGACGCGTCGAAATCAACCGCGACCGAGTCTTCGTTGTTGCGTCGCAAGCGGCCAGGATCGGTGGCGCTGAAAAACTCGAAGGGCATGGACTGGGGCCGAATCGAACAGGGGGTTTGAGGGCGCGAGATGGCGGGACCCGTCACCGGTCGGGATTGTGGGCCCGATCGGGGTGCGGGAGGATGACTGTCGTGGCAAACGGCTGTGCGTCCAAGTCCTGCAAGGCCGCCGGGTTCGTGACAACGGGCGCGCAACGGAGGCTGGCGTCTGGCAAGGCCTGCGCCGCGATGGCACGCAACTCGTTCGCGACTTGCCAGCCATCGGCCGGGCGAGCCTCGGGCTGCTTGGACAGCAAGCGCGCCACCGCCAGCGCCAGCGGCTCGGGAAGCTCCGGTCGGACGGATCGGATGTCGGCCGCCGGCTCGTTGACGATCGCATGCAGCAGTCGCGCCATCGACTCGTTCTGATGAGGCAGCTGCCCGGTCAGCAACTGAAACAGCATGACGCCCAGCGAGTAGAGATCGCTGCGCCCGTCAACCCGTCGACCCGACAGCTGCTCGGGCGACATGAACGACGGCGTGCCCAGAACGACGCCGGTTCTCGTGCGGCTGGCATCGGCGACGCAGGCGATGCCGAAGTCGGTGACCTTCACCACGCCGGCGTCCGGATCGACCATCACGTTGGCCGGCTTCACATCGCGGTGAACCACGCCGTGACTGTGCGCGTAGGCCAGCGCGTCGGCCACCCGGATGCCGATCTGCAGGACCACCGGCACGCTCAACAGCTGCGAGGTCTGAGCGTGACGCTGCAGGTCATGGCCCGTCAGGTATTCCATCGCGACATAGGCGGTGCCGTCCTGCTCACCGGCATCGAGAATCCTGACGATGTCCGGGTGCCGCAGGCGGCCTGCCGTTTCGGCCTCACGGAAAAAGCGCTGTCGCGCATCCTCAAGTTCGGCGCCACCGAACTCGGTGTCAAGGACCATGGTCTTCAAAGCCACCGCCTTGCCAGTGCGCGGGTCCGTTGCGAGGTAGACGGCACCCATGGCACCACGGCCGAGCTGATGCTCGATCCGGTAAGGGCCCAGGTTGCTGCGCTCGGCCGACGACGGCACCGCGCGACCGCTCATGGATTGGACGTTGCGTTTCGCCGTGCCGCGATGGCCTTGCCCAGCAGCAGCACGAGCAGTGCGCCGCCGACGCCAGCACCGTATTTGAGGGCATCGGTGACCACCAGCTTGGGCACTTGCGGCACCACGTCAGCGTTGATCAGCGCCGGATCGCTGAGCACCATGCTGCCGGCAATCCAGCCCAGCAGCATCGCGCCCAGCGTGATGATCGCCGGGTAACGATCCATCAGCCCGATGACCAGCTGGCTGCCCCACACGATGATCGGGATGCTCACCAGCAGGCCAAAGATCACCAGTGGCATCGTGTGATCTCCGCCAGCGTTTTCGGCAGCGCCGGCAATGGCGATGACGTTGTCAACGCTCATCACCAGATCGGCCACGATCACCGTCTTGACCGCGCCCCAGAGACGGTCGCTGCCTTCGATGTTGCCGTGGCCGTCGTCGTCCTCGGGGAGCAGCAACTTGACGCCGATCCACACCAGCAAGACCGCACCGGCGAGCTTGAGGAACGGGATGGCCAGCAGCTGCAGCGCGAAGAAGATGAGGATCACGCGCAGCACGATCGCGCCGGCGGTGCCCCACAAGATGCCCTTGACGCGCTGCGGCGGCGGCAACTTGCGGCACGCCAACGCGATCACCACCGCGTTGTCGCCGCCCAGCAGGATGTCGATCATGATGATCTGCCCGACGGCGATCCAGAACTCGGGGGTCAACAAGGCTTCCATGCTGGGGATTCGTTCAGTTCAGTCAAGACACAGCCTCAGTGTAGGGGCCGGATCAGGCCGCCGCAGCAGCTGGGGAAAGGCGCACGGGCAATTCAATGGGCCCGCGGTACAGCGGGCTGCCCATGCGATGCGCCGCTGCAGAACCCGCCAGTTCGAGATGCGGCCAGCGATCGAGCAGTTCCGAGAAGACCATCTGCGCTTCCATCAGGGTCAGCGACGCACCCAGACACACGTGCGGGCCCTGCCCGAAGGCCAGCGAGGGCGTGGGCCGGCGCGAGATGTCGAACTCGTCGGGGCGGTCGTGATGATCGGGGTCGCGGTTGGCCGAGCCGATGAGTGCCACCACCAGGTCGCCACGGCGCAGCGTCTGGCCGTGCAGCGTGGTCTCGGTGGTCACGCGCCGGCCGGTGTATTGAACGGGGCTGTCAAAGCGCAACAACTCGCGCACGGCGGCTGGCAGCAAGGCGCGGTCTGGCCCGAGTGCGCGCCAGACGGTCGGGTGCTTCAACAGGATCTGCAAGCCATTGGCCAGCAAGTGCCGGGTGGTTTCGTGGCCGGCGAACAGCAGCATCACGCACTGCGCCAGCAATTCGGCGCTGCCGCGGATTTGCCCGTCCCGCTCGGCGCGCACCAGACGGTCGAGCACATCGTCACGCCCTGGCTTGTCGACGGAAGAGCGCCGTTGCTGCAAGGCCGACTCGAACCGCGCTGCCATGGCCAGCAAGGCGCTTTGCGCACGCAAGGCCTGCTCGCGCGTGGGCTCGATCGCGCCCAGAAAGCTCGCCAGCTCATCGGAGCCATCGAGAAACCCTCCGGGCGCGGCCTCGTCACCCACGCCCATCAACGAGGCGATCGCCTGCGCGGGCAACGGTCGCGCCAACGTACCGACGAAATCGAAGCCAGAAACAGGGTCGGCCGCGTCGAGCCGGTCCGTGATCACCTGCTTCAATCGTGGCGCCAGACGCTGAAGATCGGCCGGGCGGAACGCGCCCGTCATGACCTGGCGCACGCGAGCATGGTCGGGCGCGTCGAGAAAGATCAGCGCGCGGGCAAACAGACGCTGAAAACCGCGAAGCTCCGTGCGCGGCTCGCTGCCACGCATGACCCAGCCGCCGGTGCGCTGCGCTGAAAAGCGTGGATCTCGAAGCACCATGTCGACGTCGGCGTGGCGCGACACCAACCACGCACCGCCGAAAAACTCGTCACTCCACACCACCGGCGCCCGCTCGCGCAAGCGGCGATACGCCGGGTAGGGGTCGTGCAGGAAATCGTCGTCGATCAGCACTCGGCCGAAGCAGCCGAGGACTGTTTGGGCGCCGGGCGGCGGCGGCAGAGTCGCCGGCGCCCGGCCCCTGGCTAGCATCAAAGCAGTTTCTTGAGCAGCTTGGCCATCTCGGAAGGGTTGCGCGTGACAGTGAAGCCACACTCTTCCATCACCGCCAGTTTGGCATCGGCGGTGTCGGCGCCGCCCGAGATCAGCGCACCGGCGTGGCCCATGCGCTTGCCCGCCGGAGCGGTCACGCCAGCGATGAACCCGACGATGGGTTTCTTCATGTTCTTCTGGCACCAGCGTGCGGCTTCTGCCTCATCGGGGCCACCGATCTCACCGATCATGATGACGGCGTCGGTGTCAGGGTCGTCGTTGAACAACCGCATGATGTCAATGTGCTTGAGGCCGTTGATCGGGTCGCCGCCAATGCCCACCGCGCTCGACTGGCCAAGGCCGATTTCGGTGAGCTGTGCCACCGCTTCATAGGTGAGCGTGCCTGAGCGGCTGACCACGCCGATGCGGCCCTTGCGGTGGATGTGGCCCGGCATGATGCCGATCTTGATTTCCTCGGGCGTGATCAGGCCCGGGCAGTTGGGGCCGAGCAGCAGCGTCTTCTTGCCGCCGGCCGCTTCCTTCTTGATCATCTTGTTGCGCACTTCGAGCATGTCGCGCACAGGAATGCCTTCGGTGATGCAGATGGCCAGATCGAGGTCGGCCTCGACGGCTTCCCAGATGGCCGCGGCGGCGCCGGGAGGCGGCACGTAGATGACGCTCACGGTGGCGCCCGTGGCGCCGGCGGCTTCACGCACGCTGGCGTAGATGGGGATGCCTTCGAAGTCTTCGCCAGCTTTCTTCGGGTTGACGCCGGCGACGAAGCAGTTCTTGCCGTTCGCGTAGTCACGGCACATGCGGGTGTGGAACTGCCCCGTCTTGCCGGTGATGCCTTGCGTGATGACCTTGGTGTCTTTGTTGATCAGGATGCTCATGGTGTGTGTGTCCTTAGTCGGAAGGCGCTTACTTTTCCAGCGCGGCCATCACGGCCTTGGCAGCGTCGGCCATCGAGTCGGCGCTGATGATCGGCAGGCCGCTTTCAGCGAGCATCTTCTTGCCGATGTCTTCGTTGGTGCCCTTCATGCGCACGACGAGAGGCACGTTCAGGTTGACGGCCTTGCACGCGGCGATCACGCCTTCGGCGATGGTGTCGCAGCGCATGATGCCGCCAAAGATGTTGACCAGAATGGCCTTGACCTTGGGGTTGCCCAGCATGATCTTGAAGGCTTCGGTCACCTTCTCTGCGGTGGCGCCACCACCCACGTCCAGGAAGTTGGCCGGCTCGGCGCCGAACAACTTGATGGTGTCCATGGTCGCCATCGCGAGGCCGGCACCGTTGACCAGGCAACCGATGTTGCCGTCGAGCTGGATGTAGGCCAGATCGAACTTGCTGGCTTCGATCTCGGCGGGGTCTTCCTCGTCAAGGTCGCGATAGGCCACGATTTCGGGATGGCGGTAGAGCGCGTTGGTGTCGAAGTTGAACTTCGCGTCGAGGGCCTTGATGTTTCCCGAGCCTTCGAGAATCAGCGGGTTGATCTCGGCCAGGCTGGAGTCGGTCTCCATGTAGCAGGTGTAGAGCTTCTTGAAGATGTCGATGGCTTGTGGCTGGCTGGCTGCCGGAATGCCGATGCCGTTGGCGAGCTCGGCGCCTTGCGCATCGGTGAGGCCGATCAGCGGGTCGACGAAGACCTTGATGATCTTCTCGGGCGTGTCGTGGGCCACCTGTTCGATGTCCATGCCGCCTTCGCTCGAGGCCATCAGCGCGACCTTTTGCGTTCCACGGTCGGTGACGGCGGCGACGTAGTACTCGTGCTTGATGTCAGCGCCTTCTTCAACCAGCAAACGGCGCACCTTCTGCCCCTCGGGTCCGGTTTGATGAGTCTTGAGCTGCATGCCGAGGATTTCGCCAGCCAGCTTCTTGACGTCGTCGAGCGAGCGCGCAAGCTTGACACCGCCGCCCTTGCCTCGGCCACCGGCGTGAATCTGCGCCTTCACAACCCACACCGGCCCGCCCAGCTTTTCAGCCGCTTCCGACGCTTCGTGGACGCTGAACGCCGCATAGCCCCTTGGAACAGGGATGCCGTAGCGGGCGAGCAACTCTTTGCCTTGGTATTCGTGAATCTTCATGCGTGGCTTTCTGGCTGGAGAAGGTTTCGAAGGGGTTGCGAGATCAGGGCCGGTGCCGGGACAGCGGGGAAAT